>JAHIVL010000020.1 GCA_018816485.1 Patescibacteria group bacterium | reverse complement strand
TGAAGTTTGACTATGTTGATTTGGATCACTTCGAATCTTGACTGAATTCTATGAAGGAATTTCCGAAGCATAGGCGGAGGATTGACCGAGCTTCTGCGAGGAAATGTCTGAAGCATGGGCGGAAGACCAAGTCGGGCATCAATAAAATATAGCTTTATATATCAATCTAATATTGATTATAGCTCATTCAACATTTTATTTTGTGACTTCCGCTGAAAAACTTACTGTAATATTATTGATTAATGATAACCTCAGATATGGATGGACAACCACAGCCAAATAATATGGATGAGCAAGCAACTAATGATTTATCCGTAATTGTGGATAAGCTCAAATTTGTTTTACAAAATGAATTTGAAATTGAAATTACAAAAGAAGTTGTTGAATTTGTTATTGAACATATTTATAAAGGTTTGAGTTGGATATTTAAAAAAGCTAATGCATCAGTTGATGAAGTGGGAATTTATATTAGAGATTTTGGAAAAACTCAAGCAAGTATTTTGAATGGTGGAAATGGACAGGTACTAGTAATAAATCCAAAAGTTTTTAAGCAAATTGATGCAATTTTCAAACAAGCTAAAGAAGCCAATATTCTAGCTGAAAAATTAGAAATCACTTTGGAAAGTGAATACAAAGAGATTCCAAAAGTTGATTGTTTATTACCAGATTACTTAGAGCATATTGGTGTAGAAGAAGGCACTCATTGGATACAGGAATTAGTATCAAATGGTGAAAATCACCAAGGATTCGTAAAATCTGGTGAAGCAACAAGAATTGCTGTCAATGGTGATGAGGATGAAGAAGTATTAAGAAGATATGTTGAAGGAAGAGATCATTTAGATGAACAAACTAAACCTCATGAAATAAACGCAAAATACTGGGTTAACGAATATTTTAAAGAAAAATATAACGGCAAAAGTCCATGGGAAGATTTTTATCAAGCTTTAAAAAAGATTGCTGAAAAGAAAAATCCACAAAAGAAAAAACTTAATATTTTAAAAGCGTTTGGAATTGGGAATAAGTAAAAAAAGTTCTGACTTAGTTAACTTGTGTCATTTTTCGAAAACTTGAAGTCATCAATTTTTCTGTAATCTGTTATCATATACCCAATGATAATTACAAAATCACAGCCATTTACAAAAGAAGAAATTGAAAAGCTCAAAGGCGAATTTGAGGTTTATATAAAGACTGTTATTGATATTGAAAATAAGATTTGTTCAGCAGGAATGAATCGTCATTTTGAAGGAGAACAGATTTTGATCGAGCAAAATTCCAAACAGAAATATTTATGGGGTGGTGGAATCGATTTAGAAACATCAGGAATTGATTTTAACTCCTTTATTAATATTAGGCCAAGTGACAATAATACTAAGAATGAAATTCAGAGTGAAGAAATTAAAAGTAAGTACAAAGAATTAACTGAGTATTTTTTCAAAGAAATATTATGACAAATAAAAAAATGCTCATAGGTTCTCTTTCTAATGATCTTTATAGAGTTGCTAGTCTAATGAGTAGAGGTTCTCAAAAGGCTGCTAATAGGTTTTGGCAGGAATCAAAGAAATGGTCATTAGAACTATCAAATCAAAGTCTTGATAGTTATATAAATGATATTATTATAGACTTAAATTCTGATAATGACCCAAATGTTTCTCAAGATAAAGCTGAGAAATTTCTTATGTATGGAACTTTGCTTCAAAATTACTCTTTAAAAATTGATTGAAGAAAAAAGTTCTAACATAGTCCACCTGTGCCATCACACAGTAACTCAAGAAATAACCTTAAACAAAACTTATCTTAAGTTTTTTATCCATACCCTCAGCAAACATTATTAAACTTTTTAGGGTTGTATTTCTGGCGCCTGTTTCTATTTTAGTAATTACAGTGCGATCAATACCCATTTTGTCTGCCAACTCTTGTTGAGTAAAACCAAGCTCTTTTCTTATCTTTTTAAATTCTTCAACCACAGCGTAGTAATTGTTGGCTTTTTTAGCATTCTTTTTTTGTGCTAGTGAAAACTGTTTGCCCCATTCATTTAGAGAAACATTATTATTCTTCATATTACATCCTTTCTTTAATATCTTTTAAGTCTTTTTAGAGCTTTAGTTAGTTCTTTCTTTGGTGTTTTTTGAGTTTTTTTCTGAAAAGCAGATAAAATTATCACTTGGTTTTTTAATATATATGCGTAAATTGCTCGCCATTGTCCCCTATGTTTGACCCTAATTTCAAGTAGTTCATTTCCTATTTTCTTTGCAAAGGGCATTTCTAGTTTGCCTTCTTTGCTTAAGATTTCAAAAAGATCATTAAATTTAGCTCTAACTTCAATTAAAAAGGTACTTAGTTCTTTTGTTGCTAAATAATCATAAGATCACTATCTTCTTCATTGTTTATATTGTGTCAGATACGCCACATTTGTCAATGATCAGTTTGTACTGAAAATTATAGATATCATACATAGTCCACTTGTGCCATCCAATAAAATACCAGCTTCAGCTGGTTTTTTATTGGATATTTGACTATGTTGATTTGGATCACTTCGAATCTTGACTGAATTCTATGAAGGAATTTCCGAAGCATAGGCGGAAGACCAAGTCGGACATCACTGTCGGGATATTTGTCGGGATATTGTCGGAATGTGATATACTGTATTTATGTATAGTCCAAAATATACTGGACTGCACCCCCAATTTAATACAGTAAGCTGAGTACGGTTTGATACACTAAACGAAAGGAAAAGTGTATGAAATTAAAAAAAAGAAGGTTTAGTCGTGAATTTGAGATTCAGGTGTGCGAGGAGGTTGATCAAGGACTCAAAACACAGGCTCAAGCTAGTCGTGAGTACATGATTGGTTCTAACTTAATTGGTCAGTGGATGAATAAATACAGAAAAGACTCGATTAACTGTTTTCCAGGGAGTGGTAGCTCAGCTCATACTTTAACCAGTATTGATAAAGCTAGAGTCAAAGAGTTAGAAGCAGCACTAGGTAGAGCTACTCTAGAGAACAAAATACTCAAAGACGCCAATACCCTTTTAAAAAAAAAGACAACTTGAGTAAAGGAGATTTACCAAATGATTAAGCTCCCTAGTGGCTTTGTATATTTAGCAGTAATAATCGATGCTTACTCTAGACATGACTACACCAATTTACTTAAATTTTATGGAGTTAGAATTTCCATGAGCAATCCTGGTTGTCCTTGGGAAAATGGAATGGCAGAAAGTTTTTTTAAAACTCTGAAAACAAATGAAGTTTACTTAAATGATTATCAAAGTATTTGGGAGGCAAAACAAAACCTATTCAAATTCATCAATGATGTTTACAATACAAGAAGACTTCACTCGTCACTAGGCTATCTACCACCCAGCGAATTTGAAGAATTATTAAAAAGTAACGAGGTAGAAAATATTAACAATATCAATCAAACCAAACTCGCTACTGTATTACGGTAGGGGTGCAGTCCAAATAGACCAAGAAAATGCTTGGGTTATCGAACACCTCAAGAGGCTTTTAGAGAGGAATTAAAAAGTACTAAGTGAGCGGATTCAATCTTGAATGTAGGGAATTATTTTAAGTAAGGAACTTATTATGAGAATTTGTAAAGAAATACTAAAAAAATTACATCAAGAAGATGTTAAATTTGAGAAGGAATATAATATTCCAAAGGATAAACACTACTCACAGAAACCGGGACATAAGGAGAGGAGTATTGCTAATAATCCTAGAAAGAAAAGTAAGAGAAGGTAAAATACAAGATATGGCCACATTATTCAAAGAAGTAAACTACAATCTTATGGACTGCACCCCCCCCAATTTAATACAGTAAGCTAAGTACGGTTTGATACACTAAACGAAAGGAAAAGTGTATGAAATTAAAAAAAAGAATTAGATAATAACAGAATTGGTGCAATATACGTTCTTCCTTCTTTTCATGGAAAAGGTACAGGAAGATTATTAATTGAGGAAGCTCTTGTTTGGCTAGGATTTAAAAAAGATATTTTGATAAATGTTGCTAGCTATAATTACTAAGCAATTGGTTTTTATACAAAATTTGGATTTAAAATTTCAGGTAACAAAGGCTTTTTAGATCGTTCATCAAAATTACCTTCTGGAAAATTTATTCCCGAAATTGAATTAATAAAAAAAGTTCTGACATAGTCAACTTGTGTCATCCAATCTAAGGGCTGGAGTTTCACAACTAAGCACTCATAAGCCTAGCATTCATTTCTAGGCTTATAAAACCCGGAGTTTTCTGATCAGGCATATAAAATTACACCAAAATTATACAAAGTACTGGCAAAATGTATCATTGACAAGCTTATCAATGATAGGATATTGTAATTTGAGTTTTATAAAAAAATATTACCAAATGGGATGTCTAGATGAGTGAAAACAAAGAACAATTGCAAAAAGTAGAATCTGTAGAAGAATTGCGATTGGTTTTGTCAAAACAATTATTACTGCTCTTGTTAGGTAGTAAAGAATCGAATGAAAACTTAGACAGAAAAAGTGATGATGAAGATCCAGATGAAAAACCTTATTTAGAAGAACTAAAAAATAAATTAATACTAGAGGTGATTGAAGCCACTCGGGAAAATCTCCCAGAGTTGCTAAGTAATATTAAAGCCCTTTTTACAATAGCCCTTTTGAATATTGCCCAATTAAATGATGAAGAATTTAGACAACTTATTATCGATGGGCATATTCCTTCTCCAGAACAACAGTTGACCCTTAGGTTGTCAGAGTTGCAAACAGACTACACCATTGGTCAAAAAACGATCCAATCTTTAAAAAGAGCAATTGAAAACCCCACAAAACTTAACCCGATAATCCTACTTAAAGTTTTAGGAATAATTACTAGAAAAATTACTAAACAACCAACCTATGAAGCAATCAAAACACTGCTTGATTGCGTTATTTACTTTTGGCCAAATACAAATTTTGAATTTCGCACGAAATTTAACATACTTTTCAATCAGTTGGAATTAGCTCTTGCAGAATCAGATCCTATTGGCACCGCCCAATTTTATATTTTTTGGCAAGAAGAAGTATTGCGTATTAGTCGCGATTTAGATCCAAGGAGTGTTAATAATGGATCACTACACAAAACAGAACAAAGACCAAACTATTCCGGTAAATTATTGGGGTTGCTACCACCAGCAGCGTTTGACACTCTGGGTCATATGCTTAAACGTGGTGTTCAAAGTAAATCTGCCACTATAGAAGAATTAATGGATCAATTTAAAGATGTAACGGCACCAATTATAGATTATTCTCCTGAACTGGTTGACGGAATGATAAACGTGTTTATTGAGGCAGGTTTAGTTAAAAGGTCTAAACATGGAAAAATTAGCTTAACAGCCAGAGGGAAGAAAGCCATTAATTTGGGAGCCAGTGAATTAAGAAGTGTTGATATGGCAAACAGATTTCTTCTTGGGGGGAGATCCGCCTCGACTGAGATCCAGAATCTAGATGATGTTCGAGAGCGATATGAAGTATCAAGGGAAAAAAATGCTATTCCCGAAATAAAACTTATTATTGAAGGAGACGAAAGGCGGTTTCTCTATCTAGGCGACATCCTCTTCGGACAAAAGGATCTTGATTATGAAACCTTAGGAAGAATAGTGGTTTGGCTTGACAACCTTCCAGATGATGAAAAACCCCATCAAGTTATTATATCTGGCATTGTTGCTGGTGGATTTAACTTTAGAAAAAAAGACCAGAGAAAAAATCTGGTCATGAGAAGTATGAATGAGCAATTTAAAGCGGCATTACTTTTTATCAACTCCATAAAAGAAATTGGTCTAGAAGTGTCTTATGTGATGAGTTCTGAAGACTTTGAACAATGTCGCAACTACAACATTATGGCAATGTGCGATTTACAAGAACGGGCAAAGCCACCAACCGATTCTCAAAAAGGGCATGTAACATATTGGCAAGAAGACCAATTAAAACAACTAGATGCTTGGGATACTCATTATGAATTCCAAATAAATGTTGCTTACCCGTACAATCTTAGATCTGGTAGGAGACTTAGGTCAGCCGATGAAGTAAGAACTATGGATATAATACACGAAGACTATCGCCACCTAACACCGGAAGAAATCGAAAATACTCCCGGTGTTTTTGTTCGCCAAGAAGAATACTTACTGCTTTTTGATGCTTATCAACGTCTTATAAATAATGAACCTTTGCCAGCTCATTATACTGACATTCTTGACCTAGATAATATTCCCCTTCCTGGAAAAAAGTTTGAAGATTTTGGCATTTTTGACGGTTTAAAAATAACTACAGAACTTGGTGATGGAGAAGAGAGAACCACCTTACTTCACCACAATTTTGCTTTAACCGCCACAACAGTACAAGCTAACCCTTTCAGACGTTCTGGTGAACTACTGGGTCAAATGAAAGCTTCGGGCATTCCTGTTCCTGACGAATTGGTGAATTTTCATAATGATGTTGCTTTAGGAATGGGTGGTTCAACCAGAATGGTCTCTACTCCAGGCTTTGTGAAAACAGGGATGGAGGGAAGAACTTCCCTCCAGGAAGCAAGAGATAGAAGTGCAAGACAAATGTTTACCAGGGGCACATTGCCAACCCCCGGAGGCATAATGACAGGGATGAGTTCTAGCGGGCTCAATAGAACATGGTTATTCACTCCAGAATTAATGGAGCGTGCATCAATCTCCCCAGAAAGAATGGCCATCGTACCTTTGGTTGATACTCATATCGGTTCAATTGCAAGCAGAGTAGATTATCTCGTTAACTTACTTGATATTCTTGTAACACAAATAATCCCCAATCACCCCACCGTTCTTCTGTTCGGAGGTGACCACCTAGAAAGTAGGAACTATCCAAGCATGCCAAACGAACATGCTCTCTTAGGTCTCGTGAGAATGATACATCAAGAACAGTATTTATTATGGTTACTAGAGATGTCTTTAACTCAAGGCAGAGATATTGCAGATCTTCCTACATATTTAGACCACATTACTAATGTAGGAATAGTTCCTGGAAATCACGAATTAAATAGTATGACAAAGTTTACGGGGTATGATTATACAAACGCACTCCAAATTATGATGAGGTTGTTATTAGAAAGAAAAGATAAGCCAGAAGTAGTAAGAAATCTTCAATCTCTGGTTACCCCCGATGGTAACTTCCTACAACATCCTTCTGGATTTATGGATGTTGGTGGTTATGGAGTTTGGCTCAGCCATCAATTTGCTGGTAAAGGTGGGAGTCCACAGGTTCTCAAAGCAAAGAAAATGATGCAGGGTCTTGGTCAGATGTTCGCTGACACAAACATTTGTATAACTGGCCACTTCCATAAGGAGCAATGGGCTGTTATCAATGGAAAATTAATGTTAA
Organism: Patescibacteria group bacterium; assembly: GCA_018816485.1. Taxonomy (GTDB): domain Bacteria; phylum Patescibacteriota; class Microgenomatia; order UBA1400; family PJMF01; genus VFLK01. Next base: position 6,774 of record JAHIVL010000020.1, on the reverse strand, counting down.
TCTCACCATCTATGGCGGGACCGACTCCTTTTGAGTTGGGTTTGGGGGTTGCGTCAAGTCCGAGTGCAAATATTATTTTTGTGGGAGGCAAAGAACCCGTCCGTCTTGACTCACTATCAAAAAAACTGTTAGCAACCCATGTTATTAAGCAGGGTCCATTCTCTGAGGAAGCTTTGGCTGATAGTAACCCTCACCTGACAACTGATCTTGATTTTGATCCACTTAAAGATGGCTTGGTAAGTGGTCCATTTGATCCTCATAGTGCGCTACAAAAAAAATTACTACTTCAAGCACATAAGATTGTTCACGGCAACCCATCCAGAACAGGATAAATCACACTTGATTTTGCATATTAGCTTTTTTCATTGTAACAATCCATACCTACGGTTGGATTCTAAAATTTTGTTTATGAAATTTTTACAATTTATTTTCATTACTAATGCATAAACTCAAAGAGCAGTAATTGTGAATTAGTTGGTTATAGCTAATTTAATTTTTCAGGTTATACTGATTAATCATATTACAAGAAACTGAACAAGCTACTAGAGATTTAAGCAATCCATCTGAAAATTTCGATTCTGCAATATTATTGGCAGAAAACTTGACACCTTTTCTTAGACAAAGAGCTTTAAGAACTTGGGCTTCATTGGATCTTTTTTTTCAAAGAGAGGAATCTAATTTTTTTCCTGTAGATCGTCTACGCTTTTCTCTGACAGAAACTAATATTTTTCCTCAAACAAAACCAACTAATATTGGTTTGGGAATCCTCTCAATTTTAGGGGCTGAAAAGCTTCAAACTTTAGATTCAAACGAAGCAAACCGTCGACTTGGATTGATGCTGGAATCACTTCAGAAAATTGAAACATTCAATGGTTTCTTTTATGATTGGTATGACTCAAAATCAAAGAAAAAACTTAACCAGTGGCCTGAAGATGGACATGAGCTGGATTTATTCTTATCATCTGTTGATAACGCTTGGTTAGCATTAGCTTTACTCATTGTTGCTCAAGCAAAACCTGATTTGGCAGAATTAATTCAAGAAGAATTTTTAAGTAAGATGAATTTTGATTTTTTTTTCGATGAAGAATCAAACGAGAATTTTGGAGGATATAGTGTTTCTCAATCCGAATACACTAAACATCATTATAGTCGAGACTTACTTTCCGAAACAAGAATTGTTCATTGGGTAAATGCTGCTTTGACAGAAGACAAAGAACAGAGAGTCAAAATATTGCAACGCTTATTAAACAAGCAGGGAGCAATCCCTGACAAATTAGCTGGAGGAGCTTTATTTGAGCTACTTATGCCTCGTTTATTTATCAGGGAAAAATATTTAGATGTAGTTTTGCAACAAATTTTTGACGGGCATTTAGAATATGGCAATCAAAATTTAGGTGGTATGGTTGGTATTTCAGTAGCTGATAATCCAAATGACGATGATCGTTATACAGAAATGGGTGTTGGGGGAATATATTCCAGCGGTTCGGTCATCTCCGCTCATGGTGTTGTGTTAGCTTTTTTAGCTAGACCAGAAATAGCTCTAAAAGCTATTTCTACTTTAGAATTAATTCCTGGGTTTTATGATGAGCATGGCTATAAAGATGCAGTTGATGTGAAAACTGGAAAAACTACTTTAACTCAAGTTTTTATAGACCAAGCAATGGTATTTTTGTGTCTAATAACTTTAGTAGATGACTACTTTGCTCAATTATTTTCGAAATATTTTACAGATGAAGAAGATCTTGCTTTCTCTTTACCTAAAACTTAAGAGAGTGTAGCTATAACATAACTTACTAGTAGAAAAGTAATATGTAACTATCTCAATAAAGGCTTGACTTTGGGAGTTTCTAATACTACTCTAACCTCTTTTGCTTCGGGAACTTGTTTTACAATATCTGCTTGAATTTTGTCGATCAAAATTTCTATTTGGTCCGTAGTCAAGCCGTCTTGTAAATTTACTTCTATATCTACCAGTAAGGTATCTGTACCAATATGTAGAGTTCTTAAATCTATTACCTTTTGAACTTCTGATAAAGCTTCGACAGTAGATATAATTTTATCTTCAGTGTCGGGCGACGCACTTTGCCCAACCAAAAGATCTTTCGCACTTTTTAAGATATAAATTGCCAATATCGCCAAAGTTGTACCAATAAGCATTGCGCCTAGTCCATCTAATTTTTGGTTGTTGCTGAATTTATAAAGCAAAATAGAAATTAATCCTAGTATTGAGGCTAGTGTACCCATTAAATCCAAAACAAAAGCGGTTTTAGTTGCAATAAATGCCGAGTGAAGAAAAATTTGTAAAATATTCTTATAAACGTTTTTACCCAAAAGTCTTCTGAAACCTAATGACATGGCGTATCCGTTTGTCAATATTGACACTAATAGAACTACGATTATTAAATTAACGTTATTAATCGGTTGGGGATTTAGAAATCTTTTTAATCCTAAATAAAATGACACACCTGCAGTCATTAGAAAAGTTGTCAGGGCTGAAAGAAAAGTCCAAAAATATATCTCCCTACCGTAACCAAAAGGGTGTTTGTGATCTGGTAGTTTTTTTGACTTTTTAATACCGAATACTAAAAGTCCAGAAGCTAAAAGATCAGCACCTCCTTGTAAAGCTTGAGAAAACATGACAACGCTTCCAGAAATTATTGCTACCAGTAAATTTATTAAAACATCACTGATATCCACGAAGAAGGATACTTTTACGACTTTTTCTGAGGTTATAGAAATTTTTTTATTTTGCATGGTTTAAGTATAGCGGATCATATGGCATTATTAAGAACTTAATTTTGTCCCTTAGCTTTAACAACTATTTTTTCTGATCAAAAAAATTGGAAAGAAAAGCTGATTGGAAAAAATCTTGGCATTACCACATGCTTATAAGATATACAAGTCAATTAAAAATAGATTGTTTGATAAAAAGTTCTGAACAAATCTATCCCACAACGTTTTTTAAAAAACTAACCTTTTTTAATCCACTAATCAAAAATAGTGTGAAAGAAAAAATTACAATAGTTGATAATGGAATCGTGATTAATGGATAAGGTTGTAGTGAAAAAATCTTTATGATAATTATGTGGCTTAGCAAAATACCAAAACTATTTTTAGAAATAAAATTAATATATTTTGTTAATTTATAATTTATTTTTACTTTTTTAAAATAATTAAATAATAATATAAATGATGAAAAACTCATTAATAAAACATTTACAGAAAGATACTCATAAAGGTATCCAGAAAATTGATTATTTTTATTTGATAGCAAATAAGTCCCAAAAATAGTAAGCATTAAACATATAATAAAAATCAGTTTTGATTGGCGCAGATGTTGTTTAGAAATTTTTGATTTATGAACAATGTAATAGCCTCCAACAAAATACCCCAAATAGGCAAACCAACTGGGGTTAATAAAACTGATATCAAGGTCAAAAATATTATTTAGAGTTGGGACTAGTGATGCTAGTACAAACCAAATTCCAAAAAAGTATTTTAATTCTTTTTTTGTTGCATTGACTACAAACTTTTTAATTATTGGTGTAATTATATAGATTCCAGTTATCATTGGCATGAACCAGAATCCGCTAAGGAAATTTTCGATTAGTAGTAATTTGAGGCTTTTATTTCCAAATACAGAAAAATTATTCAAAAATAATAAAATTGTTCCCCAAAAAAGCCATGGAAACAAAATTCTGCTAGTTCTTTTTTTTAAAAACGTTTTAAGATTGTCTTTCTTGTGAAGCAGCAATGAACCACTCAGCAATACAAATAATGGTACGGCTATTCTTGCAAATGAATCAAAAATATTTCCAATTATCCACTCCGAAGTGTTTACTTGTCCCCATGATAAAACAACCTTAGCAGAAGTGTGAATTAGGATTACTAAAAAAACTGAGATTACTCTAATCGCATCTGGCCAAAGTATTCTTTTTATGACTCGCTTTTTTTTATTAGTTATTTTATTATTCATCTTGTTTGAAGTATATCAACTGATCATAAAATATAGTATATTAAAGTCTCGGAGAGAGATAAACAAGGCAGTAGTTTTTGTAGTAGAGCCCCTACCATTTAGGAGTTTTTGTGGAAAGTCTGCAGAGAGATAACCTTAAATTTATTTGGCCAATGACTTGTGGCCCTTCAAAGATCATTCCAGTTATTAGTTGAACTAGATCCGCGCCGTCATTTATCTTTTTTACAGCATTTTCACCAGTGAATATTCCCCCAGATCCAATAATTGTGAATCGTTTTTTAAAATTTTTTCTGGTTAATTTAACTAATTTATTTGATCTTTTCCAAGTTGGTTTACCACTCAAGTTTCCTTTGGCTAATTTCCATGCTTTCAAGTCAGCTGGATCAACGTCAGGATTTGATTTATCTTTTGTTAGATTGCCAAAAATAACGCCTGCAATATTATATTTATTAATGATTTGCAGCATTAGTAAAGTTTCTTTATTGCTTTGATCAATTGGCATTTTTACATAAATTGGTTTTGATATATTTAGTTTTTCAAGTGAATTCAAAAGCAGTTTTAATTTATCTAGAGTAGTGAATGGTTGTCCACCAAAAGTATTTGGGCAACTGATATTTAGTTCATAGTATTGGTGTTTAACTTTTGATTTTTCGAAAATTGTAAATGTTTTCAAGATGTCTTTAATTTGATCTTCGCTAGAATTATAATGTTTATTGGTGCTACCAATACTAATTCCAGTTGGAATTGAAAAATTCAAGCCAGTTAACTTTTTAGCAATAACTTTTGCTCCCAAAGACTTAAAGCCCTTATTTACTAACAAGCTTTTAGATTTTAAATATCTTCCAAGTCGGGGTTTAGTATTTCCTTCATATGCCTCATATGTTACTGTTCCAATTGTATGAAAGCCAAAACCTACGCTTGGCAATATTCCAGTTAATTCTCCGTTATAATCAAATCCTGCAGATAGACCAACAGGATTTTTAAACGTTATTCCATCAATTCTTTTTTCTAAATTTGAGTGATTAAAAGAGAAAAAAGTAGTTGTTAAAAATTGTGATATTTTATTTGAACCCAAGGTTTTTCCAGTGCTAGTTAGTAAATTATGAATTAGCTCGGCGTCAAACAAAAAGAATAATTTTTTAATAATAGTGACGTATAAAAAATGAATAATTGAAAGTGTAACTTGTTTAATTAAAAAAGGAGAATTCTTTTGATATTTCAAATAATAAGTTGAAGAAATTGCAAATAATGTTAAGGAAGTGAAGGCAGAAATTAAACAGTATTTACACCAAGCATTAATAACAATTACCATTAAAAAAACCAAGTAACCAGAAAAGAGAGCACCAAAGATGGTTGCTACAAGAATTAATTCTTGAATTGTTATCTGTCTGAATATTGATGTTTTTTTAAAACTTAGCTTATTACAAACTTTTTCTAATTGTGATTTCAAATCAAACTCAATGTAATTTAAGATTGAAAGTATAAAAAGTGATGAATAGAATGCAAATCCTAGTAATGAAAGTGGAATTGGTCCTATGTTTGACCACTCGCTGTTTAGTACTGTTCCACACTCAGAACCGACTCCGCAGTCTGAGACTGATTCTGAAAACTTTTCATACGTAATATATGAAGAGTCAACAATTCCAACTATTGAGAATACTATTAGTAAGAGTGATAAGATTATTTTCATAATTTAAAATATTCTACATTTTTTTAGCACAAGGTAAATATTAACATTTCCTTCTTTTCCGTCTGCTCTAAAAGTTTCAATAAGTTCTAAATTAGATTGCTGGATTAATTTATTTTGTTCAGCTTCATCAACAAAATGGCAGTACCTGTTTGCTTCTTTGCCTTTTTTCCAATCTAGAATAAAATCATTAATTTCTAGATTTTTTAAGTTTACATTTTCAATTTGAGAGTCGTTGACAATTTTTTTTCTAAATCTTTCAAATTCCATAAACTGCCATAATGAAATAATGATTAAACCGTCATCGGTAATTTTAGATTTCATAAACTCAAGAAGTTGCAATCTTAAATCATATGAAGGAATATGGTGAAAAACTCCAAAAGATACGATTACTTGGAAATTTTTCTCTATTAGAAAATCTTTCTTTTCAACCAATGAAGTTACAATATCAGTTTCATTTAACTCAAAATTGCCCTTTTTCTCTTCTACCATACTATCAAAATTTTCTTGAGCAAAAGTTAGTAACTCATGGTTACTATCTAAGCCAAGATAATTAATATTCTTATCGGGCAAATGATTTTTAATAAATTGAAAAAATCTTGTATTACCACAGCCTAAATCTAGCAACTCTAATTGATTGAAGTATTCAAAGTATTTAATTAATGAGTCCCAACCTTGCCAAAAATATTGTCTAGCATCATCAAAATTTTTTGCGGTCGTGTTATAGAAATCAAGATTGATTCTGTTTAGTTTTTTTATTGTGTTTTCGTCCATACTTATATTGTTCAATCAATTATAATATATCAAGCTTATGAAATTAAAATTTGATTATACCAATTATATTGATTCTTTTGTTCCGCTATTTAAAACTTTGGAGTCGATGGATGTAATTACTCCAAAAGAACTTGCTAAATTAATTAAAATGTATGCAAAAGAAGATGGCAATGTTTTTTCAAAGGAAGAGCTTACCTTAGGTTACAGAAATCTTGCTGGTATGCATGGACTAAAAACACAGCAAAGATATATACTAGATAGTATTAAGATGAAGCCTACGCGTACTCAGTCAGGTGTAGCTCCCATTACTGTTTTAACAAAACCTTTCCCTTGTCCT
>JAHIVL010000019.1 GCA_018816485.1 Patescibacteria group bacterium | reverse complement strand
AATCTTCCAGATATTTGTTCTGGACTCCAGCCTAACCTTATTTTTTTAAGTACATATTTGTAAACAGATTTATTTTTGAGTGGATGTCTATGTCTAGCTTTTATCACTCGTTTTTCAGCTTTAGCTTGAGCATGAACAGCTATATAGTTATCGCCAAAACTATTTCGCTTAATTTCATCTCTGATTGTGCTGTCACTCCGATTTAGTCTACGAGCTATTTCTCGTTTTCCAATCTTTTTGCTCAACCAAATTGATATTTTTTCTCGCTCTAAAGCAGTTAATTTATTGTGTTTTTTTCCCATCCACATATTCTACCCCTTGTTGTGAAGTGCGCGGATTCCATTTTGAACTCAGGATATTAACTAATGAAATTAACTAATGAAATTTGAAAAAATAATCTATTTTTGATAAAATACAAATTCAATGAATTTAGACTTATCTCAATTTCCAACCTATCTACAGATTGTGTGGCTTAATAATACGATAGCTGATTATTTACTAGCCTTAATATTTTTAGTGGGATTATTGATTGGCTTTAAAATTTTTAAAAAAATTGTCATTCATAACTTGGTTGAATGGGCTCAAAAAAGCCAAACTGATTTTGATGATTTCTTGGTCAAAATGATTAAATCAATAAACTCATTTTTTTATCTTTATTTAACTTTTTATCTTTCAAGTCGTTTACTTGATTGGCAAAATTTGAATCAATGGCTGGAAGTTGGTTTAATTATTTGGTTGGTGATCGAAATCAGCTCTAAAATTATAATTGCTATTGAATACGTAGTTCAAAAATATTCAAAAGATAAAAAAAATAAAGCACCAATTAATGCTATTAAAAAAATCAGCGTGGGAATGGTGTGGTTGGTTGGAATTTTATTAATTTTATCAAATCTGGGAATTAATATTACTGCTTTGACTACTGGCCTGGGAATCGGCGGCATCGCAGTCGCTTTGGCGATGCAAAACATTTTGGGAGATTTATTTAGTTCTTTTTCGATTTATTTTGATAAGCCATTTGAGGTTGGCGATTATATCGTATTAGGTGATGAAAGCGGCACAGTGGAAAAAATTGGTATTAAAACTACTCGCATTAAAGCTCTACAAGGTGAAGAAATTGTAATTGCTAATAATGATTTAACTAATGCCAGAATTCACAACTATAAAAGAATGAAATTAAGAAGAAGTACCTTTAATATTGGAGTTACCTATGACACTCCTCAAGAGAAATTAGCTCAAATTCCACAACTGATTAATGAAATTATTCAATCAGTTAAATTAACTAAGGTAGATCGAGTTCATTTTGCAAGTTTTGGTAACTCCAGTCTTAATTTCAGCGTAGTCTACTTCATTGAATCATCTGAATATAATGTGTTCATGGATATTCAACAAGAAATTAATTTAAAAATTATTGAAAAATTTGCTAAAGAAAAAATTGAGTTTGCTTTTCCAAGTCAAACAATTTATTTGGCAAAATAGAGACAGACTTTATGAGGTTGTTAATAAAAATGAGCTAATAAAATAGTTCACAACAAGAAAAAACAAACCCCTTCTGCCCCACAATCTAAGTTTGGATATCCTCCCACATTTTCAAAAATTATATCATTATCAAGTTAGGCTTCATCCATAACTAGCATAACCTAACTTTAAATTTTCTGGAACAGAAATTCCATATTTTTTGTGCATTTTCAATGCCATGCTCCTTAGAAATTCATTATCTCCTTGATGCTGATTATCGGTATCAAAAACTACAACACGATCATTTTCTTGATCTACAAAAAAATCTAAATCTATTTCATACCCTGTTTCTTCATACATTTTTGCAGCACGAACCAATATATCCTCAAGTTGTTCCTTTATTTCTTGACTAACTTCTATAGTTTCTTCTGATAGAAGCACAGAGTATTCATCTAAGAATGTTTTGAATTGAACTCCTTTTACCAAGTCTTGTACAGCCAGATACTCAGTCTCATCTTTATTTTCATTGAGCCGTTTTACAAAAACTGTCACAGGAATATAGGAAGAAAAATACTCAGATTGACGACTATGTTCTTCTTGAATACGACTGAAAGATTCATTGGGATCTAAATGTCTAGATAACAAATACTTCTTCACAAGAAACGTTCGTCCATTATTTTCAGCAGCGTACAATTCTACTGTTGCTCCCTCACGATCTACAGAAATTTTTTCAAAAAAACTAAGTGGAGGAAGAGCCTTGATCAATGACTCGTTAAACTTCTGATCACCCTCCTGTTTTGAAGACGCATTTAATTCGCCATAAGCAGATATTTCTTCAAGCACATGATCTGTTACAACTGAATCTTGGTTGGGGTTATTTTCTATCATAAAAAAATTATATAATAAACTCATCACAATGGCTTATTAAAAAATCAACTTATAATGCCGCAAATCCCCCATTCTCCTCAATTGCACATTCAACTTGGAAATGCACCACTTTGATTTAAAACCTTTCTGTATTTTCTAAATTTATATTTGTTAACTTCTTTTTCCATGGCTTCATTTGGCGTTAGCCAATTGAGGCATTTCATTGGAGTATCATTAATCCAGTTCTCAACTTGCTGTAGGTATTCCTCACTCATTTGGCTCAAATCAGTTCCCTTAGGTAGAAACCTTCTAACTCTCCCTATGACGTTTTCTATACTCCCTTTTTCTCCAGAATTGTATGGGTGACAAAAATAGCTTTTAATTTCAAGAGTTTTATTTAGTTTCCGATGATTAGCGTTCTCAGATCCATTATCATAAGTCATTGTTCTAACTATGGGACTTCTTGATTTACTCACAGATTGTATCATTTTTAACTTTTTTTGCATTGCTTTTTGCTTAGTTTTAGCCTTTTTGTTTTTTAACTTTGTTAATTTTGTATATCTAGTTTTTCTCTCGATGTCAGCTGAAACATTTGTATCAATCCCTCTTTTTGACTCCATTAAATCTGTTTCCCAATGACCAATCTGGCTACGATTATTTGCCTTTGTATGGCGTTCTTCTATTGATATCTTTCCTCTAGTTTTTGCTTTCTCTTTCCAGGTATTTGGTGAGATTTTCTCACCCTTTCTTTTTTTGTGGTGTCTTGGCAAATGAATCCATAATTGATCTTTTCTTCCAATTCCATAAATATACTGATAGATTGTTTCGTAACTAATTTTCTCTCCAGGTAAATCAATTGATAATCTACCCGCTATTTGTTCAGGTGTTCTCTTTTTTCTTAGTTTTTCTCTGACATACAAGAACACTTTTGGATTTTTAAGGGGAGCTTGCTGTCTTTGTAAAAGCAACCTTTTTCTTGAGATATCATCTGCTTTAACAGGAGTATATTCTGTGCTAAACCTTTTTACATTCCTTCTTAGTTCACGACTAATTACACTGTGATTGCGTCCAATCTCTCTTCCAACACTACGCACAGAATGTCCTGACTTTAGCAGTTGGTATATCTCAACTCTTTCCTCTAAACATAAATGTTTACCCTTTTTGTTAATTTTTTTCATGCACGTATTTTATCAAAGTGGTGCATTTCGTTTCTGAAGATGGAAATAAAATAGGTTCTAACTTCCTTCCAGGGTGTCAAACTGAGTTTATGCGAGAGAATGTCCTAAGTAGCAATGAAGGACCTAGTCCCACAATTAAACATACGCTACATGATATTTTGATATAATGCTATATTAATTAACATAGCTAAATACTCTATAAGAAAGATTTGTATGTCGATATTAACTCATGATGAAATTAAAAAAGAATTAGAACTTGGAAATATAAAAATTTCTCCAAAAATATCTAATGACCAAATTAGCGTGGCTTCAATTGATTTGCATTTAGCAAATGAATTTCGTACTTTTCTTAACATTAATGATGTGATTGATGTGCGTGAAAACACTAACTACAAAGATTTAACAAAACTCTTTATTGCAGAAAAACTTCTCATCAAATCTAAGGAAACTATTCTGGGCACTACACAAGAAACTCTTTCTTTACCAAGTAATATCTGTGGCTGGCTAGAAGGAAGAAGCAGGTTTGCTAGATTAGGTTTATTAATTCACATTTCTGCTGGTTTTATTCAACCTGGAATTAATAATAGACAGGTTCTAGAAATTACAAATTTAAGCCCAAATCCATTGATTTTGCACGCAGGAGAACGAATTTGCCAAATGGTATTTCAACGCTGTGAAGGTAATGCTACTTATAGTGGACAATTTGTTAATCAATAAGTTACACAATCAAATCAGAAAAAACAAACTTCTTCTGCCCCATAATCCAAGTTCGGACATCCTTCTACATTCTCAATTTTAAACAAAAGGCTGAATATTATATCTCCTAACAAACCACTTACTTATTTCCTCAGCAATTGGCATAATCAATGCTAACCCCACCAAAGTAACCAAAGTTTGTGGCTTAATATAAACTGTGTCGAAAATTGGTCTAAGAAATGGAATATAAATTAAGATCAAAACTAAAATTGAAGAAACAATTAAAGCCAAATTACTAACTTTATTTCTGAATGGTTTTATTGTCAATAGTGAATAACGATGAGACCTAGCTGTTAAAGCTCTAAACACCTCGCCAAGCGCTAATACTACAAAAGCCGCTGTCATCCCCATTCCTTGAGAAATTTGTCTAAAATGAAGATAAACCGCTAAAACGACCGCTGTCGTTACTATGGTTTGGACAAAAATATGAAACCACATTACACGATCAATCACAGGTGACCCTGGAGGGTTTGGACCCCTCTTCATAGTTGTTGGCTTAATTCCTTCATAAGACATAGCTAGTGCTGGTAAAAAGTCAGTTGCAATATTCAACCACAGTAGAAGCCTTGCGTTAAATGGCATAGGTAACCCAGATAAAACCGCTAACACAACTATGAATATTTCAGACGAGTTGCATGACAAGAGATAAGACGTAAAAAACTTAATATTCCTCAAAATAATCCTGCCATTGGCCACAGCTACACTAATCGTCATATAGTTATCATCAGTTAGAACAATATCAGCAACACTTTTTGTTACTTCTGTGCCCCTAATTCCCATTGCTAAACCAATATCTGCAGCCTTGATTGCTGGTGAATCATTTATACCATCACCAGTCATCGCTACAACATGTTTTTTGGCTTGCAAAGCCTGAATAATGCGTAGCTTATCATTTGGCTCCACTCTTGCATAAACCCTAATACTCTCACAAACATTTTCAAGCTGTTCATCTGTCATCTTTTTAAGCTGCTGACCATGGACTACGCTTTCTTCAATCTCAGCATCTTTTTCTATGATTCCTGCTTCTTTAGCGATAATAAAAGCGGTTTCATGCTGATCTCCTGTAATCATAATAGGAATAATACCAGCCTTTTTAAGATCAGCTATAGCTTCAATAGCTGATTCTCTGACCGGATCTTTCAAGCCAATAAATCCTAAAAAGGTTAGTTCTGTCTCAGCAGATTCAATTGTCTTAGGAGCCTTCGTTAATTTATCCTTATAAGCAAAAGCTAAAACTCTCAATCCTTTTTTTGACATCTTTGAGAGATCTTGAGCCAATTGGCCTCTTTCTTCAAAATTCAAGGTTTTTTTCTTGCCATCAATATAAATATGAGTAGAAGAATTCAAAATAACTTCCGGCGATCCTTTAACAAAAACATCAAATCCCGACTTTCCCTTATGGACCGTGCTCATGGCTTTTCGTTCAGAATCAAAAGGGTTTTCATCAAATTTATCAAGTTTTAAGGTACCAAATTTACTCGCTATCTGAAAAAGAGCTAGTTCTGTGGGAGATCCAGAACTATCTGTTGCATTATTGCAAGAAATTGCTATAGACATTAATCTATTAAATGACTCACTCTTTAGATCCATCTTATGTCTTAGGTTATAAAAGTTAGAGTCAAAATATGCGGAAACTGCGAACATCTCACCTTCGGTGATAGTACCTGTTTTATCAGTACAGATGTAATCAGTTGAGCCAAGTGTTTCGATTGCTGGCAAGCGACGAACAATAGCATTTTTTTTACGCATTGCTTGTACCCCAACTGCCAAAGTAATTGTCACAATAGCTGGTAATCCTTCTGGAACAACAGCAATAGCCAAAGAAACAGAATCAATAATACTTTGAACCAAAGGGTGATCTCTCAGTAACCAATTTAAAAGAAAAATTAACCCACATATAGATAAAGCAATAATACCTAGTTTTTTTCCTAATCGCTCTAATTGTTTCTCCAATGGGGTAGCAATTTTTTCGGTTACTAATAATTTTTTTGCAATTTGACCAATTTCAGTCTGTAAACCAGTTGCTATGACTATAGCTTCACCTCTACCATAACGCACCAAAGTGTGCTTATAACACATGTTCATTCTATCCGCCAAAACAGCTGTGTGAGATACGAGTTCAAGTTGTTTTTTTACATATCTTGATTCACCAGTTAATGAAGATTCATCTATTTCGAGCTTTACTAAACTAATAAGACGTGCATCAGCTGCAACCTGATCCCCGGTTTCAAGAATTAATATGTCACCAGGAACAACTTCATCTGCTTTGATTTTGACAACTTTACCATCTCGTTTTACATAACAGTATGGAGCAGATATTTTTTTGATTTCTTCAAGATCTTTTTCTGCCTTACCTTCTTGAACAAAAGCAATTACTGCATTACCAACTACGATAGCTAAAATAACAAAACCGTCCAAATACTCTCCAGCTAAAAATGAAAAAGCTATCCCAACTATTAAAATATAAATTAGAAAATCTTGAAATTGAGCCAGAATTTTTTTCCAGATTGGTTCCTTAGGTGGCTCTGGCAAAGCATTCGGACCATATTGATTAAGCCTTTTTCTAGCTTCATTTGAAGTTAACCCATTTTTAGGATCAATAAAAAATTCCTTTTGTAGTTGCTCTACTTTTAAAGTGTAAGCTGAAATTAGTCTGGGTTTAGAGTTCATTTGTTTGAAATATCATGCATTACCAACATATTATATCCTACACTATTTGATGAATTAGAATATAGTAGGGTCTGGATAATAACCACTGTTATGATTAAATCAATGAAATAGTTTACCTTTGGTTGCAAAAATAATCCATTTAAATGATTATAATCACAAAATTTATTGGCAAAGCCATTACAGTTGGAAAAATCTTGAACTATGAAAGATTAAAAAAATTCTCATACGTGGGAATGGAGCAAACTCATAGTGAGAACTTTATTGAAATCTTCGAGGTTGAAAAAAATAAACAAGTAATTCCTAATGTAGACGCCTTAATTACAGCCAAAAAAAATATTCTCTTAGCAGTCAAAACTGCAGATTGTCTGCCAATTCTCATCCATTGGAAGAATCCACAAGAAAAAGATGTAATTGCGGCTATTCACTCTGGAAGAGCTGGAACTGAAAAAAAGATCTTAACAAAAGTTTTAAACTATTTGAAAATTAAATATGGAGCTAGTGAGACCCCAAAAAATAAGTCCCAAGAAAGCAAGCTTACTATTTGGCTTGGTCCAGCAATTTGTAATAAATGTTATCAAATTAATAAGGAATCAAACCTACACTATGATCTTTATCAAAAAAATATTGATCAAATTAAGCAAGTTTTTCCAAAAAGCAAAAACTTGAATACCGTTAACACAGTTAGCAACGAATCAACAAATTCACCAATCGACATAAAAATAATCCGTAGTGAATTCTGCACCCTACACAATAATGAGATGTTCCACTCTTATCGCAAGTCTGGGACTGGCGTAGCAATGAACTACAGTTTAATTGGAATGAAGTAAATATAGTTTAAAACATAGTTTTAAGAGTGTGTGCTAAGTTTTTTAAATACTATTTTATGAATATTTCAGACGAACTGTCTGGATTCATAAAATAGTATTTAAAGAAACGACCTACATCATTCCACCCATGCCACCACCCATTGAAGGCATTGCAGGTTTCTCTGATTCTGGAGCATCTGCAACCATACATTCCGTTGTTAAAACCATTGAAGCAACCGAAGCTGCATTAATCAATGAAGATGTAGCAACCTTTGCAGGTTCAATAACACCAGCTTCAACCATATCGCCAAACTCATTTGTTATTGCATTAAATCCAAAAGTTGGATCATTTTTAGCAGCAACTGTTTTTACAACCCAGCCCGCATCTGCTCCTGAATTTTGCGCCAACATTCTGAGTGGCTCTTCAGCAACTGAAGCAATCAAATCGATACCAGCTTGTTCATCAGAAGAAGCACTTTTAAGTTTTTTCAAGACTTTAACAGCTTGAATTAAAGTTACTCCACCACCAGGGATAATACCTTCTTCAATAGCGGCCTTAGTTGCTCCTTTTGCGTCTTTGACTCTCTCCATCAAGTTCTTCATCTCTGTTTCTGTTGCAGCGCCAACCTGAATAACAGCAACACCGCCAGTGAGCTTAGCTTTTCTCTCTTGAAGTTTTTCTTTATCAAAATCAGATTTAGAAACTTTAATTTCTGCATCAATTTGTGAAATTCTACCACTGATGTCTACTTTCTTGCCTTTGCCACCAATTATAGTTGTTTCGTCCTTGGTTGATTTAACCATGTCAGCACGACCTAAATGTTCAATAGCTACATCTTTGAGTGCCATACCACGATCTGATGAAACTATTTCTGCACCAACAAGCACAGCGATATCTTCAGTCATTGCGGTCTTGCGATCTCCAAATCCAGGAGCTTTGACTGCTAAAACATTAATAGCACCACGTAATTTATTAACTACTAAAGCAGTTAAGGCTTCAGCATCAATATCATCAGCAATAATTACCAAATCTTTGCTTACCTTCATGAATTTTTCTAAGAAAGGAACTAAATCCTGAATACTACTGATTTTTTGATCTGTAACCAAAATGTATGGATTTTTAATTTCTGCGATCATATCTTCACTACCTGCAGCGAAATAAGGTGACGCGTAACCTTTATCAAAAATCATTCCTTCTTTATGATCAATGGTAATATCCATAGTTTTGCCTTCTTCAACCTCAACAACTCCGTCTTGTCCTACAAGAGCAAGTGCTTCTGCAATTTTTGCACCGATAACTTCACTCTGAGCAGAAATAGTTGCTACTTTACCCCAATCTGCTTTTTTGACTGGTTTTGCTAATCTTCTGATCTCTGTTACAACCGCATCAACAGCTTTATCGATACCACGCTTCATAATCATTGGATTTGTTCCTGCAGTAACCAAGCGCATACCTTTAACAGTAATTTGTTGTGCCAATAATGTAGCTGTGGTTGTTCCATCTCCCGTAGCCTCATTTGTCTGCTCAGCAGCTTGTTTAACCAACTGGGCTCCCATATTTTCAAATTTATCTTCGAGTGTGATCTCTTTTGCAACCGACACACCATCATGAACCACATTTGGAGCTCCCCACGATCTGTCCAAAGCTACATTTCTACCCTTAGGTCCAAGAGTTATCACCACAGCTTTGGCCAACTGATTAACTCCTGAAAGCATCTTTTGTCTGGCATCATCGCCAAAAATTAATTGTTTTGCTGCCATAATTATTTTCCTTTCACAATAGCTAATACATCTTCAAATTTTAAAAACTGATACTCAACATCATCAATTTTATAATCATTTCCACCCCATTTTTTGTAAATTACCGTGTCTCCAACCTTAACTGGGCATTTAATTTCTTTAACACCACTCTCCCAAATAGATTCACCACAGGCTAAAACTTTACCATACTGTGGCTTCTCAGAATTAGATTCAGGTAAATAAATACCAGATGCTGTTTTATTTGAGGAAACTGCTGGTTTGACCAAAACATAACCAGACAATGGGGAAATTTTTTTGACAGAAATATCAGACATATCAACTCCTTATTTTTTTAATAATAAAATGATAACTTATTTAGCAGTTTTAAATAGAGACTGCTAACGCAACATATAATATATCGCATTAAAATTCTATGTCAACGGCAAATAGTTTCACCTACCGAATGGTTTCACTGCTGTCAATAACAATCTTTTTTTCACCTCTAGCATGAATAAGCTTGACAGATGAAAGTAAAAAACCTTCGCAATCAAGACCTCTGTCTTGAAAATATTTGTTAAGTTCTTCTTTCACAAGATTTTCGACTTGGCTCCTATGTTGTTTAATTTGATCAAGAGTCAGGTCGGAAATAATGCCTGCAATTTTACTTCTAGAAAATGGTCTTACAACTTTAGAAACTACATTCTCACCAAGATTTTCCCATAACTCAGGTGCATTATGCTTATCAATTCTAAATAAAACTGAACCCTCAATAGATATATCTTGTCCATCCTTCGTCATGACAGTAATTTTTTCATCACCTAATGCTTCTTTAGTTTTGGAAATATCAAAACCTTCGGAAATAGAATACTCAACTATTTGTGCATTGAATAGCTTGGCCACCTGCCAAAAAGGAATTTTGAAATGAAGCCCTGGGCCCCAAATTCTAGGCAAAACACCTCTGCCTCTATCATAGATACAAGCAACATGACCTGGAGGAACGGAAATAAAAAATCCTCCAACCACTTCGTCAACCAAAAATGAAACTACTAATCTATCAAATTCCATATATTTTACCTAGCTCTAGTCTACATTATAAATATGTGTTGAACACTTAGTTGAATCTTTCTACAAGCAAGTCTAATGAAGTGTAGATTTATACCCTAAAGGGTACAAGTAATATTCTAAAATCTACGAAATCGAACTTGCGTTAGAAAGATTCAACTAAGTGTTCAATTCTATTCTATATTGTATATCTACAACTACTTTGTAGCTACCACAATTTTTTCAACCTCTTTTTCGTCAGATTTCTCTTTATCTCTAGCAATCTGTTTTTCTTTATTGTTTGTTAATTTTCGCTTAATTATCTTGTAAATTTTAACAATTATACTAAATGCTAAAGTGGTAATCACAAAAACTTTTTTTCCTGCAGGCAAACCCATAAAAATTATAAATGAAACTACTGGAAGAACTAACTGAAGTCTTACAACATCATTTTTGCTAACTTTATAAGGAGAGGTATATAAAGAAATACTTTCTAAGACAAAAATCAATAATGACTGAACTAGATTCAAAACAATATTAGTTTTAGATAAATCGTATTTGCCTAAAAATATCAAATTAAATGGTAAATTAAATTCAGGCATAAATGAATAGATAAGATGAATATCCGCACCTTCCAACCCTGTTTTAAATATTTTCCAAAGCATCAAAGCTACAGCAACCTGAATAAATAGATTGATGAGTTCTCCAAACAAGACTTTCTTGCTTGTACTCATTACTTTTCTTTTTGCTTTTTCAATTTCTATCGGTTCATTTGCATATTTTTCTTCGATATCTTTAACTTTTTTAGCAATTCTTCGTCGCTCGCCCTCAGACTTCTCTCCATTCAAAGAAAGTGGGAGTAAAATTATTCGAATTAGGATCGTTAGAAAAATAACTGCAATACCCATATCAGGCTTACCATCAACAAAAAGTCCTAATATCCAGTAAAAACCTACCAATATATTAAAAAAAGGTTGATAGATAAAGGTAGTAAACAGATTCATTAACATAAAAATTATTTAACTATTTAATTGGGTTTTAGATCCAAGAATAGCCTCAGCAGATTTCACTGCATCTTGAAGAGAAAGTACTAATTTATAAGATAGCTCTAAAACCTCATCATCTAGTGAAATCTTATTTAATACCAAATTTGAGTCATCAACAAACAAGTCAAGAGCACTATTAATTATTTCTCCGTAGCTATCTTTCCAAACCTCTTGCTCTTTTTTTGGTAGTAACTTAACTTTGTCAAACACTCTATTAATTTCATTTACTTCTTTGTTCTTAAGATATAAAACAAATTTCAATGAAGATTTGAAGTTTCTAGACTTTGGTATTGTTGACGTAGAATCAATAAACATATACTTAGATTATAGCAAAGTATTCGTTTCTTGAAGTAGTATAATAACGTACCTGAGAATTTGAAGTTATTTTCAACAAAAGATAAACTTCGCTGATTTAATTAAATTTTAAATCATAGCTTCGTCATACTTTTTTATGAAAATAACTTCAAATTCTCATTCAAGACGCAAAAGTAAATGGATATGGTAATTATAAATGTAAAAAATACTAGCGCCGACGAAGTAATTAACAAAACTATTAAGGTTTTGTCATCTGGTGGATTAATTATTTTCCCTACAGAAACTACTTATGGCGCTGGTGTTGATGCCACTAATCCAAAAGCTGTTAAAAAATTACTCACTTATAAAAGTCGTAGAGAAGGTAGACCTCTTTCGATTGCAGTATCTAATAAAAATATGGCTTCTAAGTATGTTTTTATTAATGACCAAGCCAATTCGCTCTTTAAACAGTTTTTACCAGGACCTGTTACAGTTGTTTGCAAAGTTTTGAGAAATGTTTTAAAAAAAGAAACGCAAGAATTAACAAAAATGTCCGGTGCTACAAAAACAATAACTCTTGCACCCGGCGTAACTTCAGAATTTGGCACATTAGGAATTAGAATTCCTAACTATAAACTTATTCTTGATTTAGTTGCACAATATCGGAAACCAATTACAGCAACTTCGGCAAATGCTTCTGGTAAAAAACGCCCCTATTCTGTTGATGATATTCTCGAAAATCTGTCCGAAAAGCAAAAAGCATTGATTAATTTAGTTTTGGATGCTGGAGAATTACCTCATAATGAGCCGTCGACTGTGATTGATACTACTTTGTCTACGCCGGTAACGCTCAGAGGTGGCTTAAATGGTAAAAATGATACTACGGTGAGCAGTATTATCTCTAGCTCAAAAACAGAAACTAAAGAAATCGCTGGACGATTGCTACTGAAAAACTGGAATGAAGTTAGTAAAAACGGAGTAATATTTGCCCTTAATGGAAACTTGGGAACTGGAAAGACAATATTTACTAAAGGTATCGCCGAATTTCTAAATATAGATGAAACTATTAAATCGCCAACATATTCATATATAGAGGAATATGATTTTAAACGCCACCAGACCACAGGAAAATTATTTCATTTAGATATGTGGAAAGTAGAAGATAAAAATATGTTTGATCGACTGGAGATTGAATCTTTAATTGGAAAAAATAACATTGTAGTTATAGAGTGGTTTGATCAAATTACTAGATTTATTAGTTCGAAGTTTGGAAATACAAAGATTGTTAAAGTCCTCATTACACAAAAGGAGAATAAAAGGATTTTGAAATTTAATAATAATGAATAAATTTAAAAAATATGAAAAAGAAACCACTAATTCTAGCCGTCGATACCTCTTGCGATGACACATCTGCAGCTGTAGTTCGCGGAAACACCATTTTATCAAATATTATTGCCTCGCAAACTGAGTTGCATAAGCCCTATGGTGGTGTATTTCCAACTGTTGCCAAACAAGCTCATAAAGAAAATATTGCGCCAACTATAAAAACTGCGTTGAAACGTGCAAGTATTGCTTTGAAAAATGAAATTAATTTTAAGAATAAAACCAATCTAACTATAAACAATATTGATGCACTCGCAGTCACTATTGGCCCAGGACTAGCTCCCGCTCTTGAGGTTGGTTTAAATCACATGAAAAATCTTGCTATTAAAACAGGCAAACCTTTGATAGCTATAAATCATATTGAAGGCCATGCTCTTTCTGCACTTGCACAAAGAAGTGCTAGAGCTAGCAAAATCTTAAAACAACCAGAACAACTAATCAAAGCCAACAAAAATAATATTAAATACCCTGTGCTCTCGATAGTTGTTTCTGGCGGACATACGCAATTTATTTTATTTGATAAAATCGGAAAATACAAAATTGTTGGAGAAAGTATCGACGATGCTGCTGGGGAATGTCTTGATAAGATTGGACGCATGTTAAATTTAGGATATCCAGCTGGATCAACGATGGAAAAGTTTGCACGTTCGGGAAACCCGAAAACAGTAACCTTCCCTTTGCCAATGACAACAACTAAATCTTGTAATATGAGCTTTTCGGGCTTAAAGACCTTTGCCCGAAACTATATCGAAGACACTTACGGTAAAACTTCGCCAAATAAGCAGCAAATATATGATTTCTGTGCATCGGCACAATATGGGGTATTTAGGCATATTATGTATAAATTGAGTAAGGTTTTAGATAAATATCCTGTTGAAGAAATCTGGCTAGGAGGCGGGGTTGCTGCTAATATAAAATTAAGACAAATAATTCGGAAAACTATAAAGGAATTCGAGAAAAATCGTGAAGAAAAAAACCAAAGATTTGTAAGTAAAAATCTTAATAAAAATAACTCAAAAACAGTAACTCAAAACAGCAAAATTATTTTTAGAACCCCCTTCACCAATAAACTTTGTATGGACAATGCAGCTATGATTGGTTTGGTAGCTGGATATAAATTTGGGCATGGGGAGTTTGTAAAAAATTTGGATAACTTAGAGAGAATTCCAAGGTGGAAAATTAACACATAATACTAAATCAATACTAATATAAAAAAGAAGCCTAAGGCTTCTTTTTTATATTATATTTCAACTCAAAAAACTACTGCTCTAAAGAATTTTCTTCTTCAACTAATTCTTCCATTTTCTCTACTAATTCTCCAGCATTATCTGCGGACTCTACTTGAACTTGAGTAATAGCAGCCATAGTTCGAAGATTATCTTCAGAAACAACTAAATCATCAATATCTTTATAAAAATCATCAGCCTTAACCTGAGGTTTAGAGTTTTGTGTGTTTTGATCTTGCATCACTTATCCTTTTTTTAAAAATTAATTTTTTTGCATTGATTCTATAACTTTATCAATATCACCTGCTGCTGCAGAATTATTATCAACAGCTAAAAGCTCATCTCGAATTTTTTTGAGCTGATCAATGCTAGTAGAATTATCTACTGCTAGAGTTTCTCTTCCCTTTACTGCAGCCTCACCGGCTCTTAATCCCATCTTTGCTCTCAATCCTCTAAGAAGATGTGCTACTCCAAAAAGCCCGCTACCGACAGCTCCAACTCTAATTGCAACCGGAACATTGTGAACAAGATACTTAGCAAGTTCAATCATTGCTTCTAAAATCTCTGGACCAACTTCTCCAGCTGCCACTAAACCTGTTATTGCCAAAGTTGCTATACCCATTCTATTAATTATCTTCTTTAATGTTGGACCTTCATTTTGAATTCTTTCTTGAATGTCATCAAAAGTCTTTGTATAGTATTCTCTTCTTGCATTCTTACTCTGAACTTCGATTGTAGCATTACTTGCCTTTGAAGAAGCTAATTCTTGACTATTCTTTTGTTTTCTTGATTGAACAATAACTTCTGATTTCATCTTATGCTTTGCAAGTTCCATTACTGACTTTGCCTGCATAATTCGCTCTGCTAAAACCATAAGTTGATCGGCTGCTTCTGGGTGATCTTGAACATGCTCTCTCAAGCTGTCATAAGAGACTACTAATTGCGCATATTCACCATAGGCTTGCACTGTTTGTTCATAAATAGAGCCCTCTTTGATATTATCTAGTTTCGCATCTATTAATGTTCCACCGATCTTTTCCATAACAACTGTTTGTTGTTCAGCACTAAGACCAGCAAAAAGTTCATTAGGTTGAATGATTGTGCTAAAAATATCTTTAGAAGTCTGCTTCGTTGTTTCTTCGTCAAGAATACTGGATTCAACAACTCCCCTGACAATTGCCTTCGATATTTTCCAAGGAGCAACTGCCTCTGCCAATGCAGCTCTAATCTCATCGACTTTATTTGGAAAACGGTTTTCCATGCTTATAGCAATCTTTTTAAGAGGACGGATAACATCTATAGATCTTTGTGAAAATTTAGTTGCTACTACTCTAGCTTGCATTAATTGATCAAGAGTAAGTTCTGTAGCAGATTCCGGAAGAGAATCAACCACCTTCCATCCTAGCTCGTGAACTATTGCTTGTACTTCTTCGCTGGCTTTTGCCTGATCACGCTCATACTCCCACGATATACCTCTACTCTCTCCTCTGGATTCTAGTGCAGCTTGTTTTGCTTCTGAAATTTGTCTTAAAATCTTACTCATTTCCGCTCCAAGCTGAAATATGTTGACTTTATTTTCCGCCATTTCTTTTTGAACATCTGGATCGTTTGCAAGCTCATCAAGAATATTCATAGATTCTGAGGATTCTGCACCAAAACCCGCAGACTGCAATGCTATAGATCTCATTACTTGCAACATGGCTGGTCCATATTTTCCAGCAAGCTCTGAACTTCCAAAAGCTGTTTCTATAAGTTTTGGAACGGCATCTCCCTTAGCTTGATCATAATCTTTTCCTGCTTTGAAAGGTTCAGCAATTGCATCTACAAGTGCTGATCCTTCTATTATATTGGCAGCTTTTCTGCTAGAACGATCAGGAACATTAATTTCTTCTGTTTGACTAGCAACAGATTCTTTTCTTGATAAGCCCAATTTACTTAAAATAGGATTGGCCTTATCATTGACTAATGTAGTAAGCCTTCCAAAAACTTCACGCTCAAGAAGTGCCTCTACTCTAGTTCTAACCTTATCTGTAATGTCCACTCCAGCACGTTTTGCTTCGGCCACTATTCGATCATCATTAAGATCCTTGTAAAAAGCATTGCGTAAATTGTCCGCTGTCATCTCCATGTACTCTTTACCCTGTGTAAAGCGATCTTTTACTGTATCAGCTTTACCACGAATTTGGTCAGAAACCTCATCTAGTTTACTAAGAACCTTAAAGCCAGTATCTGCTACAGTATCCACTGTCTGTTTTGCATGAGTTGCAACAACAGCTTCTTTTGATCTCTTACCAATATCTAACCTTTTTAGTAAATCTTGAACTCTATTGGTTGCCCCAGCTCCATTTTCCTTCATATAAACCTTTAAATATAAATTATACTAATCTTTAATTAAAACAAACTTAAAATAATTTCTATCTAATTAACATTATTTACAGTTTTTGACGCCATGTCAAGACCAAAACCTATATCGGACACGCTCCACTCTCACATTTCAAATGTTCATAATCTACGTCTTCAGCTACTAAATCATCTTTTTCAATTTCATTAAGCACTCCCATAAACTCGGATATTGTAACTGGTTGCTCTGGCTGATACTCATAAGCTGTGCCATCCGTCTGTGGCATAACACTACAACACTTAACTTTACTTTGATACTTCCCAATCATCTTAGTAAACTGCTTGTAAGAAACTTTTTCTGGATTATACTTAAGGGTGTAAGAAACTTGATTACCAGTATCCTTGTTATACGGCTTACCTTCTTCATCAACACCTAAAATCCAGTATTTTTCAAGTAACATTAACCATTTAAACTGCTCTTCTGGAGTAGCTTCAGCTGCTGTAACGAGTCGCCCATTCATACCAATTCTACAAATAAGAGGCTGTGTTGGAAATCCAACTGCTGTCGAACCCTTATAGCTTTTCAGTACTTTAATAGGATAGCCTTTTTCTTGATATTTCTTGACCATTGGGTCATCACTACGATACTGCACCCAGCGGATGTATTCGCGCATACTTGGCAAGTGAGCGCCTTCTGTGAGAGCAAAAAGCTTTGAAACAGTTCCAGATGGTTTAATCGTAGTGTCGGTATGAGGAATAGTGACACCAATTTTTTTTGAGTATTCTCTGGCCTCCTCTACAACTGCTCTCTTGAATCTAGCTAATGTCATCCAAAACTCTTTTGATTTCTCCTCATCTATTAAATCTCTAAAGGCAAAACCAAAAGTATTCCAAGCAAACTCATGAATACCTGTCATGCCTACACCAATTCTGTTGGTTCTTTTAACCTCACGAGAGTATAAGCAGTCCATTGTGTTAACTCTAATCAAAGCTCTTACAGCAGCTCTAAAAGCTTCTTCGGCATCATCTAAAGTTGGTGCGTGATAAGGCACAACATCGGCGATAACGCAGTAACCACCAAGCATATTCAAGGAAATCTCCCCACAAGGATTTGGAATCTGCGAATACAACTTCGAAGAAGCATTTCTAGCCACCAAAGCAAGCATTTTCCTGGTTTGCTTCATTGGCTTATATTTTTGACTTTCTGCGTACTTGCCATCTTGGTAATCATCATACTTATCATCATTCTGAACTAACTTGTGCTGATTAATAAATCCTGGTTCACCGGTACCATCATGATAGCTAGCACTCATAATGGCTTTCAAAACCTTCTTGGAATGCTTATTTTTTTGTTTCCAAAACTTTTCATCAACTGTTACAGAATTATTTGCACTCCATAAGAATCCACCTTTTTTGATATTAATAAACTCAAAAACTTCTGGATCTGTCCAGTTTTTGGTGGCAATTCTAGCGCTACGACGAGCGCCACCGACTAAAACGCACTCTGCTAAATAGTGGTCAATAAAAAGTGCTTGCTTCCATAAAGGCATACCCGCACCTTTAATAGTAACCACTCTTTCAATCGCATTCATTAATGGTTTTGGACCAGATGCTGGTCTATTTTGCATTCCTCTAATTAACGAACCAGCAGCTCTAACTTTTGAGAAATCTAAAATTAATAATTCATTTTTAAATTTTTTCTCGAAAGTCATGGTCTCCATCAATTCCACAGCTTGTGCCCAACCTTCTCTATCGTCTGGAACTTCAAACCAGTGAATATTGTCACCCTTTCCATATTTATGTTTCGCGTCTAAAACACTCTCATCAAAACCCCAAACAAAATTTGGATGATCCTGCGAAATAACGCATCGAACACTTGGCATATTATCCCAATCGACCACGCACATGTCATCATCATATGATCTGCCAACTCCAGAACCATTCATTAATAGATAAAATAGAATGTATGATGAGGATGCAGAAGCGCAATTTGTAAAAACTTCCATGTTCCTACCTGGTTGAGTCTCATCTCCGTGTTGCAAATGACGACCTGACATTAATAAAGAAGCATTCGCTATATGTTTTCTTAAAATTTCGCGCTCTTCTATTTGATGTTCCTTATTTTCCTTCACTCGTGAGGGCAAGCCTTTTAAAAGACCGGTTCCTTTGATGTTGTTAAGCAACAAAGTATTACCCAAAGCAACGCGGTCGGCTACTTCACTCCATTTTTCCCAGCGCTCACGACCTGTCTTTGAATCAATAATTTTTCTCAAATAGGTACGGCGAGCAACTGCTTTGCCCATTCCGTCGTCTAGCTTTCGATTAGTAAAATACATTTGTTTTTTAGGAAGAGTTTTACTGATCATAATATCTTTACTATCATTTTTTACTCCGTGAGCTTGTTTAACTCACTTTTAAAATCTTCAAGACTGTCAAAATCTCGATATACACTTGCAAAGAGCAAATAAGACAATGTATCCAACTTTTTAAGTCTATTTATTACCAAATTGCCAATTTCCCAACTTTTGACTTCACTAGATTTTTTTTGTCTCAATCTTCTTTCCACCTCATCTACCATCTCATCAATGCTAGACATTGATATTGGTCTTTTCCACATAGCTTTGGTCAGACCTCTTTTTAATTTATCTCTACAAAAGTCTTCTTTAGTTCCATTCTTTTTAATAACTTTTAAATCTATACCTTCAACTCTCTCGTACGTAGTAAAGCGCTTATCACAACTAGAACAACTTCTTCGTCTTCTAATAGCCACTTGATCTTCCGTATCGCGAGAATCCACAACTGACGTTTCTGCTTTGTTACAATACGGACATTTCATATATATTAATCTCCTCAAAGCTCTAACACCTTGACTTGTATATAGCTAGTATATAGACCACAATATATTGTGCATTTGTTTTTTTAAGGAATATAAGAATCTCATGATTAATATACATGGTCAACTAAAACAAAATATATCAAAGAGAATATAAAATTATTGAAACTAATTTTTGATCTGTCCAATTAAAGCACTTGATTCAATTAATAAATCACTGATTGGACTAGCATTAATAGTTTTAAACTTGCCCTGACATTTTTCTAGTTCTATCATATTATCATTAAGTGCTATTAACAAATCTTTTCTTACCAAATCTGATTTAATTTTACTACTCAGAAAATCTTGCGCTGCCGTAATTAAATATTTTTGAGATTTTGTCATTGCTGATAGAGCTAGGCTCTCTTGGTTTTTTTCTAAAAGCATCATTGAACTATTAAGTCTGTCATCTGACAATCTAATTTTGACATAAATCTTCCTATTTCCAGTCGAGGTCTTTAAAATTATCTTGTCAGCTATCATAAGTAATGGATAAAAAACATGATCCGGCAGAATTCTTTCGCCCATATAAAATCTTCTCTCACTTACTTTTGGAGAATTATGAAGTTTTACCTGAGAAGACATTATTAGTGATGCTCCAAAAATGAAGGAACCAAATAATAATGCAAATGTAGATGTAAAAAAATTTACTTTTTTCATTAACGGCAAATTGTATCACTGAATGTTCCTGTGTAAAGTTTAAAAACCACTGTGTACCAACAAAACCATACCCCAAATTGCATGGGATAAAATTAAAGCAAATGAATTTTTTCTTGAATAGAATAAAAATCCCTGACCTATCGCAAATAAAAATAAAATAAATACTTGAGGCAAAACTGAAGATATATCGTATCTTAAAATTATATTTGGAACATGAAAAACAAGAAAAATTAGAGCCACTAAAAGTACTTGAGAAAACATTGGCCAAGCTTTAAATTTTTCCTGAATAATTGTCATTACAAAACTAAAGAATAGTAATGTTTCCCAAAAAGCAGTAAAAAGTGCCAGAATAAATTCATACCAAAATATGTTTGAGTCAAACAAAGATACTGCTTCTACCACAGCTCCATTTTGAATAATCGAAAGAATCGAAAAAACAAATCCAAAAATACCTCCAACTGCAATTCCAAGCAATAAACCATTTTTAAGTTTCTCAGGTGAAAAACTTTTAATAACAGAATCTGATCCTGTGAGAGTAACATACAACCAAACTGGGAGTCCAAAAAAAATTGCTTTACCTATTATCTCGTCAAACCATATTGGGAAATTAAACATACCTCTATATAACACCCAGAGAACTAATATTAATGTTAACAGAGGAAAGAACACAACATTATTAGAGTTTTTATTTTGTGATGGCATCTATAACTATTTTTAAGGTTTCCTGTTGGTTAGAAGAATAAGTATTAATAACTATATCGTATAGATTTGGACGCCAAAAATCAATCGGATCACTTGTCTTTGCTTTACCAGTTTTAACCACCCACTCATCCCATTCTTTTTTATACATTCTTTGCCACTTAGACAAGTTTTGAGCATATCTATCATTCATGTTTGCAATAGCGGCACTAGGAGTAATAGTGTCTCGATTAACTATTCTGTCAATTTTAACTGCTTTATTACTACAAGTCATTAAAATTTTTAGGGTACCTGCAATATTTTGGGCCATAAAACCAGAAAGCCAAGATTCGATTATCCAACCAGAATCATTAGTAAGCTTTTCTCTTATATCCATATCAACTTGCCGATCAAAATCATCTTCATAATGCCTGGAGTCATGATGCACACCAGCATTTTCGACAAATAAACCTTTTTCTTTAGCATACGACCTCATAAAATCACCACCACTAAAACCGCTCCAACCCTCAAATTTTAGATTCTCACTTTTTTTCAACATGTTTAATAAAGTAGTTGAACCACTCCCAGGAAATCCAGATATGGTTATATTGTTATATTTAAAATTTGTAGTAATATTTTTGGATGACATATAAATTTTTGTTTATAACCTAAATTTGATACACTAGATAGTATACTTCAAAATCTTTAAGTTGAAACTGTAGTTTCCAAAAGATACGATTTAAGAACAATATGAAAGTAGTAGCAAAAATAAACCTCGTGCTGTCTGGCAAAAAAATTGTTTCTAAAAAAAATCGTAGTTCCAAATACAAAAGTTCTGTAGAATCAAAAAAAAAGACTTTTTTTGATCTATTTAGAAGCAATGTTTCTTCAATAATCAAATCAATCAATTCAAAGAATATTCAAAAAGTTTTGCAAAAGAAAAAAGAACTAATTCTTAACTCAACAATAACCAAACCTAAAAAAGACAAGAAAAATAAGAATACAAAATATATATTTCTGGAAATATTGTTATTAACATTTACTTCATTAGGACTCTTTATATATTTACTGCGAGACTTACCTTCTCCAAGAAGATTAACCAACACTGATAATTATGCTGTGAGTACACAAATTTTTGATCGAAATCACAAACTTCTTTATGAAATTTTTGCGGATGAAAATAGAACTCCAATCAAATTAAGTTCATTGCCACCTTATGTTTATCAAGCGTCAATAGCAATTGAAGATAAAAAATTTTACAGCCATTTTGGGTTTGATATTTTTGGTATTGTTCGAGCCATCAAATCAAATATTACTGGAGGAAGATTAGAAGGTGGATCAACCATCACTCAACAATTAGTTAAAAATGCTTTGTTAACTAGAGAAAAATCAATTCAAAGAAAAATTAAAGAAGGAATTCTAGCGATCTTTACTGAAGCTCTTTATACAAAAGAAGAAATTTTGGAAATGTATCTCAACTATATTTCATATGGAGGAACTTCAGTTGGAATTGAAGCAGCCGCAAATAGCTACTTTGATAAAAATGCTAGTCAACTAACTCTGGCCGAAGCCGCACTACTTGCTGGGTTACCTCAAGCTCCAACTAGATATTCCCCTTTTGGATCCAATCCAGTTGCTGCAAAAAATAGACAAGTCGAAGTTCTACGAAGAATGCAAGAAGATGACTATATTACAAAAATTGAAGCACAACAAGCGGAAAGTGAAGTCCTCAATTTTGCTCTTTCAAAAATCGATATAAATGCTCCACATTTTGTTTTCTATGTTAGAGATTTGCTATATGAAAAATATGGAGTTGAAACTGTCGAAAGAGGCGGACTTAGAGTTACTACTACCCTCGACCTAGATCTTCATAATGTAGCTCAAGCTTCACTTTCGGCTGAAGTTGAGAGATTAGAACGTTATCAAGTTGGCAACGGCGCTGCCTTAATTATTAAACCAGATACTGGAGAAATTTTGAGTATGATCGGCTCCAAAGATTACTTTAATGCCACCGATGAAGGTCAAGTCAATGTAACTCTTGCAGATAGACAACCTGGAAGTTCTATTAAACCAATAATGTATGCCACTACATTTCAGGAAAAAACCCTCAATCCTGGAACAATTTTAATTGACTCACCAACTTGTTTTGCCTCTCCAGGTCAAAAACCTTATTGTCCAAAAAACTACGATGGATCCTTCAAAGGACCTGTAACTATTAGGTCTGCGATTGGAAATTCACGAAACATTCCTGCTGTAAAAGGACTGCGAACGATTGGAGTTGAGACTTTTATCACTCAAGCAAATAAAATGGGATTAACCTCTTGGACAGATCCTTCTAGATATGGATTATCCCTAACTTTGGGTGGTGGCGAAGTTAAAATGATTAACCTTGCTCAAGCTTTTTCAGTATTAGCAAATGAAGGTATTAAAACTCCAATTACCCCATTTATAAAAATTGAAGATTTTAGAGGAAATATATTAATGGAAGAAAACTTTGAACAAAGAAAAAAAGATCTACAAACTCTTACTGAATTTGACGGAGAAGAAAGTTTGGGTGAAATCACAAGAGTTATGGACAGGGCTCCTGCCTACATGACGAGTCATATTATGCAAGATAATAATGCCCGCGTGCAAGCATTTGGATCTAATTCTGAACTTGTAATTCCCGGAAAAATAGTCAGTGTTAAAACTGGAACCACTAATGATTTGAAAGACAACTGGACTGTCGGCTTCACACCAGAATATTTGGTGATAACATGGGTTGGAAATAACGATAATACTTCAATGAATCAAAATGTGGTTTCTGGTGTCACTGGAGCTGCTCCAATTTTTAACGACATCATGAGTCTCATACTAAAAGACCATGATTATGAATGGCAAACAAAACCAGAAGACGTACTTTGGGCTGGAGTTTGTGCGAGCGGTTTTCCGCCAGGAAAATCGCAAGCATATAATGAATCAGGAGAAGCAATTGCTCTCACTAATTCAGAAAGCTATTGTTCAATCACTTCAACCGATCTTTATTGGGAAGCGGGCCTTCCTTCAAATTCAAAAAAAATAACTAAAGAAGTTTGGATTGATCCAACTACTGGATTGCCTCCAGAATTTGGTCAACAAGTCTCAGGTTTAGTACTAGAGAATCGCACAATTTATGTTGATCCAGTAACTAAGATTTACTGTGCGGATTGTAATAGACCAATGACAGAAGATGGAAAAATCATTTATGAAAAAAATACCGTCCAAGAAAACCTTTATTAAATCAAATAAACAAATGAGCGGCAGTCATAATAAAAATCATAGTTCACACCAAAAGCTAGATTGGTTCAAAAAAAATAAAATAAAAATAAAAATTGCCGTTTTAGTTTTTGTAACTTTTTTTGCAACTATTGCTGTCAGTTTATGGATATTCTTGGATATCCCCCTTATCTCTCCCATCGATTCGCTCACTACTTTTATGTTTTTGTCAAAATCTCAGCTAGCAAAAAATAATGAAAAAATTATTTACGGCTTTCTTCCATATTGGAACGTAAATATATTTACACTTCAAAAAGAGTTGACCCATCTAAGTTATTTTTCTCTAACACTTAATGCCGATGGAAGTTTTGCATCAAGTATTGACGGGGAATTAGAAATGGGATTACACAGACTTAACTCAGATGAATTTAGTGAAATTAGTGAAGATTCATTAGATAAAAATAAAAAAACTGAAATAGTAGTTTCTCAATTTAATCATGATGATATCGTCTACTTTTTAAACTCGGAAACTGCACAAGCTAATTTTTTGCAATCAATTGACAACGTTTTATTGGCCTATCCTTTTTCAGGCATAAATATTGATATTGAAACTTCTGGGAAAACCGATGAAAAAATGCAGCAAAATTTAACCGATTTTATTGTCAAACTTAGAAAACATCTTGACGAAAAATATAATCATGTACAACTGAGCATAGATATGTATGCAGGTGCGGCAACTAATCAACAACTATGGCAAGTAAGTGAAATTGCTCCATATGTAGATTACATCGTCGTTATGGCCTACGATTTTCATCGTAGCTCGTCTTCTAATGCTGGTCCCGTCGCCCCACTTTTTGGAGGCAAAGAATTCTGGGATGGAGATATTAATGGTTATTTGCAAGCATTTTTGAAAGTTGTTCCAACGGAAAAAATTCTACTTGGCATTCCTTTTTATGGGTACGAATGGCAAACCACTTCTAGAGAATCTCAATCACACACTTTTCCAGATACTGGCTCAACTGCAAGTTATACGCGAGTGATTGAAATTCTTGAACGAAAAGATGAACTGCAGGTACAAGAACATTGGAATGAAGATGCTCTGTCTCCATATATTTCATATATTGAAGATGGAGAAATTTATGTTATCTATTATGAAGATAGTAGATCAATTTCGTATAAGCTGGATTATGTTAATCAACTAGATTTGGGTGGCATTGCTATTTGGGCATTAGGATATGAAGGAGATTCGCGCGAACTTTGGGACGTGATTGAAAGAAAAGTTAATATTGTAAAGAACTAGAAAAAAACAGGCAAAAACTTAAATATATCTAATTAAATCTCGTATCACGTTCCGGTGCCGAATCAATTTCAACTTTAGATTTACTATCTTCTGCTAATGTAGGGAATAAAGATAAATTTGTTGCACTTACACCTAAAGCTCTTAAAAAATCTATATCCGCTGGAGAAAAATATTGATTGTGTGCCCGATGTAAAATAGTTTGTACTTTGTCAGACTGGTCAGGTTCTAAATCAGAGTTTAACAAACGATTTAATAAATCTTGTCTTCCTGTTGATTGTTGAGCTGTTACTTGTTCTACTGTTTTCATAATAACTTTCAAATAATTTATATAGTTTATTTAATTACCCATTCTCATTCGAACTATTTAAAACATCTAGTAACTTGTGGTTACCAGAAGACAATGAAGCTTCAATTCTATCATAGAATTCTCTTTGTCCATCTGCTTTTTTTTCTGGATTATAGTTAACTTTAACTGAGTCAGAAGAAATAGCAATAGAAGTTCCTATTTTTTTGACAGTAACACCTAAATCTTCTATGGATATTTCCTCTCCATCTT
>JAHIVL010000004.1 GCA_018816485.1 Patescibacteria group bacterium | reverse complement strand
TTCTCACGCAGTTAGTATTAGCAAAATACCCGAATTTCAACTTTTTTATTTACAATCTCGTGGAATTTCAAAGAAACAGGCAGAAAATCTGATTATTGATGGGTTTTTGAAGTTGGATTAGAGTTTATTATTGATTTTCCCCCATATATTTTAGAGATGCATCAAAGAATATATTTTTCTATTTTTCTTGACATAAAAGACCTATAAGTATATAATATATAACTTGTAATTAGTAAAATACATATTTATTATGTATAAGCCACAATTGTTTATGACTAAATCAGAGAAACCAGCACAACCTGATCATTTTTTACCGCCAGAAGAAGTGGAAAAGTGCTATGGTGCTGATTTTGCTGTACAACTTTTAGCACATCAAAAAGAACTATTTAAAGATTGGTATGCTTGGAAACGTGGCAAAGGAGAGGGATTATTAGTTAGACGATGGATAGGAGAGAACACTATAGTTGGAAATGATGGAGAAGTAACCGTAGAGCGTGTTGGGTTAAATCACCGCATTTTTGAAGATTTGCACATGTTTACAAGTTTAAAAATGATTGAGACTCAACATAAGCTCAGTGTTGTTTCTGCAAGAATAAAAAGTAGTACAATCTATAAAAAACTTTCAAGAAATGGAGAAGCGGGGTCAGATAAAGGTGAAGAAGGCAAAGATCAAGAGTTAGAACCATTAATTCAAAATAGAATTGCTGGACTAAACGTCCCACTTTCTGATGATGAATGGAAAGCCTTATCTCAACAAAGTGAGATAAACGACTTGTCATTAAGAGCGGTTATTCAAGTGATTTTGGCAGTTGCCCCGAACAGAGTCCAAGAGATGTATGATCTGTGTGTTTACAGAATATTAAATGATACCAATCTTGTCTACGAAGCATTTGCTGTGGGAATTTTTGGATTTACATTGCCATTATATTTATTAAATACAATCGAAAATCCTACTATTGCTGCTTCAGTTTGGTTTGCCGCTAGATCTTTATATTCAAGTACTTTGGGACAAGATGCTTTTAAAAGAATTCATACTGCGGGAGATAACGATTGGTCAATTGTAGAGTTGCTAAATTCAATTGTTGAAGAAAATAATCTAAACGGAAATCTCGGTCTTTCTGCCGACAGTATGAAATCAGCCTATGAAGGATATGGACGAGTCGAGTGGATTTGGGGAAACTGGCCACTAGTTGCATCCATGTTGGGCATGCTTGCTTCGGGAAGTTTTGATCAATTGACCAGTGCTTTAGTTACTATAGCTAGTATTAAGCTAGTTTTTAAAAAAGCAGAAGGTATTTTAGAAAAAAAAATAACTAAACGTAAGCCAAAAGTCAAGGCCAATAGTGATGATGACGATGAAGTCTTATCTGTACAAAAAGAACCCTTTTATGCCCAATCTTTAGTCCAATCTAGAGAAAGAGTGGAAGAGAAAAGAATAATTAGTAGGTTTCAAACTTTCTTAGCAGTATTGTTTAATGATGCAACATACTTGCTTGGCGGAATTATCTCAGCTCTTTCAAAAAAATCTGCAATATCTACTCTTGCTGGCATTACTACAGTTGGGCGCTTAATGGTTCAAAAGCAGTTGAAAGAAGTAAACAAGGAAGAAAATATAGCTGTTTGGAGAAATTTTAATAGAGCTTTGAGTCAGTTAAATAAAAGATCAAATGAGCCCAAGGTAAAGAACATGAGTGATAATTTAGCGACTATTATGACTTTTGAAGGTGCGAACATTATTGCAGGAGAAATTGCTGAACTTGGAAAACTATATACAAACTTAGCTAGTGATTTTAGAAGGATGATTCAGGATACAGTTGACAGTCATGTTTTATGCGTAGGAAATGTTATTCCACCAATTATTGAAAAAAATCTTATTATTAGGCAAAGAACTATTGATTATTCTGTCAGACATATGACTCAATACATTATTGATACGGCGCAAAGATTTAATAGAGAATCTTTACAGAAAGAATTTAAAGTACTTGGTTTTTCGGATTTGTTTTGTAGCTCGTGTTTAATGTTAGAAAACATAGGGATTAAGAATCTTTTTTTTATTTTTTTAGAACTAAGAAGACTAATGTCTGAGAAGAAATTGAAGTATGAAATTCTTGACACTTCTATTAATATGTTGAATATTGAATTTACGGTTGATGATAGAAATAACTTATTTGATTTTATACTAGAGCATGTTAGTGAGCTTTTATTAAATGAAATTTTGACTGATGAAGATCTAATTAAGCTCGCAAATTCTTTATTTGAAGATCATCCTAGTTTTGAACAAATTACTGCTTTTAATGCAAAAGTCGCGACACAACATCAAGTAGCAACAACTATGGCAGATAAAGCAGAAGAAGTATTTCTTGTTTTTATTAATGAAGCTGTTGAGGTTAGTATTGAGATTCAAGTGAGATATGGTCTGAATGAAGATGATTATGATAGGCTTTTTTCTATTTTGGATGAAAAATCTAAAGAACATACAGAAAGAAACACTGATGAAGTCTTGATAAATTTAAGAAAATATGCAGAAGAAGTTATGCGAGATTGGAACAAAGAACCAGTATTTACTAAATTTATTAATGAAGCTTTGGGAATTTGTGAGAGTTTTTGTGTTAACTATGACCTTAGTATTATAAAAAAAGGTGAATTGTTTGAAGC
The DNA here is from genome assembly GCA_018816485.1 of Patescibacteria group bacterium. Lineage (GTDB taxonomy): Bacteria > Patescibacteriota > Microgenomatia > UBA1400 > PJMF01 > VFLK01. The sequence continues at coordinate 16,691 of JAHIVL010000004.1, read as the reverse complement.
ATTAGTTGGAGAGGCTGCTGATATTGCCAATGGTGAGTCGAATGAAGAAGTTTTATTAAAACTGAAATTACTTGCAGAACAATTTATGAAAAAATGGGGTAAAGAAAAGTTGGTAGAGGTTGTATAATTGGTGCATGTTGAACACAGATAGCATCAAACGAAATTTTCCCATTTTAACTCGAGTAATTAACGGTAAAAAATTAGTTTATCTTGATAATGCTGCCACGAGTCAAAAACCTTTTTCTGTAGTAGAAGCAATTTCTAGTTATTACTTGAATAATAACGCTAATGTTCATAGGGGAGTTCACACTCTTTCTGATGAAAGTACAACAATTTTTGAAAATTCAAAAAATAAAATAGCCAAGTTTTTTGGTGCAAAAAACCACGAATTAATTTTTGTGCGTAATACCACCGAAGCAATTAATGGCGTCGCTTATGGTTGGGGAGAGAAAAATATCGATGCAGGAGATGTGATATTGGTTTCAATTTTAGATCATCACTCAAATATTGTCGTTTGGCAGGAGCTTTGTAAACGTAAAAAAGCCAACCTTATTTTTATTGGAATTACAGATGATGGAAAATTGGATTTAGATGATTTTGATTCCAAACTAAAAAAGTTTTTTGGAAAAATTAAGCTGGTGGCGTTCCCTCATGTTTCTAATGCTCTTGGTAGCACTATTGATTTAAAAGTTATTACCAAAAAAGTGCGCGCTACAGAAAAAGCTGAAGGTAATAAGATATCTGGCGTTGTATCCAATAGATCGTCAAACGGCACCACTTCAGTTTACTCGATCAAAATTTTAATTGATGGTGCTCAATCTGCGCCACACATGAAGATAAATTTTGATGATTTAGATATAGATTTTTTTACCTTTTCAGGTCATAAAATGCTTGGTCCAATGGGAGTTGGCGGCCTCTTAGTTCGTGAAGAATTGTTAAAAACCGACCAGATGCAACCTTGGTTATTTGGTGGAGGAATGATTTCTGAGGTTCACGAGTCACATACTAATTTTCACGACGATTTAAGTGAAAGATTTATTGCGGGTACTCCGGATGTTGCTTCAGTAGCTGGATTGGCAGCTGCTTGTAAATATTTAGAAAATTTGGGAATGGAAAATGTGTTGCAGCATGACAAAGAATTAGTTGCTTATGCGCTTGATGAATTATCAAAAAATAAAGATATCGAAATTGTGGGGCCAAAAGCTAATAGTAAAAACAATACTAGAATTGGCTCAGTTTCATTTATCTACAAAGGAGTTCATGCGCACGATGTGGCTCAGGTTCTTGATAGTGAAGGCATAGCTGTGAGATCTGGCCATCACTGTACGATGCCACTTCATACTTCTCAAAACTGGGTAGCAACAACCAGGGTAAGCTTTCAGGTTTATAACTCCAAAGAAGATATCGACACTTTAGTTGAGGGACTTAAAAAAGTTAAAAAAGTTTTTAAGTAAAAATGTCTAACATTTACCACGAAGACTTACTAGATGAAGCAAAAAATCCAAGCAATTATGGTGAAATGGATAATCCAGATTTAGTTTCGACTCAATATAATGCTAGTTGCGGAGATGTGATCACTGTCTCAGTCAAGCTATCGGATGATAAAAAAACAATAGAAGATATAAAGTGGAAAGGTCAGGGTTGTGTGATCTCCCAAGCTTCTATGAGTGTTTTGTCCGAAAAAATAAAAGGACTTGAGATAATTAAATTGCAAAAATTGACACAAAAAGAAATTTTGGAAGAATTAGGATTAAGTGAAATTTCGGTAGGTAGAGTTAAATGTTTATTGTTGGGGTTGGGTGCGGTTAAAAAATTAGTTTGACTTGGTCTTGACTATCTTTTTTTGTTACAATTAAGAAATGTACATCTTTGTTGGCTCATATAATCCTGTCAAAATTAACTCAGTAATTAATGCTTCATCCGAGACATGGCCAGATGTAGTAGTCGAGGGCTTTGATGTACCTAGTAATATTCTAGAACAACCAATTGGAGATAAAATTACAAAAACAGGAGCTATAAATAGGGCAAAAGCTGCGCTTGAAGAAGGCTTAAAGAAATACGAGGTTGATGGTCATCAATTTGCCAATGATAAAGTTTTGGGAGTAGGTCTAGAAGGAGGAGTTTTTGACGATGATGAAGGTCAAATGTGGTCAACAGTTTGGGCGGTAGTCATAGATAAAACCGGTTTTATGCAGTTTTCAAACGGCGCACGTTTTCAAGTTCCGAGCATCGTAGCAGAAAAAATTAGATCCGGAGAAGAAATGGGGCCAATTATAGCTAAAGTTGTAGGAGAAGCTGACATCAGAAAAAAACAAGGTATGATAGGGGTGGCGACAAAAGGATTTATCGATAGAACTGAGGAGTATCAGGGAATAGTCAAGTTAGCAATCGGTCTTTGGTACGGTCGAGAATGGATGAGTGATTTTTTAAAATAAATATATGAATAGCGAACGTTTTTGGGCTTGTCCCAAAGAGAGCAATTTATATATTTATTTTAAAAAAGTGCTAATAAGTGTAAGTAAGGAGAAGATATGAAGCCACAGAGATTTACTGCAAAATTGGCTGAAAAGGAAGTTTTTAACGAAAAGTTCTCAAAGTATATTTTTGAGCTAGAACAACCTCATAGAATGGAGTTTGAGGCTGGTCAGTATGTATCAATAACGGTTGATGAAGCTGGAGATAGGAGAAGTTACTCAGTTTGCAGTAATCCTGACACTCATCATAGTTTCGAGCTACTTGTGGATCACTCCCCCGATGGTAAGGGTACAACTTTTTTCAAAAATCTTAAGTTCGGTAACGAAGTAGATGCAATGGGTCCTCTTGGAAAATTTGTTTTGGTTCCTGATAAAGGCGAAGACGAACTAGTTTTTGTTGCAACAGGATCTGGTATAGCTCCATTTATGTCAATGATTTTGAATTTGTTGCAAGATGTAAATGAGAAGCGTCCAATTACTTTGTATTGGGGATTAAGATATGTGGAAAATATGTTTTGGGAAAACGAATTTCAAGATTTAGTTGATGAATACAAGAATTTTAAGTTTCATCCAGTATTATCGAAAGCACTCGAAGAGTGGCCACTTTGTAAAGGTAGAGTGACAGACTGTCTAGCCATCCATGATGTGCCAGTTAAAGGTTGCTATTATCTATGTGGAAGTACAAAAATGATTGAAGATGTTAGTGAACTGTTGCTGGGTCGTGGTGTTAAGGCCGAGAATGTTCATTTTGAAAAGTTTTATTAAGCAGAAAATTAATTATTAAAAAATAAAGGAGAAATATGTCCGACGATCAAAAAGACAAAGTCGCAGTCAACGAGAAACAAATTGGTAAGTATAAGGTCGAGGTTATGCGTGATAAATGCATTAGTGCTGGAAGCTGTGAAGCAATTGCCCCTGGGATTTTTGAACTTGATGAAGAGGGAATTGCAGTAGTAATTTCCCAAAATGGAAATACAGATGAAGAAAAGTTACTTGGTGCGCAAAGTTGTCCTACAGATGCAGTTATTGTGACAGACACTGAAACTGGCGAACAAGTCTGGCCAAAAAAATAAAGATGAAAAATATTCCTCTTCTCATAGGCACAATTTTGGGTACGTTACTACTTATTATTGCAGTTTCATATATGTTTTCTAGTACTTCCAAGAATGTAGAGGAATTATTAGTTGTTGATTCTCAAGTTGCAGCAGGTGAAGCTAGAAATGTAAGAGTAGTTAAACCAAAATCAATTGAAGAAGAAATGAAAAATATTGAAAATGCTAAATTAATAACAGTGGTCGAGTTTTCTGATTTCCAATGTTTGGCATGTAAGAATGTGTCAACCTTGGGCGAATTAGTAGTCAATACTTTTCCCGGCAAAGTTAGGTTTATTTTTAGGAATTTTTCTTTAGATTCTCTTCATCCAAATGCTAGGAATGCGGCTATCGCAGCTGAGGCAGTTGCCTCTATAAATAAGGATAAATATTGGGAGATGCATGACTTGTTATTTGAGAATCAAGAAGAATGGAGTAATGCTGAAAATGGTGAGGATCTAAATGACATATTTGTTACATATATGGATAAGTTGGATATTGACAGAACTCAATTTCTAGAGAGAATAGAGGATAATTCTGTTATACAACTGGTAACAAATGACTCAAACACGGGCACTCAGCTTGGAGTCAATTCGACACCAACTTTTTATGTAGACGGAGTTCAAATATCTGCCCATCAGTTGTTATCAACTGTAGAATCATTAGTAAATAGTTCTAGTAAATAAAAAGCCTTGTAGGCTAGATTAAAGGGTAGATATGAAAAAATATACACCATACATTTTTCCATTAGTAGTTTTAAGTGTTGTTTTCCTTCTGGTTTTCAGATGGTATAGCATGAGAACCCAAAGAATGGATGAGAATTTATTTGCCGAAGGTGTTGAAATTGAAAACTTAAGCGAAGATGAGATGGCAAAATCTATTAGTGGAGTTGGTGATTATAACAATGTTGATCTCACGTCATCATCTGCAGATGCTTTAGGAATTGTCCGATATGAGTTAAAAGATGACAAAGTTCGTTTTTCAGTGATGGCAAACCTTCCTGAATCAGAAAATGAGTATAGAGTTTGGCTTAAAGAAGTCGATGGTGATAACATGAGAGAGGTTTTTACCTTAGTTCCAGGAAAAGGTGGCTACATAGGATCGGCAGCATTACCTTCAGAATTACTACCATTTGAGATAATTGTGAGTGAAGAAGTATCAGCAGAAGGTGCAAAAGAAGCAAATGTTTTAAGAGGTGTTCTTGATGTACAAGATTCAGTTGAGATGGAAGTAGAATAAAAGATCGAATTTGCTTCTTGATGTGTTCGCCGAGTGTGTTAAGCTTAATGTAGAATTATTTGATTTAGTATAAAAATAACTTAATAAGCCTTAATAAAAAGGCAAGAAAAGGAGTAATTATGGCAGATGCACCAAAAGCATTCAGCTACACAAATGCAAAGGGTCAAGTATATTACTTGCACACCAAAGAGGTAACTCTAAAAAATGGTAGAGTTCAAAGAATCTACTACTTCGCAAGAGACGTTCGTCCTGAAGCTCTAGACGCAGTTCCAGAAGGAATGGAAGTCATGGAAACAAAGAGAACGAACATGCCTGTTCTTAAGAGAACAGTAAAAGCATAGTAATCTCTTTTTAAATAGGAGATTAGAAAAACCCCCGAGAATTTCTCGGGGGTTTTTTGGATTAGAAGAAATAGATGTTATCTGTGTTATCTGTTGTGATTGATCATCATCTGATTTAAAATGTAAATAAAATATTTGCAACTTGAGCATTTAGCGAGTTGTCGTTTTAGCTTTCAATATGACCTTAACCATTGACAACATCTACAAATGCCTCTCTACAGTGATTGATCCCGAGCTTAATGTCGATATTGTTAGTATGGGTCTAATTTACGACGTGACTATTTCTAAACTGCAGCTGGAATCTGGAGAAAAGGATAAAATCCATATTTTAATGACTCTAACAACGCCAGGATGTCCTTTAATTGGAGTTTTGCAACAAATGGTAAAGGATTCACTTATTGAGATTGAAAACATAGATGTTGATAAAGATATTGAGATCGAGCTAACCTTTGATCCCCCATGGATAACTGATATGATGACTGAAGAGGCAAAAGCAGAGTTGGGATTTTAAACTACATATGACAAAAAAAACAATTTATCTTGGCGCAGACCACGGTGGATTTGAGCTAAAAGAAAAAGTTAAAGTTTTGTTGGAAGAGCAGGGATATAACATTGAGGATCTTGGTGCGCACTCGCTAGTTTTAGAAGATGATTACCCAGATTATGCCGTTGCTGTTGCAAATAAAGTTATTAATAAAGCGAGTGTAGTAGAGAGTAGTTTTAATGGTGGCACTGGCGGCGTCTCCGTTGGTATACTGGTATGTCGCTCTGGAGGAGGAATGGTTGTTGCTGCAAATAAAGTTAAAGGAATTAGAGCAGTTTCTGTTCATAATAAAGAGAGTGCGGTTCATGCTAAAGAACACAATGATGCAAATATAATTTCAATTTCCGCTGATTGGACAACTGAAAGTCAGGTTAAAGAAATTATCTTAGCTTACTTAGAAACCAATTTTTCAGGAGAAGAAAGACATGTTAGGAGAATTAATAAAATAAAGGAGTTTGAAAACACGCTATGAACGTTTATCCAAGCATTTTAACTGATGAAGTAGATCAAGTGATTGATCAAGTAGATATGTGTCGAAGTAATCCAGATGTTCAAACAGTTCAAATTGACGTTATTGACGGTTTTTTTGCAGATAATATTACTGTTTATCCTAGCGATTTATTTCCAGTTGATTTTGGAGATCTTAGTGTAGATTTTCATTTAATAACTGAAGAACCAATGGATTTTGTACACGAGATAAGAGACTCAAAAGAATTTTTACCAGTAAGAGCAGTTATTGGTCAATTAGAACAGATGACATCTCAAGTCGATTTTTTGAAGGAAGTCAAAAAGAACGGTTGGATGGCTGGTTTATCACTTAATTTACATACGCCTGTAGAGTCTATTAATGAGGAATCTTGGGAATTTTTAGATGTAATCCAGATAATGGGTATTAAAGCAGGTTTTCAAGGACAAGAATTTAATACTGCTGTTTTAAATTTGGTAAGTGAACTACGCAGTGAAATTGAAGACAGAGGTCTAGACATTGAAATCATTGTTGATGGAGGCGTTAAACTAGATAATGTTACAGAAATAAAAGATCATGGCGCAGATGGTGTTACTCCTGGAAGCGCTTTGTGGAAAGCTGAGGATTTTGATGACGCTGTTAGTGATTTTTTAAATTAAATATTCATAATGCAAGCTACGCTTTTGTACTTACTGCTAAAGCAGAACTCACTGATGCTTGCTTATATAAATATTTAATTTAAAAAATACGATACAGTTAAAAGGAAAAATAAATGAAAACCCAGATATATCAAGAAGTGTTTAAAGTTGCTCGTTATTTGGCTTATCATGATAAAGAAATTAAGACCACAAATTATATCGAGAGAATGTTTGGATTAATGGAACACGCTGATATTTTTGATCGTTTCTTAGTTGGTGAGAAGGAAAGATCTATTTACAAAGTAGTCAAAGATGAGAGAGAATTAATTGAGGCTTTAGATTATTTTGAAAAGGAACTCGGTGAACGTTGTGGACTTCCTGATTGACCTGAATCTGAAACTAAATAATAAAATACTAATTAACATATTTAAAAGCTGTCTATGTACGAAATTATCACTATTGGCTCAAGTTTGATTGATAGTTTTATTAAGTCTAGTAAATTTATTTTGCATTCAACTGGAGTTAATGCTGAGATATGTTTGTCCTATGGTGAAAAAACTGAAGTTGATGAATATATTTTGAGAACAGGAGGTGGCGGGAGCAATACAGCTGTGGGGTTTTCAAGAATGGGATTTAGAACTGGAATTGTGACAGAACTAGGTAGCGATACTTTTGCAAAAATTATTTTAGACGATTTTAGGAGTGAGTTTGTATCCACAAATTTAGTTATTAGTGAAAAACAAGAAAAGACCGGTGGCTCAATTATTTTACTTGATGTTGATGGTGGCAGAACTGTAATGGTTCACAGAGGTGCTTCTTCAATGCTTGATCCTGAAGATATTCCAACTGAAAATATTTCCAGAGCCGATTGGATACATATTTCAAGTATTTCAGGGCGATTAAAAACTCTTGAACGAATTTTTTCGTCATTAAATAAAACTAACAAAGTTTTTTCATGGAATCCTGGTAAGAAAGAACTTGTTTTAATTTCAGAGGGAAAGATTCTATTTAAAGAAATTTCTTGCCAACTTTTATTTCTTAATCAAGAAGAATGGGAATTAATTAAACATAAACAACAAGATGTTTTGTCATATGTTAAGCAAGTTATCGTAACAAATGGTAAGAAAGGTGGCAAAGTTCTAGTTGCTGGTGACCAAGTAGCCGAGTTTAAATCTGAAAAAACTAAGTCGATTGATGATACAGGAGCTGGCGACGCATTTGCAGTTGGTTACGTGACAGCATATTTAAAAGGAAAAATAATAACTGAATGTTGCGAGTGGGGCAAAAGAAATGCCATATCAGTCATTGGGCAAATAGGCGCAAAACCTGGTTTATTGACACTTAAGCAGATAAAAGTACATAATAGTAAATAATGACTGATTATAAAGAAATACTAGAAAAAGAAATTGACGAACTTAAATCTAAGGTTTCTGTGTCGACGCTTCCAGAAGAAATGAGAAGGAAAGTTGACAAGGACATTGTCTCGTTAGAAAGAAGTATTGCTTTGGGCAGTTACGATGAAAAATATGAAAAGGTTTCAAAGTATATTTATTGGGTTTTAAAAATTCCCTGGGAAGCTGAGACAAAGGATACTTTAGATATTGTCAGAACTAAAGAGATATTTGAAAAACATCATTATGGAATGTTAGATGTCAAAAATAGATTCTTAGAGTATGTTTCAGTTTTGAAGTTGAGAAGTCAAAATGAAGAAATGGCTAAAGACTTTCGTGCGCCAATTTTGTTATTAGTTGGTTTAGTTGGAACTGGAAAAACAACTTTTGCTACTTCACTTTCTGAAGCTCTTGGAAGAGAGCTAGTCAGAATACCTTTTGGAGGTATGGGGTCAGCTGAGGAGTTGAGAGGTAATTCAAGATTAATTCTAGGTTCTGAGCCAGGAAGAGTTATTAAGGGTATTTGTGAGGCAGGAGTGAGAAATCCAGTAATTCTTCTAGATGAAATCGATAGAGGAAGTACCGAGGCAAATAAAGACATTATGGGTGTTTTGGTTGAGTTACTTGATCCAAAACAAAATCATGCTTTTAGAGATAATTTTATAGATTATCCAGTCGATTTATCTCATGCAATATTTTTAGCAACTGCAAATAATACAACTGCAATTGCAACCGCTGTTTTAGATCGTATGGAAAAAATTTCAATGCCTTCTTATACAGATCACGAGAAAATTGTGATTGCACAAAAATATATTTTACCAGGTCTATTAAAGGATGCTGGTTTAACTCCACAGCAGTTTATAATCGAAGATGACGTTTGGGGAGTGGTTACACGTCCATTAGGTTTTGATGCTGGTATTAGAACTCTAGGTAGAACTTTGGAAGGTGCTGTTAGAAAAGCAGCTAGAATTATCGTTGAAAAAGGATATCCTGAAATTATTATTACTTTAGAAAATAAAAACATCTTCCTACCTCAGTATTAGATTTTTTATAATGTGCTCATGGTTAATTCAAAAATAGATAATTTATCTGAAAAAAGCGAGGCATTAGTTAATCTTTACAAAGAACTAGAAAAAAATTACGAGAAACTACCGTTAGCAACTAAGGTTGATGACATTGTTCCCGGAGAAGGTCCTGCAGATGCTAAAATTTTATTTATTGGCGAAGCGCCTGGATATTACGAAACTGTGGAGCGCCGACCTTTTGTAGGTCGTTCTGGAAAGTTTTTTAGAAAAACTTTGACGGAGGAAGCTGGAATTCAAGGGTCTGAGGTTTATATTAGCAATATTGTTAAAGTCAGACCTCCAGAAAATAGAGATCCAACTCCAGAAGAGATAGTAGCTTTTAAACCTGTTTTAGATCGAGAAATTGAGATTATTAATCCAAAACTTATTATAACTTTGGGTAGATTCAGTATGGCGAAGTTTTTAATGAACGTAAAAATTTCTCAGGTTCATGGGAGGTTGCATAAAGTTAGGTGGCCAGTAACTAAAATTACAAATGAAAATTTAGACAAGGGCGTACCTGAGAGCGAAGCAAACGATAAGCAAGTCAAAGAGGAGCGTGACTTGTTTGTTTTGCCAATGTACCACCCTGCAGCGGGACTACGTAGTGGGAAAATGCGTGAGTCATTTATAGCTGATTTTAAAAAAATCCCAAAAATAATTGAGTGGATAGAAAATCAAAAAGAAACCGAGAGTTTCAAGAGCACAGTGGAAGAGTACTTATTTTAGTTTGTGTTAAAATGAACTAGGAATTTTACTGAAGCTCAAGGTCGAAGACCTTTTTTATGAAAATATTTTTACTACTTGTTCCGTTAATTACAGTTGCCATTGGGTTTCTAATTTATAAATTTCAAAATAAGAAAAAAGAATTTTTAAAGTTAGATTTAGTTCAGTTTGTTTATCTATTTTTAATAGCACCAACGATGTTCGTTTGGATGAAATCTTTTATTTTCTATATTCTTAGAAATGAACTCCAGTTAAATTTATCGATAACAGACTTATTTGTGATTGATACAATGTTTAGCATTTTATCCTTTGTAGTTATTGCAGCTATAGCAATTCATTCTTTAACAAAAACTTTTTGGATAAAGAGACACCATGATCCGGAATTCGATATTTATCATTTATCTGAGTATTTCCATCTTTGGTGGACTCACATAGTTATTTGGGGTGGGAGCATGATTTTAGCAACCTTTATGTCAGTTGTAAATGTGATAGTTCCTTTAGAATTAGTGGTGGCTTCTAAGTTTCAATTTTACTCATTATTTGGAGTAGGATTTGTTTTTGGATTAGCAGGATTTTTGGTGATTTGGAATTCCGACCCTCAACAGGGAAATTATATGAGGTTAATGAAACTATTTTTAGCTTTTTCACTTCTGATCCACATCATTATTTACTTTATTTTTGAACCCTCATTCAATATTTCAAATGGGGTGTATTGGTTTATGCTATCAGCTTTTACAGCCTCAGTTTTTGCTGCTTCAACTTTTGAAAGATATGAAAAAACGAATAAGTTCAGAGAATTTTTATTGCATTCTGGCTGGGGTGAAAATAAAGGTGTGAATTTATTTGGTGCATTAAAAGTTCCTGATGGGATAATGTTTAAGAAACAAGTAATAAAGAAAAAATAATTTAGTTTAAGAAAGAAAGATATATGTCAAAATTGAAAATTATACCTCTCGGAGGTATGGGTAAAGTTACCCAAAATATGTTTTTGTATGAATATGAAAATGAAATATTAATTGTGGACTGTGGAATTGGTTTTCCAGATTCATATATGCCTGGAGTTGATATTTTGATTCCAGATATTTCGTATTTGTTAAAAAGAATTGATGAAGGTAAAATTATTGCAGGAATGCTTTTGAGTCATGGTCACGATGATCATATTGCTGCTTTACCATATTTACTCTCAGATCTTCCAGAGTTTCCAATTTTTGCATCTCCTCTTACTGCGGGATTTGCAGAACAGAGAATGAAAGATGGAAAAATTAATCGAGTTGTAACAGTAGTAAAAGATAATGCAGATATTAAAATAGGAGAATATTTTTCAGTAAAATTTTTCCCTATTACTCATTCGGTTCCAGATACTCGCCATATTACAATCAATACTCCAGAAGGCCTAATTTATCACGGTAGTGACTTCAAGTTAGATCCAAACCCGGTGGATGGCGTAATCTCGGATCTAGAACACATAGCTCAGCTAGCTAACGAAAATATACTTTGTATGATGATCGACTGCTTGAGAGTGGAGTGCCCAACTTGGGTGGAGTCCGAGTCTTTAACTGGTCCAGCAATCGATAGCGTTATGGCCGAGACAAAAGGTAAACTCATTATGACCTTAATGAGTTCGCATATTCATAGAATTCAACAAACTATCAATGCCGCTCAGAAGTATGGTCGTAAGGTGGTATTTATTGGCAGATCTGTCGAACAAAATGTTACAGTTGCAACAAGATTGGGAAAATTGATAATTCCCCATGGCATGAAAATAGACAAGAAGCATATCGAGGATATTGTCGACAACAAACTTTGTGTAATTGTTGCTGGAAGCCAAGGTCAAGAAGGCTCTTCACTAATGAGAGCAGTTTATGGTGAGCACAGAATTCTTAGAATCAAAAAAACTGACACCGTAATTTTTTCTGCAAATGCTATTCCTGGAAATGAATTAAGCTACTATGGAGCAATTGATGAACTTTGTAGAAATAAAATCCATGTTGTTTATCCAGATGTGATGCCGAATTTGCATAAATCTGGTCATGCTAGTGCTCCAGAACAACAAGAACTTCTTGGTTTAGTGAAACCAAAATATGTCATGCCAATCGGTGGCGATGACAGGCATAGATTTAAATTTTTTGAATTAGTTGCCTCAAAGCTTGGTTTTGATGAAAAACATGTTCTTATTCCAGACAGTGGAGAGATTATTGGTTTTGAAAATCGAGAGTATTTAGTTCTTGATCAAATCAATCTAAAAGCTCAAATTATTGATGGTTTGGGAATTGGGGATGTTGGTCCAAAAGTTCTCAAAGACAGAAGATCATTAGGACAGGCAGGAATTGTAGCAGTAATTATTCCAAGAATTAAAGGAAAGCTAGATTTAGGCAAAATAGAAGTTGTCTCGAGGGGTTTTGTCTTTATGAGAGAAGCTAAAGACGTTATTCAGTTTATTAAAACAGAAACTGCAAAATTGGTCACAGATGAGTTACGGAAAAACACTAATCTTCAAATAATTCAAAGCTTGATAGAAAAAAGAATTTCTAGAAGGCTTTACAAGATTATTAGAAGAGAACCTATGATTGTAAGTGTTTTTATGGATGTATAAATTGAGTTAGTTCTCAATCCGTATTCTAAATATTTGTAAAACATAGTTCAATTTCGTAGATTTTAAGATATTACTTGTACCCTTTAGGGTATAAATCTATACTGCATAAGACTATGTTTTACAAATATTTAGAATACAAGTTGGAGTTAATTTATACATCATAAAAAGTGTATAGTTAGACAGGAGTTATTTTAACTTGCCTCTTGTCAGCAATGAGGAACATGGTATATCCTATAATATAATAAGTTAAAGCAGGATATTCAAGTAGGTCAAAAAAACATGGGACGAAAAAGAAAAAGAAAACCACTAAAGCTTAAAATTAGGACTGAGACAGTTCATTCTGTTGTAGCTGTTGTTTTGGTTTCACTTGGTTTTTTAGTTATTATTTCTCTCACAGGTCAAGGAGATTTATTGGCTACAATCAATAGCTATCTTGCTACTAAATTTGGTTCATCACTATTATTCTTACCATTTGTGTTTATTTCATCTGGAATGGTTATGTTTCGCACAAAGTGGATGTGGTCAAAGCCTCATGTACTTCTTGGTACTTTGTTAATAATGTTAGGCTGGCTGGGTTTTTTCAAAACTGGTGATATCGGGATTAAAACTTTTGCCAATTTATCAACATTAGTTTCACCAATGGGAACTTATGTTGTGTTTGCTTCTTTATCAATGATTGGAATTTTAATTATCACTCAATTGTCTATTCATGAAATTACTGAGTTGGTGGCTAAGCTTAAATTTAATGGTAAAGAAACTTCAAAAAAAGATAATGAATCGTTTTTCAGTAAAGATAATATTAAAAAAGCCAGAGGATTTAAACTTCCAAAACTAGGTTTGAATTTGGGAAAGAATAAAAATGAGAATTTGAATATCAATAATAATTCAGGAGAAATTGATAAATTTCCAGCCAACGAACATAGTGGCACAGCCATTCATGGTCAAGAGACTAAAAATATTGATGGATTTGATGGTAGTCTAGAAAACAACCTGATGACTCCCAATAATTCTCAAACAATTTGGGAATATCCACCGCTATCTCTACTTTCAAATTCGGAAGGTGGCAAAGCCGATAGAGGTGATGTTAATAAAAATGCAGATGTAATCGAAGAGACATTAGAATCATTTGGTATCAGAGCAAAAGTAAAAGAGGCTAACTATGGTCCTTCAGTTACTCAGTATGCTTTGGAAATTGCTAGAGGTACAAAGCTTTCAAAAATAACTGGTTTGGCTACTGATTTAGCTTTGGCTTTAGCAGCACCAGGTGGTCAAGTAAGAATTGAAGCGCCAATAGCAGGTAGATCATTAGTCGGTGTTGAAGTTGCTAATTATTCTTCTCAATTTGTGACTCTAAGAAAAATGCTTAGTAGCCCAGTACTTAAAAAACATCCTTCAAAATTAGCAGTTGCTCTTGGAATAAACGTTTCTGGAAAACCACTTATCACTGATATTGCAAAAATGCCTCATTTATTAATTGCTGGTTCTACGGGTTCTGGAAAATCTATGTGTATTAATACATTTTTATGTTCAATACTCTTTAGAGCAAGTCCAGACGAAGTTAAATTTATTTTAGTTGATCCAAAACGTGTTGAGCTAACTGTCTACAACAATATTCCTCATTTATTAACTCCAGTTATCGTTGAGCCCAAAAAGGTTGTGGCAGCATTAAAATGGGCGACTCATGAAATGGATAAAAGATATAAACAATTAGCAGAAGTTGGGGTTAAAAACATTGAGGGTTACAATGAGTTGGCTGGTCACGCAGCTATGCCAAGTATAGTGATTGTGATTGATGAGTTGGCTGATATTATGTTGTATGCTCCTTCAGAAGTTGAAGAAAGTGTTACTAGAATTGCTCAGATGGCTCGTGCCGTTGGAATTCATCTTGTTCTGGCTACACAAAGACCATCTGTTGATGTTATCACGGGTCTAATTAAAGCGAATATTCCAACCAGAATTGCCTTTAATGTATCAAGTATGACTGATTCTCGTGTGGTTCTTGATACTCCAGGAGCCGAAAAATTACTTGGTAAAGGAGATATGTTATTTGTTCCACCTGACCAGTCTAGACCAAGTCGTATTCAAGGAACTTATGTTTCTGAAACTGAAATTAAAAGCATGATTGATTTTATTAAAGCTCAAGGTCAAAGACCTAAATACTCTGAAGAAGTTACCAATAAATATAAAGCTCAAGGGGAAAAAGGTGGTTCAGCTGGATTTGTTGGATCTGATAAAGATCAACTATTTGATGAAGTGGTCAAATATGTTGCCCAAAGTGGCAAAGGATCTTCATCTAGTATTCAGAGAAGATTCTCGGTTGGATACAATAGAGCGGCAAGAATTCTTGATCAAATCTATGAAGCAGGTATGGTCGGTCCTCAACAAGGTAGTAAGCCAAGAGAAGTTAATAGTGGCAAAATCATGGAGTATTTAAGAACTGCAAATACAGATGATTAATTTTTCTAATCTGTTATAATTTTTCCAATCTGTTATAATTTTTCTATGATGAAAAATAATAAAACTCTTTTTATTGTGTTGTTGTTGGCAGTAGTAGCAAGTTTGCTAACTTTCGTAGCAAAATCAAAAACTTCTTTTCTTGGTCAAAATAGTATGATGCAATTTTTTGCTGGAGAGAAGTACGCTGGAGTGATGAATGATGAAACAACAGTTGGCTCGGAAATAACTGGATTGTACAATGCAGGACCTACTAGCATCACTAAAGATTCTGTGATGGCAGATACAATGAGATATCCAGGCAGTGCTATACCTCCATACTATAATGATGATATGTTGAATGTAGAAGACAGAGTTTATCAAAAGTCTTCGTATCACTCAGTTGTTGTTGATGATGTCCCAGCATACTTAAGAGGAATTAAAGAATATGTTTTGAGTATTGGCGGAAAGGTTTTGAATTCTGGAGTTTCGTCTGGTGGAGATTATCGAAATGCTTATAATAGTGGTTCTTTATATATGAAGGTCCCTGTTGACAAGTTTGATGAAGCCACAGCTAGAGTTACAGAAAAGGTAAAGAAAGTTTATTCTGAAAATATTGATGCTAATGATGTGACTGGTCAGCTTGTAAATACTACTGATAACCTGCAATCATTAAAAGACCAAAAATCTCTTAAAGAGGCCGCGTTATTAGATGCTCAAACAGAAGTTGAAAAGAGAAGATACCAGATTGAGATTGAAAGATTGAACAAACAAATTGCTTCTGCAGAGAAGGGTCTTGATAGAGTTGAGCAAACAGTTGAATACTCATCAATTTCGGTTCAAGCTGCAGACAGTGAAAGATATTTTAATCCCGACGCAAGACTTAGTGTTAAAGAAGAGTTTTTAAGAGCTTGGGAATCCCTGAAAGAGATTCTAAAGGTTCTAGGATACTTTGGAATTTGGGTGTTAGTATATTCAATAGTTTGGTTACCAATTGTTTGGGTGGTAAAAAAGATTTTTAAGATGTTTTCAAATTAAAAAGCCCCGCCATATGGCGGGGGTTTAAAGTATTTGGTGGAGATGACGAGGAATGACCTCGTGTCCGCAATAGCAAGCTAACATTATCTACAGACATAGTTTATTTTTATACTGTGAAAAGGGAGAATAAACAAACCTTTCTTTCACAATCTTTGTCAACTTTTACTTAAACGAATACCAACAAACGAGTATTTGCCGTCACATTGACTAAGGTTGAATCATTCTAATTAAAAACGCCAATGAAATTATCTAATTGAATGCCTGATTATGCTACGAGAGCGTAATTAGGAGCAAAATTGAATGCATTGGTAGCTGCGTTAGCAACTTCTTTTGCGGTATCCAATATAATGCTTTTTGCAGTTTTATTTGCAATTATGTTTTTGACTTTGTTTTACATCTTTCTTAGTCGAAGATGGTCTGCAAATGTTAAAGTACGTATTACGTCAAAGCAATACATCCCCAAATATATAAGTTATTATACTATAATTTAGAAAAAATTCTATGATTGGTTCTGCCATTACGATGACATTATAGGTCTATTTTTGGGCAAGTGCTATTCCGATTACCTTGCGCACTCCATTACTTTTCAGTACTTTTGCGCATTCGTCCATAGTGCTTCCAGTAGTTAAAACATCGTCTACGAGCATTACGGT
>JAHIVL010000018.1 GCA_018816485.1 Patescibacteria group bacterium | reverse complement strand
TGTTAGCGTTAAGTAGAAACGGCCCCTTTTCTGTTAAGTAGAAATGTCCCCTTTCGGGTAATTAATACTTGTTTGTTAAACGGCTCCGCTGGGTTTGTAAAAGTAGTTATCTTTCGTTAACTCTTCAAAGCTAGATTCCCAAGGATTCTTCTTTTTGTAGTTCTTTTTAGCTTCTTTAACTAGTATATCATCGAGCTTTGCGTTTAGTTGTTTGGCTGTAGTAGTCTTGATACTTGGAAGGAGCTTAATTGTTTCATATTCTAGAAGCTTGTCTCTATAATCAAGTATCCTGATTGATCCATCATGCCTTTCTAAAATAGTTACTTGAGTCTTTCTTAAAGTAAACGCAGATCTCTTAGTTTTTATCTGGAAAATAATATTATCTAGTTGAAAAGTTAAATTCTTTGAAAGAGTTCTTGTCTCTTTAACACAAAGTATATTAGATAAATCGATAATTTTGTTTAATTTTCTATGCATATCAACGCTAGACCTTGGTTTCTTTGAAAACATTTTGTTAAATTTTTTCATGTACCCAGGTACAAACTTATTGGCTTCTTCAATACTAGAGATTCCTTCCAGTCTCATTTCTTTAACTAACCTATCTTGAAAAGTAGAGTTAACCTTTTCAACTCTGCCTTTAGCTTGAGCTGAGTGTGCAAAGATTAATTCAATATCAAGTTGTTTACATGCTCTACCAAACTGAGTTAATCCTTCATATTTATTGTTACCACTTGGTTTTTTTAAATCAAGATTGCTTGGAGTATTTACTCTAAATATTGAGTGTTTATCACAGTAGATTGCCAAAGGCAATCCATACTGATTTATATATTCTTCCAGAAATTTAAAGTAGTCTTGAGTTGTTTCTGTTTTACTGAATTTAATGCTAAATGTATTTGTAGCATCATCAACACCAACATTGAGATTGCATTTAGGAGCTCTACCTTCAAACCAATCATGTGGTGATCCATCTAACTGCAGTAGCTCCCCAAAACAAGCTCTTCTTTCTCTGAGTTGATGTGAATCAACCTTTTTTCTTTTTCTTGGTTTCCAGATGCCAGTTCTAACCATTTCCTTTCTTACAGAAGACAGACTTATTTCAAAATCATGATTTTCATCTAGTTTCTCATGGGCTAGTGTTGGACCAAAATCCCAATATTTATCTCTAATTAAAGTGATTGCTTTATCTAGTTCTTTCTGACTAATTTTATTATTACTAGTCCTACCTCTGGATTTATGAACTAGTGATTTAGCTCCATCTATCTTATATTTTCTAAGCTTTCTCTTGATTTGTCTTACAGACAAACCAAGAACTTTTGCAGCCTTTCCTTGTTTTATCTCTCTTCGTTTTAGTTTCTCAAATATTTCTACCTGATTTATTTCTTCATTACTCATCACAATATCTCCCATTTCAAGCCTCCATTTCATTAGTTGCTACGCAACTAAATTATGAAGCCTTTTTTCCAAAAGGGGACATTTCTACTTAACGCAAAGGGGACATTTTCGGAAAACGCTAACAGGTTGAAGAAAAAACTTGCAAAACCAAAAGTTATCGTATATAATAATTTTTCGAATTAAAAATTTAATAATGAAATCCGCAAAAACTGGAGTCGCGATCCAGCATTCTTTTTTAAAGAAGCGGAGCTTGGCAAAATCCAAGACGGTGCATCCGTAATAATGCTAGAGTGTGTCGGAAACGGAGCACTTGAATAAATAAGGGTCATTCCTTTTGTTTTCAAGTCTCCCAGTTTATACTGGGATTTTTTGTAGCAGAATGACCAAATTAGGGTGGTACCGCCCTTCTGTAAAAAGAAGAGCCCCTTAAGTTTCTCAACGATTATGTTGGGAGATTTGAGGGGCTTTTTTGTTATCAAAAAGTAAAAAGTAAATATAAAAGGAAAGACAGTATGAAAAAAACAGTTAACAAGCTTTGGGGAACAGCTTTTGATATCAAGCCTAAGGAACAGGCTGTATTATTTGCGGCCGGAAGAGATGTCAAAGGTCTGCCACCAGCTGATGAGATTCTAATCCCTTATGAGATTAAAGCCAGTAAAGCCTATGCTCATGCCTTGTACGAGCAAAAGATTATTACAAAACAAGATCATAAAAAGTTGACTGTTGCCCTTAAGGAACTAGATGAATTACATCAACAAGGTAAGTTTAAACTAGATCCTTCTAAAGAAGATGTTCACTCTAATGTTGAATCTTGGCTAATAGAAAAACTTGGTATTGATGTTGCTGGCAAAATTCATTCTGGTAGATCAAGAAGCGATCAGGGTGTGGTTGACGTTCTTTTGTATATGAAGGAAGCCAACCTAATGATGCAAAAAGAAGTACAACTTTTAATTAAAACTTTGACTTATTTAGCTAAAAAAAATGCTCAAGTATTATTACCTGCCTATACACATCACCAACACGCCACCGTGACTACTTGGGGCAATATGCTCCATTCCTATGCAGAAGCATTCAAGAAAGACCTAAAAAAATTACAGGTTTGGCATGAGTTAGAAGAAATCAGTCCTTT
>JAHIVL010000003.1 GCA_018816485.1 Patescibacteria group bacterium | reverse complement strand
CAGCAATCATATTTAAAGATTTTAATACTATATCTGGAATTTGAATTTTTAAACTTCCAAATAGCAGTCCTAGAATGACGGAGATCAATAATGGATTTTTGAAAAAACTTTTGAAAGTTTTTAGAAATGCTGCTTTTCTATTTATATTCATTGAATAATCCAAATATCCAATTCCAATTGTGAATATCCAGAATAAATAAACTGCCACAATCAGACTTGCAGTAGAAGCAATTTTTGGACCAGAGATATTCGCTAATACTGGCATTCCAAGATAAGCCACATTTCCAAAAACTACACAAATGAATAAAGTCATAAACATTTGCTTGTTAAGTTTAAATAATTTTCCTATTAATATTATTGAAATAAAACTGATTATTAAAAATAACGAGTTAAAGAATATTAAGTTAAATTCTTTTTGAAAAGAAATTGGATTTACAGCCAATGAGGTAAATATTAAAGACGGAAACCCTATGTTTAGTGCAAATTGATTTAAAGTTTCTTCCCACGAGCTGCCGACATTTTTATATTTTCTTAAGATTGCAGTTACAAAAATGATTAAAAATAAAGGTACGATAATCAGTAATATTTTATTCATAATTTGCTATTTTTTGCTATTCCTTATACATTTCGCCTAAATGATCATAAGCAATCTTACTTACCACTCTCCCTTTTGGCGTCCTTTTCAACAGACCTCTTTGTATTAAATAAGGCTCAAGCACTTCTTCTATCGTTAAAGTATCCTCATTAAGAGTAGCCGCAATGGTAGATAGCCCAACTGGACCGCCATTGTGTTTTTGAATTATTTGTTTCAAAAATCTTCTATCAGCTTCTTCTAGTCCGAGCTTATCAACTGCGAACATATCAAGAGCATCTTGTACACCTTTGGCAGTAATTGAGGCAATTTCATGAACCTGCACATAGTCACGAACTCGTTTGAGTAATTTTAGCGCAATTCTAGGAGTTCCACGAGATCTTTTACCAATTTCTAGTGCTGATGCTTCATCAATTTTTACATCAAGCTTCACTGCGGCAGACATAATAATAGTTGATAAGGCCTCGGGAGTGTAAAACTGCAATCTATGAATAATTCCAAATCTATCTCTAAAAGGTCCGGCGAGTAATCCATATCTGGTGGTGGCTCCAACTAAGGTAAATATGGGTAAGTCAACTCTTAGGGTTCTTGCCGATGGACCTTTGCCAATAACAATATCTAGAGCATAGTCTTCCATTGCCGGATATAAAGTTTCTTCAACTACTTTTGGAAGACGGTGAATCTCATCGACGAACAAAATGTCACCTTCTTCGAGATTAGTGAGAATGGCAGCTAGATCTCCAGCCTTACTTAAGGCAGTTCCAGAAGTAATTTTAATATTCACTCCAAGCTCTTTGGCGATTAAGTGAGAGAGTGTGGTTTTACCCAAACCCGGTGGTCCATAAAACAACGTGTGGTCCAAAGATTCATTTCTTCCTTTTGCAGCAGCAATTCCAATTTGGAGCGCTCTTTTCACATTATGTTGACCATGAAATGCATCCCAACTACCCGCCCTAAGTGAAGTAAATAATTCTTCTTCTTGAGGAGTTTCTTCAATTTCGCTAACAAATGTATCATCAAAAATCATATTTCTTTTGTGCTACCGTTGGCAGATTTTATCGCCAACCAATTATTTATTTTTTCCTAGTTCTTTAATCGCCATCTGAACTGCTTTTTCTAGTGGTATATCAATAAGATTTAGGCTTTTAATTACTTGATGAATTTGTTCTTCACCAAACCCCAAACTCATTAATGCTTCTAGAATATCAGATTGCATTTGATTAAGTGGAGTGAGATCAAGCTCCTTAAGACCACCAAGTTTGCTTTTGAGATCAATAATTATTTTCTGTCCAGCCTTTTTTCCTACACGCTTAACACTGGTAAAAAATGAAACGTCAGCGTTTTGAATTGCAGAAATAATTTGTTCAGCACCTTTATTTAAGATCGCCATTGCAGTAGCAGGGCCAACCCCAGAAACACTAATTAAGAGTTTGAATAGCGCTTTATCGTTGATGGAACTAAAACCAAATAAAACCAGAGCATCTTCTTTGACATGGGTGTAGATATGTAAGGTGACCGTGTGTTCTGGATCTGACTGCAGTTTGGTGCTAATTTCTGACAAAGACTGATTGGTTACTTTGACACCATAACCAACTCCGCCAACAAGAATGATTAATTCATCTGAATGAATAATTGGTTTTCCAATAAGGTAACTTATCATAAAATCTAGTATATAGCTGGACCATATTCATTCTCTTCTGGATTGCCATCAGTTGCCATTAGGATCAAGATCCAGACAAAACCAACTACTGGAATTAATGAAACCAATAACATCCAGCCACTTTTTCCGATATCATGCAATCTTCTGATTGAAACTGCAATTCCTGGGAGAAGTACAATTAGACTATAAAGTGTTCCTAAAAAATTTGAATTACTGCCTATTGACGAGTTAAGTATGGCTAGTCCAACACTGATAGTAAAATTTACCAGTACAAAGTACCAGTACTCAGATCTGCCTGCACGACCAGAGAATTCTGAGTATTTTTTTAAGACAGATGTGTAATTGTTTATGATTTTTTCCATTTGAAGCCTCTATTATATTTTTACTTGCGTATGAACATAGTATCATATTAGCGACTGGAAAATCCATGTGTCATCGCTACTGCTAAGGCATCAATTGCGTCATCGATTTGACCGTTAAGATCATGTTTTAGTTGCATTTTTACCATTTTTTCTACTGCTTGTTTGTCTGCTGAACCTGACCCTGTGACTGCAAGTTTAATTGCATTTGGAGAATACTCAAAAACTTCCAAGCCTTCGTCGAGAAGTGTTCCGATGATAATGCCTCGTGCCTCGCTGACTTTTAGTGCTGTTTTTTTATTTTTTGCAAAAAATAATGTTTCAATAGCCAAAATTTTTGGCGAATATTTTTTGGTAACTGTTTTTAGTTCCGCAATTATTTGAACATACCGACAAAAAATATCCTCATTTTTATTTGTCTGGATGCAACCAAGATCTTTAACATAGAATTTAGAATTTTGGTAATGACCAACTGCCCAACCCACTCGATCGTAACCTGGGTCTATTCCAAGGATAGTTGTTGAGAGTTTTTGTTTTTTCATTTATTGAGTAAAACTATTTTTTGATAGCTTTAATGATTTCATCATCTCTGATTAAAATTGATCTGTCACATGTATAAATGAGGCCTTTGTTAGGTTGTGACTCAAAACCAAGATAAATGATTTCTACTTCTCTTTTTTTAACTTCATTAACAGCTGGCTGTAGATCTGAATCTGAACTACAAAGAACAATAGTGTTTACTTTTTTATCGCAAGTTTCCGATACCATATCAACAGCAATTTTAACGTCAACTCCTTTTTCTTTAAAAATAGTTTTTGTTTTGCCGTTGATATTTACTTTTTGACCTCTGACGTTTCCTCCAATTGTAAAAATAAAACCTTGGTTTTCAAGTTTTGATTTCAAACTTCTTTGATTTTGTATTAGCTCATTTGACTTTTTAGGCGAATCTTGGTGGAAGCGTAGTTTTGCTGAATAATAGCGTTTATACGTGGGAATTATGCTACCTAGTGCTGAAGAAAACATATTACTGAACTCAAATTTCTCAATAGCATTTTTTTTATCATGTTTTTTAGCAACTTTTTTAATATAATGTTTTAAATTTTCACCATCTATATATAAGATTATGTTTTGGGATTTCTTCGTCATGTTTATTTTATACCACAAAAAACCTCGTCGAGCCAGAGGCGTGGACGAGGCGAATATAATTACATTAAACACCAATATAAGGTACTTGTCAATGATTAGTTAGATATCTTTTGATACACATCAATTAGTACATTTAAGATTATTTTGGCAGAATTATTCCAGTTAAATTTCTTAACTTGCTGTCTGGCCTTTTTTCTGAAGAGACCTTTTTCTCGCGTTGGCATTGAGTAAACTTCCCAGATCTTATTTGCAATATCTTGCGCACTATTTGGGTCAACTAAAAATCCTGCACTTTCTACAACTTCAGGTAAACTAGTGGTGTTAGAAACAATTGCTGGTGTCCCAAAATTTAGTGATTCAAGTGGAGGAATTCCAAAACCTTCATGAGTACCCACTAAACAACTTGCTGAGGCATATTTATAAAGAATTTGTTTTTCGCTCTCTGTTACAAACCCGGTGGTAATAATTTTAGTTTTAAGTGGCGAGCTATTTATTTTCTTAAAAATATCATCAGCGAGCCAACCAATTTTTCCAGCAAGTACTAGTTTAACTTTACTTCTATTTTTTGTTAGTTGATTTTTTCTTTTCAATTCCCGACCAGCTTTCATTCTGCTAAAAATTTCAAAGGCTTCTATGAGTTTGACAAGATTTTTTCTTGGTTGAAGGGTACCTACAAAAAGAATGTAGGGCTCGGTAATTTTTTGTTTCTTAAAAAAATCATTAACTTCTTTGGCTTTTATCCTTAATTTTGTAGTGTTTATCGCTGGATATGCAATGACAATATCTTCTTGAGGTTTGTGATAATTTTTTATAATTTCATTTTTGGTATATTTACTAATTGCGATGACTTTTTTTGCATTTTTGACACTATATTTGGTCCACTTAGTGAGTTTTAGTGTGTCTGATTTTTTAAATTGGTTGGGAAATTCGAGATAGGCTGTGTCCATTACAGAAGAAACATAAGGTATGGCACTAATTCGTGGAGCATAATGACCAGGAGTAAAGAAAACATCATATTCTGTTTGATATTGGAATAAATGAATTGGTAGAGCCCATTGAGTCCAAAACTTTTTGGGACCAAATGTTTTGTATGACCAATTTTCTGTGGCTAGAGGTAAATCACTATTTATTTTTGAAGCTGTTAAAACTGTAACTTTTATATCATCTCGTTTTTCTAAAAGTCGATATAAGCCCAATAAAATTTCAAAGGCATAAACATTACTGCCTACTCTTGATTTTGAATTGGCTTCTCTGCCATCAATTGCTATATGAATTATATTTTTCATTGCTTAAAGTCTTCAATGGCTCTCTTATATACTTCAATTGTTTCTCTGGCAACTTTTTTCCAGTCAAACATTTGTTGCCTAATAATCATTCTTTGAATTCTTTTTTGTTGTTCTTCTTTATTTTCATTTAATATTTTTCGTAAACCTCTGGTGATATCTGCTGGAGATTCAGGGTCAATTAGTTCAGCAGCATTTCCAGCAACTTCGATCATTCCAGAACTATTTGAAGTCAATACCGGAGTTCCTAAATAAAAACTTTCTAAAATTGGCAGGCCAAATCCCTCATAAAGTGAGGGGTACGCAAAAACTGAAGCATAAGAATATAAAACTGATAGTTCCCGATCGTTAACTATCCCCATAAATCTTGGTTCGTGCTCAAATTGCTTTGATTTTTCTTCAACTTGATCCCAACCTTCATTGCCAGCAACTAGTAATTCAAAATCATCGGCGAGTGGTTGCCATGCTTCAACTAGTCTTAAAAGATTTTTTCTAGGTTCTCTAGTACCGACAAAAAGAATATATGGTTTATTTAGTTTCAGTTTATTCTTAATTTTTGAGGCAATTTCTTCGTTAATTATGTCACTTGCTTTTTTAAATTCTTCTGGAAGTGCCTCGTGAACTACATGAATCATGTATGAAGGAAAACCCAGCAAATCCATAATGTCTTTTTTAGTGGCTCTGCTCACAGCAATAAGATGAGATTTATTTTCTTTCAACTTCGCCCATGATCTTTTATGAGCTCTCAAAATTTGCGGATGAGCTGTTTCGGGAAATTTTAATATGGCCAAATCATGAATGGTAGAAACAATTGGTATATTTTTGTCTGGTGGCTGAATCCAATCCCAAGAATGAAAAACATCAAGATTTTTTAGATAATTTGAAACGGGATTTAATCCGAATTGCCACATTTTTTCTAGAATACTTTGTGGATAAGGCAAGATTTTGCATTTTTTATCAAGACTTGCTTGAGTTGAAATTTTTGGGGAGTAGCTAAGAATATCTTTGGAAATTTCTTTAAGCGATACTCCTTGTCTTAGTGAGCTAGCAAATAGTGACAGTTCAACGCCGAGTTCTCTATTCAAATTTTTTGCTAAGTTAACCGTATATCTAGAAACACCTCGATGATATATTGCTGGTGTGATGTCGATGCCGATTTTCATTTAGGTTATTTTACTCCAATTAATAGATGAGGTTTTATAAATATTCTAACAAAACCAATGTTTGGATAGTCTAATGCTCCAATTTCTTTAAAGCCAAAGTTTGCTAATTCTTTTTCAATTTTTCTGTCAGGATCTGAAAGATCTCTCAAATAATCAAAAACTAAAACATTCTCATACTCTACTACTCTTTTAAGAGTATTGGCAAGGTCATCAACTTTACTAATTAACAACTCACCGGTTGAAATAGCAGGATAATTTTTGGTGTCGTACCACTTTATTGGAGCAAATTTATCGGTGAAAGAATATATAAATACGGTATTGGCTGGAGAAAAAGTTTCAGATATTTCTTGATAAAGTCCTTTCCAGTTTTCTCTTTGAATTGAGGGGTTGGTGTAATAGAAAGTTGTTGAAATGATATTAATTGAAAATATTGATAACATTAACAGTATGGCAAGGGCAAAATTAATTTTTTTGGTATTTTTTAGAAAGTTGTCAATAAGGTAGGCTGCCAAAATGTAAAAAGCTGGCAATAGAAAAAGCAATCTTTTGGCTCTGATTACAGGTATATAAAAAGAAACAAGCCATGACGAGATGAGTGGCAAGATTAACCAAGCTAGAGTGAATAACAAATTATATTTCTTTTTGTTGGTAAGTTTTTTAAATTTAACAAATAATAGAACTAAAATTGGGATAATCACCATTGCTCCAAAAATTATGAAAAATTGGTTTGGTTCAACATCTAGATTTCCAAAAATAAATTTGGCAACCACCAGTGGTATTGCTTTCAAAGGTGTTAGGCTGACAACTTTATCCCAACCAGGAAGATTGACCCTTACCATTTCTCCAGCATCTAGTTGTTTAAAAAAAGTTGGTAACCAGGGTAAGAATCCAAGAATTGGAATAATTTGTGTTTTTAAATATTTGGATAATCGTTCTTGATTTTTGAAAGTGGCGAAAATTAATTGTCCAATCATTAAAAATGGAAATAAATATGAAGAATAAAGTCCAAGCAGATTGACAAGAGATAATTTAAGTCCAAGATATTTTTCTTTTGGTTTATTTTGAAAAAACAAGAAATAGTAATACATGCTTATCAAAGCAAACATAGTTGCTAATGAGTAAGGCCTAAGTTCTTGAGAGTAAAAAATATGAAATGCTGAGGTTGCGAGGAAAAGTGACGCGAGAGTTGCGGTGTTTTTGCCAAATAGTTTATCTGCTAATTTGTAGGTGAATAAAATTGTGATCAGCCCGGGAATTAGAGCGCCAATTATTCTTAACCAACTTTCTGAATATGAAAAATACTGAGCAAAGTGTAGAATTAAGTGCAGGAGCGGTGGTTGAAAATCAGCAGTGATATTTAATTGTTGGGAAAGCGGTCGAATAATCTCTAGTGCTTGAGCAGCTTCATCCAGCCAAAAAGATCCATTCAATAGGGGAATTCTTAGGATGAAAGCAAATATTAGTATCAAACCTAGCTTTTTATTCATATCTGTCTTGATTTTATGATGCGTTTAATCGTAGACTAATTGTAGAGGGTATTGTGTCAAACCACAATCTAAAATAAGAATATGCATAACTATTTCACAGGTAAAACAGTTCTCTTAACCGGTGGAGCAGGATTTATTGGATCGAACATTACTGAAAAACTCATTTCATTTGGCTGTAATCTTGTTTGTGTGGACAATTTTATTTCTGGCAGAAAAACTAATATTCGTGAATTTGTTAATGTAAGCGGTAGTCCTAGGATGGATAATTACACTCTCATTCAAACTGATGTATCACAACCTGCTGAAAGTTATTTGCCAGAAGGAATTAAACTAGATTTAATTCTTCATTTTGCTTCTCCAGCATCGCCTCCAAGATATCAGGAAAACCCGGTGGAAACTTATTTAGTTAACTCAATTGCTACCCATTATTTACTAGATTTTTTGAAAAAAACTAATCCAGAAGGACGTTTTGTTTTTGCGGGTACTTCCGAAGTTTATGGCGATCCAAAAGTGCATCCCCAAACTGAAGAATATTGGGGAAATGTGAATCCTAATGGCAAAAGATCGTGTTATGACGAATCTAAAAGATTGGGTGAAACAATTTGCGGAGTGTTTTATCGTGATTTTGGTATGGACTCTAGAATCTTGAGAATTTTCAATACTTATGGACCTAAAATGGATCCAGCTGACGGAAGAGTTATTCCTAACTTAATTACTCAGGCATTAAGGAACGAACCGTTTACTATTTATGGTGATGGCTTACAAACTAGATCGTATTGTCATGTAGATGATTTAATTGAATTCATTTTGAGAATGTCTTCTAAAGAAGGCTTGAATGGCGAAACAATTAACATCGGTAATCCTGGTGAGTTTACTATAATGCAAACCGCAGAAATGATTCATAAGTTAGTTTCACCGGATACTGAGATTAAGTTCGAACACGAAGCCATGCCAGCTGATGATCCGACTAGAAGGCAACCGGATATTACTAAAGCAAAAGAATTGTTGGGTTACGAGCCGCAGGTAAGTTTTGAAGAGGGTTTGAAGAGGACGATTGAGTATTTTAGGAAAGAAATATAATAATTTGAATAAAACTGATTGATACTTTGAAACTGATTCTTAGGCTCCAAATTATTTAACTAATTCGGGTTAAGGGTAATTTTGCGTTGGTTTTTTAGTTACTTTTCATTGATATTTAGGGTAAATATGCGATAATTAGCACTTTAAAAGTGCTAAATAGGAGTTATTTGTGAAAAAAAATGGTGTAAAAAGTGTGGTGAAAAGCT
>JAHIVL010000002.1 GCA_018816485.1 Patescibacteria group bacterium | reverse complement strand
GAGTAGGATCATAAAAAGCGGTGTTTCTCTTTTTGGTCTCACTAATATGGAAAATTTGATGGAAAAAAACTTTAATATCAATGTGCTCGTCAGATTGATTATAGATATCCAATTGTCTTAAAAAGACATTTGATTCATTGTAAACTATGTCTTCCATCACCAACGAAACATTTAATTTCTTACTTTTGCAAACTAAATATCCAACCATTGTTCCTGGTTTGTAACCAATTGAAATATCCCAACTACCATCATTGATCCAAGAAAAATTTCCGTTAACCATTATCCCAATTCTATGTCTATGACCAGCTACATGATTCTCCAAACCTACGTACGGAAAATAAAAATCTCGTACATAGCCAAATTTGTCTAAACAAACAAGCATTGAGCCATTGCCTAAAGTAAGTGCTCTTGCCATTAGATCATCCTTTCTCGTAAATCTGCTAAAACAATTGAGTATCTTGTGTATGCTTCATACGGGGATTTGTATGGACTAAAGTATGCGTGAACATCTCCGTCTTCAAACCATTTTGTACACATGTAATAAAAATGATCACTAGTTTGTAGTCGTCGCCAATCACGAATTATTTCTTGATTTTTTGTATCTAAAACGTCTTTTTCAAGATCATAAATTAAACGTAAAGTATCGTACTGGAAATCATTGTCTCTCCAAGCAGTTAAATCTCTGTCAACATCAGCCCAAGAAATTGGTTCCGGAACGTCGTAAACTGGCAAGGAATCTCTGTCCAAACTTAATTTTAAAAATGGCTTTTGATACTTTTGGAAAACTTCAGTTGGTGTCACGAATTCAGTTGAGTCATTTTCTGATGACTGCTTGACAAACTCCAAAAAAAACTCAAAAATACCAGTATCTTTCCATTGATGTTCCCCAAAGGTTTCAAAGTCCATAAATAAATTTATGTAATCATTTTCTCCATAAGATCTAAACCAATCTAAATATTTTTCAACCATGAGTGGATACATTTTCCAAGACTTATCAGAAAATCTAAATGCAACATCATCGGATAGTTGCGCATGTTTTAACATTAAAGGTAATTTATTCTTAGTCTTGCCAACAAACATTTGTGTTCTGGATCTATTATCTAAATACCTGTCAACTGCCTCAGTCAGCGTTCCAATGTAGCCTTGATCTTCTACAAGTTGGGCAATGTCATTAGAATAAATTAATTCTGTGTTTCTAAAAACTTTTGGAACCACCCCAAATATTTCTTTAACAAGTTCTTCATGTTCTTTTATTTGAATTTCAAATTCAGACTTTGAGTAAAGGGCAGCTAGAGAGTGATGATACGTTTCTGCCAAAACTTCTACTTGTCCAGATTTAACTAGACTTTTCAATAAATCAATAACGATAGGAGAATATCGCAATGCTTGTTCCAAAAATATTCCTGATGCAGAAAAGGTAAACTTAAAATCTGGATATTCATACACTAATTTTTTTAGTAAGTTGAGCATAGGAACATAGGATTTATTGGTAACTTTTTGAAAAACCACCCGGTTGATTTCATCACCTCGATCTTCAAAATAATCAAGTTTATTTCCAATATCAAAGATGTTGATATCTTCTAATCGATATGGTTGATGGAGCTCAAAATAAAGGCAGACTTTTGGCATAAAAATTAAACTATCTTATTTTCCTAAAAAGAATTTTTCATAAATTCTTTTTACTTTTTGAGCGGAGCCTTTCCAAGTTTGGGAATCAACATTTTTTAACTGCTCATTCACAACAGTCTCAGAATATTGCTTATCTCCGACCAAGCCAACGATAGT
This sequence comes from Patescibacteria group bacterium, assembly GCA_018816485.1. GTDB lineage: Bacteria > Patescibacteriota > Microgenomatia > UBA1400 > PJMF01 > VFLK01. The sequence continues at coordinate 1,356 of JAHIVL010000002.1, read as the reverse complement.
TTCTGACATTTTCTTAATATCCCAAAAGTCTATCATTTGAGCACCAGTGAGAACTTCACCAACACCCGAATTTTTTGAAACAATAACTGGGGTATGTCTTTGCGCTGCTTCCATTGCAACCAAACCAAAAGGTTCTGAAACAGAAGGCATTACAAACACATCAGCACGATCAAGTAATTTGTTTTTTTGCTTGTCTCTAACAAAGCCACTGAAAACTACTGATGCCGAAAGATTGGCATTAGCTGTTTTAAATAAAAGTTCGTGATACATATCACCAGAACCAGCAACTACAAAAAGTGCATTTGGAATATTCTTAAGAACTTCGCTAGCTAAATCTAAAAAGTAAGTAACTCCTTTTTGCATAGTTAGCCTACCCATGAAAACAATAACTGGCCTTTTTTGCGCAAAGTGGTGGTTGCCAAAATCTGGAGGAGTATTTAGTTTCGAAATTCCATTATGTACTACACTAATTTTGTTAGCATCAACTCCATACTTATGAACTAGCAAATTTTTGGTGTAATAGCTGACGGCAATAACATGGTTAGCTGAATTCATGCCAGCATACTCAACACCTGCTATGTATTGATTCCCTGAATTTAAACCAGCTCGATCAAATTCGGTTGAGTGAACATGAGCAATCATTGGTTTACCAGTTTTTCGTTTGAGTTCTTCTGCAGCCGGAAAAGACATCCAATCATGAGCATGAATAACATCAAAATCATCTCTAAATGCTTGTCCTGCTTGACTAACAACCTTAGCGTATTCGTTAACTCTTTTTTCAAACTCGGATTCTGGGAATTTTCGCAACTTAGATATATCAAAAGAATATCCAGAATTTTCGATTGAACCCATTGGTTGAGTTTCTGCAAATTCTTGAGAGTAAGCAAAAAATGGAGGACCATATGTTCCATTAATTTTTTGATTATTCTTCCAATTTGGATGGGTACAGCCAATAATATCCATGTGAGCAACTGGAGAACTCACATTATATGGAAGCGAAAATTTGATTTTGGTATTTTGATTTGCCAATTCCTCAGTTAAACCCTGACAAGCAACTCCAAGACCTCCGCTATTATTAGGAGGATACTCCCAACCAACCATGAAAACATTGTTACTTTTACCCATATTCTTTTTTCACTACAACAATAAAACACTAACGTAGTGCATTACTTAAGTTTAATCTCTTTCGGGCACATCTTTCAAGAGGAGTTTTAACGGGTTAAGGGTAATTTTGCGTTGGTTTTTTAGTTACTTTTCATTGATATTTAGGGTAAATATGCGATAATTAGCACTTTAAAAGTGCTAAATAGGAGTTATTTGTGAAAAAAAATGGTGTAAAAAGTGTGGTGAAAAGCT
>JAHIVL010000017.1 GCA_018816485.1 Patescibacteria group bacterium | reverse complement strand
TGCGTGGAAGAAATAAAAATGATTGCCGGCGCCTGCGGAGAAGATGACATTCATAAATTAAACAAAACCCATTTGCGGGCTTTGACTTCAGAAATGGCGGAAATCGCCAAAGTAAAACGCGCGTGGGAATAAATTTGGTGGACCCGAGAGGATTCGAACCCCCGACCTCCTCAGTGCAAATGAGGCGCTCTACCAACTAAGCTACGGGCCCTTTTGTTCTTTAATTCTAACATAATTTTTGATATTATCAATATATTGCACAATATTTGTAGCAGAAAAATTGGCGAGATTGGCCGATGCCGCCAATAGTGCTATTATTAAAATTGAGGTGAGTGTTGATAATTTGATAAATTAGATTTTTATGTTACAGAAATTTTTTCGACATCGTAAATATAAAAAAATGATAAAGGTATCTTCGGCGCATATCTTGGAAGAATTTGCAAATATCATCACTGGTGCGATAGATCATTTTGAAAAAGAGGGACATATAAAAAGTGTTGAGTATAAAGAGGTACTGAAATTTGAATCAACAGCGTTACTTTTTTGGCTATTTCAAAAAACGGACATGTTTCCTGAAACATGGCACAAGTTAATTCTCGATGAAATGCATAATCAATATTACGAGAGGCTAAAAAAACACGGCTACGATAGTAAAATGCGACAATCTGTTTGCGATGATTTCAATTTAAGATACAAAACCTATAATGAAATGTTTAGAAAAGATGATGACTTATCAAAAATTGGCACTAAGTTTGTATCATTCGCAAACGAGCAAGCAAAAGTAAATTTGGATGTAAAAGATATGTTGATACCCCTATACTTAGCCAAAAAAGTAATGCCAAAATTTGAAGAATTTCGTAATGTTATGCAGACATAAAAATACTAAAATCTAAATATTATGCTGGATTTAATTATACTTTTCTTAATACTTATTGGTTTAGTCACTCACCGATATCTCACCAATTTTTGGGAGCAAGGAATGTTGCCTTACGCAATGGGCTTTTTAACATTTGCCAATATTTTTATCGTTATCTATTTAGTGAACTTTGTATGGATTTTCGGTCTTGTGGTTGGAGTTGCAATCTTTTTGTTTACTTTTCTGCAAATAGTTTATGCTTCTTTTTTGTGGCCATTTTTATTACCACAATTGATAAGTATTCATAAAAAGCCAACAATTCCAAAAGTAAATCCGCTTGTGTACGGTTCGTGGTCCTATATCATTATTGGTTTAGGGTTACTGACTATGGTGAACTTTTTTGTCTCTGACTACGCCTCATTAACAAAAAGTATCGTTGAACTTTTTGGCGGCAGCTATATAACACCAATAATTTGGATTGTTGGCATTGCGATATTGTCAAATATCATCAGAAGCTTCATATTGTCTAAATATCTTAAAAAGGATGGAGCGAGTAAAAAAGAATCAGAAATGGAAGAAGTATTGGCTATCTTGGATGAGGCAAAAAATAAATTAGGAACGGAATTTGATTTAGTGCGAGAGCAAATTGAAAAAATGATTAACTCAAATACTGATCAATTTTTAGAAACCGTGCAAAAAGGACGATCCGTTCGCAAATATCTTTACTCCACTATTGCAAATATATCAGGAGACATGGTTGAGAGTGGACAATATCACATATATCGAGGGGTATTAAATCCTGTGGGTCCCGGACAGGGCTTGCTTAAAATTTTCGATTTAGCAATGGATGAACTTGTTGAGCTTGGTGATACAGATAAAAAAAATGCAGAAACACAGAAGAAGGCAATTCGAGAAAATATAAAAAGCGTTGGATAACGCTTAAAAATTAATTATTAATAATACACATCTATGAAAAAAGTATTTATCAGTTTTGCAATCGAAGATAAATTTGCGAGAGATCATCTCATTCATCAGTCCGAAGACCATAGGGCACCTTTTACCTTTTATGATATGTCGGTCAAAAATCCATGGGATAGCTCATGGAAAACTCGTTGCCGAGAACGCATAAAACAATGCGACGGTATGGTTACATTATTAAGCAAAAGGACAAGAAATGCCGACGGTGCAAAATGGGAAATGAAATGTGCGGTTGATGAAGGGATTCCAATTATTGGTGTTCATATTCACAAAGACGACAAAGGACAAATTCCGTTAGAATTGGAAGGAAAGAAAGTTATAAATTGGACTTGGGATGGAATAAATAAATTTATTGACAGTTTATAAATGACAGATACTAAATTATATTCAAAAGCCAAAGAAAAATATGGGGATCAATATGACCATCATCTTTTTGAACAGTATAAAATTTATATAGAAAGTGCCGAAAAAATCAGCGACAGGAGACAAAATGCAAACAATTATTTTATCACTATAAATACTGCACTCATTACTCTTTTAGGATTATCTTTTCAAATAGATTTTTTCGGCAAATTATTTTGGGGGCGAACATTATTAGCTGTGGTCGGAATAATCATTTGTGTGATTTTTTGGTTTTTGCTTCGTTCCTACAAACAACTCAATTCAGGAAAATTCAAAGTTATTCACGCAATCGAGAAAGAATTACCGCTTGCGTTATATGATTACGAATGGAAAATTTTGGGCAAGGGCAAGGATAACAAAAAATACTATCCATTTTCGCACATTGAGCTTTTAATTCCGTGGGTATTTGGAATAATTTATGCTTTGCTTGGTTGGTATTTTTTGTGCTAGATTTTAAATAAAGCCCGTCAAAAATTTTTATTCTCCAAGCGAAGGCGAGGCAGAAGGAG
>JAHIVL010000016.1 GCA_018816485.1 Patescibacteria group bacterium | reverse complement strand
GAGCACTTACTTTAGGCAATGGCTCAATGCTTGTTTGTTTAGACAAATTTGGCTATGTACGAGATTTTTATTTTCCGTACGTAGGTTTGGAGAATCATGTAGCTGGTCATAGACATAGAATTGGGATAATGGTTAACAGAAATTTTTCTTGGATCAATGATGGTAGTTGGGATATTTCAATTGGTTACAAACCGGGAACAATGGTTGGATATTTAGTTTGCAAAAGTAAGAAATTAAATGTTTCGTTGGTGATGGAAGACATAGTTTACAATGAATCAAATGTCTTTTTAAGACAGTTGGATATTTATAATCAATCTGACGAGCACATTGATATTAAAGTTTTTTTCCATCAAATTTTCCATATTAGTGAGACCAAAAAGAGAAACACCGCTTTTTATGATCCTACTCATAATGCAATTGTTCACTACAAAGGCAGAAGAGTTTTTATTGTAAATGGTAGAACTGAAAATGGTACTTCGATTGATGACTATACTGTTGGAGCCTACCAATTTGAAGGAAAAGAAGGCTCATACAAAGATGCTGAAGATGGTTTTTTGTCCAAGAATGCAGTTGAGCATGGTTCTGTAGACTCTACAATTAGATTTTGTGCATCATGCGAAGGTAAGGAAAAGACTAGAATATACTATTGGATATGTGCTGCAAAATCACTTGAAGAAGCATACAAGCTCAATGAAATGGTAATGAAAAAGACTCCTGAAGGAATGTTTCATTCAACAGAAAGTTATTGGAGTGCCTGGTTAGCAACAAGAGACTTTGATGTCTCCCACCTTGAAAAAAATCAAAAGAAAATGTTTGAGACGTCATTATTTATTTTAAGGTCTCATTTTGATAATAATGGAGGCGTGATTGCTTCGGCTGATAGCAAAATGATTGAATACGGTAAGGATGATTATAGTTATATGTGGCCAAGGGATGCAGCCTTTATTGTTTCTGCTTTAGATAAGACAGGCTTTAGTGAGGTAACAAAAAAATTCTTTTTATTTTGTAATGATGTTTTACATGAAGATGGTTATTTACATCACCGGTATCGTCCAGATCAAGCTTTAGGTTCAACTTGGCATTCTGCGATTTCTCAAAAAGAATGGTTGAAAGATAAAATTTTGCAGCTGCCGATTCAAGAAGATGAAAGTGCAAGTGTGATTTTTGCACTTTGGAATCATTACGAATGCACCAAAGATTTAGAATTCATTGAATCTTTATACAAACCATTAGTAGAGAAAATTGCGCTCTTTTTGATGAATTTTAGAGATAAAGACACTGGTTTACCTTTGCCATCTTATGATCTTTGGGAAGAAAAAATTGGTGTTTCAACTTATACATGTGCGTCAGTATACGGCGGTTTAATGGCTGCAGCAAAATTTTCAGAACTTTTGGATAAAAGAAATCATATGCGCGAGTATAAAAAGGCTGCAAATGAAATTAAAGAAGCCGCTATCAAATATTTATACAGTGATAAACTTAAATCTTTTGTAAGAATTGCGAATCTTGTTGATGGAAAAATTATTCATAATGAAACTATTGACTCAAGCTCTGTTTTTGGTTTATGGTATTTTGGAATGTTGAAACAAGACGATCCGATGTTTATTAGTTCTCATGAGCAAATGGTCAGTAAGCTTAAAAATCCAACTGATGTTGGTGGATTTATAAGATATGAGGGAGATAATTATTTTAAATCTACTGACAAATCAAATCCATGGTTTATTACTACACTTTGGGAAGCACAAAGAACTTTATGTAAAGACAATTTTTCAGCGGAAGATTTTAAAGAAGTCAAAAATGCAATCTCATGGGTTCTGTCGCATCAATATATTTCAGGAATATTTGCCGAGCAAATTAATCCATATGATGCGTCTTCTTTATCCGCAACGCCACTTGTTTGGAGTCATGCAGTTTATATTGAGACAATCTTGCTATATATTAAAAAGAAAACTGATTTGGAAACTGGAAGTGGCGATGTTTCGACTTCTGTTCACCAGTTGTAACGATATTTATTAATTGTTATTTTTGAGGAAATATGAACAAATATTATTTAGCAGTAGATGGAGGTGGGACAAAAACAGATGCAATTTGTGCTGATGCAAATGGAGCAGTAATTGGTAGAGGATTAGCTGGTCCCACAAATATAACCACAACTTCTGTAGGAGCTGCAAGTTTTAATTTAGTTGAAGCAGTTAGACAAGCAATTGAGAATGTGCCCGCAAGTAAAGAAAATGAGTTTCCTGTTTTAGTCATGGGTTTGGCAGGACTTGATTGTGAGTCAGAATACGAGGAAGCTTATAAAATATTGTCTGAATCTTTATATCACTACAATATAAAGAAATTTATACTAATAAATGATAGTCTAATTGCTTTGGAAAATGGATCAAATAATCCTAATGCTGTTATCTTGATTGCTGGTACAGGCTCTAACTGTTTTGGCAGAAATGAAAATGGAGAAACAGCCAAAACTTCTGGTATGGATTTTTTGCTCACAGACCAGGGTTCAGGATATGCAATCGGAAGAAGAGTTCTTAGAGAAGCTGTGAAAAGTTATGATGGCAGATCAGATAAGAGTTTATTAGAAAATTTAGTTACAGAATATTTTAAAATATCATCTATCTCTGAGTTAAAAAAAGAAGTTTATAATCCATTGTTGAGTAAAATTGAAATAGCAAACTTAGCATATCTTTGTTCTATGGCACATGCTGGAGGCGACAGAGTGGCAACAGATATTTTTGAAAAAACAGTTAATGAAATAGTTGTTATGGTTTCTACTGTTGTTGATAAATTAAATCTTAATAGTAAACCATTTGATTGCGTTTTTTCAGGATCGATAATTATGTTACCTTACATGCAAGAGAAAGTATCTTGGTTATTAAAAGAAAAATATGAAAATATCAACTTAATTTTTCCTAGGGAAAGTCCTGTTTTGGGAGCTCTAAAGATTGCTTTAAAAGAATTTACTCAGTAAATTTGGTAAAGTGTTGTGAAGGTTCTTTTGCAATAACCTATTTATCTTTAATATTTGGATTAAGCTCCAATTTTTCGAACCAACCTCTTCTGTAGAGTAAACCAATAACTGCATAAACGGCGATATCCGTCCAAGTATCATTTAATGTTTCATTTTCTGGTTCACCCTTTGTCATGAGAAGATTTTTGAGTCTTTCACCCTTTTCGCTAATTCTAAAGGACATGCCCAACTCTTTAATAGAAAGAATATTTCCTTTGCCATAATCTTTGTGCTTTTTTAAAAAAGTAGCAAGTAGCTCTGCGCAAACTTCTTCAAATGCTTCGTCTAAGTATTTTGGAGATTTTGTTTTTGCCATTTTATTGCCCTTCAATTTTTTAAATTTATTTGATTACTAATTTATAAACTTTTGTGAGGGTTATGACAAGGTCTGATTGGTTTATAAAAAATTATGAGATACCACTTAATTCTTTTAAATCGGTAATTTCGGATAAATCAAAGATTTCTATTTTATTTGTTGTGAAGCAATGAGCTTTGAGTTGCTTATTATTAGTATCGCCAACTAAAATAATTTCTGGAGAAACTGTTCTCTGATCATTGTTACCATCCACAAACTTTAGTAAATTTTCGTTATTGATTGCTTTATTAATTATTTCCACTAAAGCTTCGTTTTTGGTTTCAAGATCGACATTTGAGTCTGTCCCAGAATCTGCCAAGTATTTAAAAGTTGATAAAAACTTTTTTACTTGTTCATCTGTAATAATATAGCTTTTTTCAAATGGTTTTGAAAGAACAATTCCATTTAAATTTGTGCAACGAG
>JAHIVL010000015.1 GCA_018816485.1 Patescibacteria group bacterium | reverse complement strand
AGTATTCGTAGTGCCAAAGATGAACTTCTCTGAGTATGCCAATAAGTGGCTACCAAAAATAAGAAAAAACTATAAGACCAGACTAGAAATCGCAGCATGGGAAATATCGGTCGCAGCAAGCAATGCCGACATTATTCTTACAAATAACATTGTTAAAAATAACCCAAAATCACTAACAGAACATGCCCAGGCAGTAATTAATCTAATGTCATAAATATACGTATTATTTCTTCACAGTTATTCTGGTGGATAAATTTAAACCATCATCTTCGGGATTACCTTGACGCTCAAAGTTGTGCTTTAACCTCATGTTTGCTATCGATTTAAGAGCGTAACTATTTTGAATACCTTTAAATGGTTGTTGTGGAACAAGCTCTCCATCACTCTGAACTGAAGTTAATATATGAGTTGAATCAGTATTTGCGTCAGTTACTACAGGTTCTGTGGTAAGACCATAAAGCCCATTAAGCGCAGCCATGTAGTAATAATCAAAACCATGTGCATTGGAAACAAAGGTTCTATAACTAGATTCTGTTTTTAATAATAGCTCGCGAATAATAATTTCAATCGGCTCTTGATTCTTTATATATCTCTCAATTAAAGCATCAATGCCAATGTTGGAGTTCGGAATAGGTGAGTAATGCAATTGCAAATCGTGGAAATCTGTATGAGCAACACAATCTGCCGTAGACATAAAACGCGAAGTAATAATCTGAGATTTCTGACCATCAAACATCACTGGTTTATGCATGATTACAGTCATAGTTTGAGCAAAAATACTATTAAAAAACCAATTAAAAAATTGGTCTGAATGAAGTCCCACATCATGTAAAACTGGAAAAAACAATTCTCTGAGACCATTAAGCTTCGATACTCTCTCTACAGAGATAGTTCTTAAAAGATCTAATTGAGCCATAGAGATAATATGTTTTGTCGAAGGATAAGGTATAACATTCCCAATCCGAGTTTCACGACCAACTGCGCTCTGTCTACTTTCTAGCCACTCTGATCGATCAGTTGCAAAACGCAAGACCTGTTTATCATTGGGAATTACATTAGCTAGAGTAACATATAAATCTCGTAAAAATTGGTGAATCTTAAAATGATACTCAGGTTTATTAATTGCTGATTGAATAGCAGAATGAATAACATCTGGATGGTGCATTGTGTCTGGATTTAAATCAGGGAATCTTTGTTTTAACCATTTGGCAACCATTTCTTTGTTATCATCATGTTCTATTAAGTTTCTCCACCAATCTGCATCTATGGGAGGTAATCCATCGCACCCTCTTGTAATATTAACTGTAAATAATCCTGGATGATGAAGAATGTACTGAGTACCATAATCACCACTGCCAGGAATTGAACCACGATCTTTTGCTCTACGTAATCCGACAGACTGAATCTCAATATTTTGATCTTCGAAAGTAAATCCAAATTCCTGTTGCTGTCCAGGAGGAAGATCGCGACCAAACTCTATTACTGTTAAACTCCCATCATATGGTAACTTTTCTGTATGGAAACTCACTTCACCCTCTCGATGAGTTATTTGCAGTTCTGGCAACGAATTTTGCAGTTCTGGCAACGAATGATGCACAAATTCGGGTTTTCTACTTATCATATACTTACCTAAATTTACTTCTTCAATGAATTAAGTTCAAAGTCTGTATAAATAACAGTTTCCATGACGCCTGCATAGTTAAAAAGCTCATCTTCAGAAAAAATAATCTTAATTTCTCGAACTGCTTCTTCACCATTGACAGAAGCATGAATCAAGTTAAACTGCTGACTCATTCCAAAATCACCTCTAATAGAACCGGCCTCAGCTTCTCTTCCCAAAGTTGTTCCAACCAATTTTCTAACAACTGGAACAGCATCTATACCTTCCCAAACCATAGCTACAATTGGCATTGATCCCATAAAAGACTTAAGCTCTCCGAAAAAACTTTTGTCTTTGTGTTCTACATACCAATCTGAAAGTTGCTCATCAATCATGATAAGCATTTTAAGACCAATCAACTTAAGACCCTTTTTCTCGAATCTATTGATAATTTCACCGATAAGACCTCTCTGAAGTCCGTCTGGTTTAACTAAAACTGCTGTACGTGATGTTTTCATTTGTTCTCCTTTTACTTTTTATTTTATTTATCTATTTAATTTCTCAATATTATATCCGCAAACTTCTTGTCGCTTTTATAAGGTCCAATTACTGTTAATCTAGCTTCTCCAGACTTGATTAATTCTTTAGCCAAACTATTTACCTCTTCCAAAGTAACTTTGCCAATTTTCTTAAGCACTTGCGAAGGTGAAGATATCTCGTCTGAAAGCACTTGCTTTAGACCAAAAAACTGGGCAACACTTCGACTGTCTTCAAGACCTAGCACCATTGTCCCATTGATATAATCTTTTGCTTTTTCAAGCTCTTCTAATGTTATTAATCTTCTGCCATCAGCAATACATGTAAACTCATCAATAATTACTTTGATAGCTTCTTCTATTCTAGTTGGATCTACGCCAGCTGAAGCTCCAAAAATGCCAGTGTTGTGGTAATAGTCAATATCTGTACGAACGTAGTAGCACAAACCGCGTTTTTCTCGCACCTCAGTGAATAAACGAGAACTCATATTGTCACCCAGAACAGTGCTCAACAAGGTTAGCGCATATCTTCGCTTATCTTTTCTGTCCAAACCTAACCATCCTAACACTAGATGTGCTTGCTCTGTTTTTTTGTACTCAATATGAAGCCTTGATTTTGAAAAACTCACTTCTTTGGCAACTAATGTATGAGTGTCAATTCTCCCTTGAGTTCGCTCTTCATGCTCTTTTCCAAAATATTTTTTGACCAAATCAAGAGTTTCTTTTGATTCAAGTAATTTTGCATCACCCGCAATAACCAAAACCATATTTCCAAGTGAATACCATTTCTTCAAAAACTTTAAAAAATGAGCTCTTTTTATTGCGCCAACGGTTTCCTTAGAACCTAAAACATCATGACTTAATCCGGAACCATCAAAAACCATTTTCTCAAAAAGTGTTCCTACTAGACGCATCGGCGTATCTTGATACATGTTTATTTCTTCAATAATGACATTTTTTTCGCGAGCTACGTCTTCCTCCCTAATTAATGGCTGAAGTAACATATCTGAAACAACATCCAGAGACTTCTCGATATGTTTGCTCGCTGACTTTACATAGTAACCCGTATATTCTTTGCTAGTAAAAGCGTTAAAATCTGCACCAATTTCATCTATGGCGGTAGCTAAAATATGCGCATCTGGATAGTTTTGAGTACCTTTAAAAACTATGTGCTCAAAAAAATGAGCTATTCCCTGCTCTGTTGGAGTTTCATATCTGGAACCAGTATTGCAAAGAGCCAATACTGTTACTGACTCAACTCCAGACATAGGAACACGAATAACTTGTAGACCTGAAGAAAGTTTCGAATGGATATAATTAAGCATGATTAAGAATTATACAACGACTACATTTTCTCTACAACTTCTATGCCTAAAATCTGCAGTCCGTGCTTCAACACATGGGCAACAGCCTGAACTAGCAACAATCTGAACTCAACTGTACTTTTGTCGTTATTTTCATCAATAACTTTATGTTGTCCATAGAAAGTATTAAAGCTCTGTGCCAGCTCATAGAGATAACTAGCAAGATGGTGTGGAGCATAATCTTCAGTTACCGACTTAACTATATCGCAATATCTATAAAGATTTCGTAATATATCTTTCTCTTCATTATTTAGCTGGTAATTTAAATATGACTTAAGGTTAAGTAATGTATCAAAATATTTAGTAATATTGCTAACTCTATCCACGACATTTGCACCGCTTGTTGCACCAGTAATGTCATTTTTTTTCTTGACCTTAACAATCTTAGAAACAGTGTTTTGGGCTTTAAACAACACACTGTGACACCTAACATATGTATATTGAATATAAGGACCAGAGTTTCCACTAAAACTCAATGATTCCTCAAAACTAAAAACAATATCTTTGCCGATTGATTGTTTTAAAAACGCAAATTTTATTGCCCCTAACCCAACCAACTCAGAAACATTATCAATTTCATCTTCACTAAATTCAGGCCTCACTTTTTGGATGTGCATTCTAATTTTACCGTTTGCCTCATTCATAAGCCACTCAGCTGTAATTACTTTTCCAGTTCTTGAAGACATCTTGCCTTCCGGAAGTCTAACCATTCCGTGAGACAAATGAGTGGTTTTTTTTCTAAGATCGGGATTAGTGAATTCAAGAGCTTTTAACAGCACTTTAAAATATTCATCGATTTCGTTGCCAGTAATGACAATTGATTTATCGTAGGCAAATCTTCTAAATTTTTCTGGAGCTAAACCCAACTCTTTTGCCTCATAAGTTGGAAGTCCAAGAGAATTAATAAAAACTCTGTCATGAAGTCCATATTTGCTTCCTGGAAATATAACTGCTCCATCACTCTTCTCAAAAATACCAGTTTTAAGATATTCGCCAACAATTCGAAAACCAAACTCTCCTACCAAGCTCTCGAAAAAGAACTCGTCAAAACTCATTCCAATCCTCGAATACATAGATTCAAAATAATCTAGCGACCACTGTCTGCCAGATTGATACATATTTTTAACCTCTAAATACTCACTTGAATCTTGAGAAAAGTTTGGAATATATTTTTTATAATCTACCTGTGACTCAAAATTGTTTAGTTCTCTTTGTGTTTCTTGAGCCGAAATAAATGTTAAATAATTAATGCTTTTAATTTTTTCCTTAGCAACGTCATCATTTTTGTAGGCAGTTGCTCCTGCAGCATACGATTTTCCAAGAAAAACAACTTTTTCTTTGAGCGAACCGAGCTCTAGTTTAGTAAGAGCTTTTTCAACTGTTTTGTTTGGATATTTTTCTAGAAGCAAAGTCTTCATACCCCAAATACTTTTTGCAACATGCATTCCTACGTCACCCTGATAACAAGCTCTTTTCACATCTGCACCCTGAGCTTCATAAGACTTAGCGATAGCCTCTCCAACAATGTTGCTGTACAAATGACCAATGTGAAGTTCCTTAAATGGATTTGGATCGGTAAACTCAACCATCACTTTTTCGCCATCTAGTTTCTTTGTGATTACATCTCCCTGTTTTTCTACTACCAAGCCCATTTTGGCTAGTAAAAACGCGTCAGATAGCGTGAAATTTATGAATCCAGGACCAGCAATTTCAATTTTCGAGATATTTGTGGAAAAATTGGCTTGGTCGTTGGGCTGATTACCATGTCGATTACTGGCTTGGTCGTTAGATCGACCAACATCTAATTTGTTTTGAAGATCATCGCTAATGGCTTGTGCCAAATCTCGCGGAGAATTGAAGCT
>JAHIVL010000014.1 GCA_018816485.1 Patescibacteria group bacterium | reverse complement strand
TTTGTGGACCTGAGGGGATTCGAACCCCTGACCTTCTGTATGCCATACAGACACGCTAACCAACTGCGCCACAGGCCCTTTTGATATAAAAAATATTATAACTGCAATTGCAAAATAAATCTTTACTTATTCGTAAAGATCTTATAACGTTACCAAAAATCTTATAGTAAATGATACTGCAAATAATAATTCTATTATTTGTGATATTGTTTTATATACCTAAATATCCTTATAATACATTATGATGTCTATAGTTTTCTGCCAATTTAAAAGTCGCTATGTCGCTCATCGTGAACCTTTTTTAATTGAGGTCTAGTTACATGAGTATAAATCTGTGTAGTAGCAATGTTTTTGTGCCCTAACATTTCTTGAACATCCCTCAAGCCGGCGCCATTCGAAAGTAAGTCTGTAGCAAAACTATGCCTAATCCCATGAGGACTAATCTTGATTGGCAATCTAGCTTTTCGACAATATTTATCAACCAACCTCTGGACACTTCTAGTAGTAAGACGCATTTCTTCTCCATCAGACAAAAGATCCGGCTTTTTACCAGAATATCTAATAAAAATCGGTTGCCAATTATCTTCTCGAGAATTTAAATATCTGCGCAACCAATCGACTGCTCGATGACTTAAAAAAACGACTCTTGGCCTACGACCCTTACCAATAACACCAAATTCTCGAGATTTTAGATCAATTTGGTCTCTATTTAGACCAACTAACTCACTTACGCGAAGACCAGTCGAGAATAAAACTTCCAAAATAGCCTTATCGCGTAGTCCTCCTTTTTTTGACAACAAAGGTTGTGATAATAAACTCTCCATTTTCTCCGTATTAAGAAACTTCATATGTTGAGACTCGGCCTTCGGCAAATCAATCTTTTCCGGATGAAGCACTGGCACATCATTTTTTACCAAGAATTTCAACAAAGATCTGAGAGAAATAATATAGTAACTCTGAGTCCTTTTACACAAGGTCCTTCCTTGACTATCTTCATATCTAGATAGATATACGCGATAGCTCCTAACAATATCTTGATTAAGTTCTTTTAAATCTTTATGGCCCTTGCTCATAAACCAATCATTGAATCTTCTTAGATAATGAGAGTAATTTCTAATCGTCAAACGACTAACATTACGTTCAACTTCTAAATGTTCTAGAAAAGTTATCAGTGCTGCTTGGGGTATAGTTGAGACCGGCATCTATTTTATCCAAATATTTCTTAGAAATACTATGAGATTTTAGCAGTCTCAATATATTTCTGCTAAATGAGTCTTTCCAACCCATTAATGGATGTATCAATCTAAATTTATTGATATATTTTGATACTCTTGTATGCGAATAACAATATTTTTTAAAGAAATAGGCTCCAACCAAATTTGTTATTCTAAAGAGTGGGGGAGGCAACTATAAAAAAAGTAACGAAAATATGTCTCTGACTCTTTACTAAAGTATACACAAAAAAAAATAAAAAATGTGCGACATAAAATATATAATCTCCATTTGCTAAAAAAAGTGAATTAGTATTACTTAATATATACAAAGATTAAGTAATAATCTTTTGAGTATCAACTAGAAATTCAGAAACTTTCAAAAATGAAATTACGAAAAAAAACCTCACAACTCAAATTTTTAGTTTTTGGTTCTCAACAAAAAAAATACAAAAATAAAAATTATCTTTCAGCTAAAAATATTACTCAAACATAGTAGAAGAAAAATCTACGAACATTGAAAATAGAATCGGCAACCCCAAATAGAATTAGTAACCCCAAATTGTGAATAATTGCAGTAAATATACGTTAATCCAGACTACAACGTATTTAGAGGCCCAAAAACGGCTTTTTATGATTTGCATGACTACTATTCCATGGTTAAATATCGATTAACTTCATCAAAAACAATCTAAAGCTATCAAATAGGAAATTTCAAAAATAAATTCTTTAAAAATATAAAATACCCGGGAGTAGATAAAAGAGCATAGTATTAATAAAAAAATAAGAAATATAAATAAAATAGCCTGGTAGAAACTAGAAATAGAATTAATTAAACAAGACACATTGAAACAACCTCCGTCGAATATTTTATGTTTACGTCGTAAAAGTAATATTGTGCGACATAACATGAATCAATATTTCGTACCCCACTGTCCGATAGGGTAAAAGCATTAATAAATATTTAACTTTTTTGATATTAGCGACCATTGCTGTACCCTTAAAACCATATCTACCTCTATCTTTAGAATGGCTGCCCAGGCTAAAATAGCTCCTCTCGGGTCTCTCGAGAATATCAAGAAATGTACTCAAATTTGCATGGATGCATTCGGGTTTTTTATGTTTCACGCTCCATTTCACGGCTCCACACAGATTTCTAGCCACCAGATCATCCAGATAAGCCTGAGACTCTACACCACCAGAGGAAGATGCATAAAATGTTTAGTTTATATTATTCTTGCAACGCATCATTTAATAATTCTTCCACAACACTCCTGCACATCAAGAACAAGTCTTATAATACAATAAAGTTATCCACAATTTGTTATAGGCCTCTACCCTACATCACAATGTGTCAGTATTTACTATATCAAACTATATCACTTCCCCCTTCTCCGTCTGGTGTGTCGCAAAAAAATTTTCACTCTCTCCCCTATATTTTCTTTAACAAAACTTCAATTTTATTAAAAATTTTAAATAAAATTTAAATATTTTCAGCACTCGGTGATACAAATGATTTAAAAGCACTTATGAAATTCTAAGATAAATACTAGTCTACCAGGCTAAACTGCCCTGTTCCCCCCTACTATATTATAGGATGTTAGCTTAATAAATCTCAATTACTTCAATGGAAACGCCAAAAGAAACATCAATCCTACAAAACCTGCAACCAACGAGTACTCAACAAAAGTCCTCATAAAAAGCCTACCTTTAATAAAGCTTTGCATCAAGCCAATTCCAATATAAAAAAATGACATCACAAATAATGAATTATACCAAACAGTTATCGGGAAAAATGACAAAATTAATGCCAATTCTGCCAAAATAAGACTCAAAATTAAAGAAAAAATCACATGCTCCTTATTAATTTCATCCTTAAGTGTGATTGACCATAAAAGCATAAATATTAATGGAAAATGTACTAGTCCTACCAACAAACCATTTAAATAAAATGGCAACTTAAGAGAAAATATTGTATTAGAAAATAAAAGTGAAATTAGAACACCAAAGATCGAACTAATAGCATAAGCGGCATGTAGCAGCTGGATTGTTCTGCCCTTAGCTACCGAAAAAATATTTGAGGTTAAAAACAAAGCGTACATCCCAATTCCAAATAATGCAAGAATCGCTAATTGGTTTAAAAAGTTATCTGGTAATAAAAAGTAGAAGAGAGCAACTGATCCTGCATAAAGAACCGGAAATGGAACAACCGTAAGCCTTTCATGCATTTGTAAATCGTCTGCCAAAGCCCAAGTTGAAACAACGTAAGTAAAAACTGTAAACAATCCAATTGCAAGATACCTAGTATCTAACGGAACATACTGTACAGCCAGCAAACACAAGGTTAAGATTATTGATCCAATAACAAATTTTTCTCTTCTTCTCATTCTTCAATTTCCACTGCCATGTAAATATCTTCGACATCTTCACTTTCTCTAAGTTTTTCAACCATACTTCGAATGCTATTGACTGCTTCTTTATCATCAAGTTCCATCGGCATCGTACACTCATACCCCCCATCATTACTACGCTTAAACATGTACATTGCACTTCCGGGACTACCAAGTGAGCCTTCATTCCTAGAAAAAGCAAATTTTATTTCTGCTGCTGTACGATTTGGATTGTCTGTCATAGCAACTACAATTACAGGAACTCCTCCGGCACCAAAACCTTCATAATCAATTTCTTGAATAGAAATACCAGAAGCAGTTTTGCCTAATCCCCTCTCAATAGCTCTTTGAATGTTTACCTTAGGCATGTTAGCTGTTCTAGCTTTTTCGAGAGCAACTCGAAGCGAAGGATTGAACTTTGGATCATCAGATTTACCCTCTCGAACAGCGATTCTGATTAATTTTGAAATGCTACTAAAAATCTTGCCTTTTTTTGCATCAGCAACACCTTTTTTATTCTTAATATTATTCCATTTACTATGTCCAGACATATTACAAGTATATACTTATTGAATGTTGACATCAATGATTTCTAAATGTATTCTTCCACAGATATGAGCACCCAAGAAAATTTAAAAAATTTAGCAATAAAAAACGCAAAGGAGGGCGATTGGAAATCAGCTATAAAAAATAACTTAGAACTGTTTGAACTGAATCCAGAAAACACTAATCCCCTAAACAGAATCGGGGTCGCATACATCCAACTTAACAAAATTCCTAAAGCAAAAAAATATTTTAAACAAGTTCTTAGAATTGATGTGAATAATAGAATTGCTCAGAAACACCTAGAGAAACTCAATAATAATAAGGTTGTCGCTGCCCCATCATTTATCAAACAACATTTTATTGAAGAGCCAGGAAAAACTAAAACTGTTCAACTCCTTCGTCTTGCTGGCAAACAAGTACTTGAAGACATTCCTATCGGCAGATCCTGCGAACTGAAAATCAAAAATAGATTTATTTCAATTGAGAGCAATAATCAATATCTTGGAACATTACCCGAAGATCTTTCTTTCAGACTTTCAAAACTGATAAAAAATGGCAACACTTATTCTTGCCAAATTCAATCATGTTCAACTAAACAATGTTGTGTTTATTTAAAAGAAACTTTTCAATCAAAAAGTAATGAAGGAGCTCACTCATTTCCTCCGAAAGACATCGCTCTCAATCCTATGAGTGAAATTGATGAATCAATCATACTTGAAGAAAATATTCCTGTTGAAATCGTTCAAACTGATGAAGATTTCGAAAGAACACTTGATGACGTCAACACTGACGACATTCTAAAACTTTAATAATCTTTTCCAACCATTACAACAACACTTGATCTGAATTGCAGCGTAACAGGAATTTCAGTACTGGACTTTATGTCAGGCACCTCAGAAAAAACTCCAAGGATTCTTTCAATAAGATCTTTACACTCTAATTTATCTTTTGGATAATAGACAATGGTTCTATCAATGCTCGAACTAATACTTTCTATTTGCACAACCTGAGCTCCAGTATTCTCAAGCAATTCACTAATATTTTTTGCCAAATCAGTTTTATCAGTTGTATTTACTACAGCTACCGAACAATTTTGAAAAGATTCTTTTTCGATTGTCACTAATTTATGATAACTTTTTTTAATGTCTGACACCTGATCTAATTTAATAATTTCTAAAGAATTTGCTAGAGAAAAAAGTTTAAAGGTATTAATTTTATTTCCAATCGAATCACTAATTCTTTTAGTTAAATTTTTAGCAAAAATATTTTTTAAATCATTTGTTTTTAAGTCACCACTCATTCCATTAATAACAACAACCTCATCTATAGCAATTTTAAATATATGACTAAAGACTGATCTTATTTTTTGATCATTTCTTTTATCGATCTTTAGAAGCTGATAAATTAAGTTTAAATTATAATCTCCATACTCATCATTAATTTTTATTATTTGATTCCCATCAAAAAAAATAATGAGATTGTCATCTGTTTTTGGGGACAAATGTACCAATGAAATATGATTGTTCTGTTCATCTAAATTATCTGAAACGAGTAATATATTTTGAATCTCTTTATCACTCATAAACACCGAAGGCAAAACGAAACTATAAACAAAAACCAATAATAAAAATATTGAAAATACACCAATCAATAAATTAAGAGCATTTTTTTTCAGTTTCTTGGGCATTAAGAATCATTATACGCAAATTTTCAGCTAATCTCACCATGAACCTTACATTATGAATTGAAGCTAATCGATAGTAAGTCAACTCTTTTGTTCTATACAAATGATTAAGATACCCTCTGGAATATCCATTTATGCAGGTGTAGCAATCACAATCTTCTTGAATCACTCTCTTATCAGTAGAAAATTTTTGATT
The DNA here is from genome assembly GCA_018816485.1 of Patescibacteria group bacterium. Taxonomy (GTDB): domain Bacteria; phylum Patescibacteriota; class Microgenomatia; order UBA1400; family PJMF01; genus VFLK01. The sequence continues at coordinate 6,164 of JAHIVL010000014.1, read as the reverse complement.
TCCAATATTCAGTCTTCCATTTTTATACTCTGATTCAAATTTAGGTTCACGCCCCAGGGTACCCTCTCTGTCTCCACCAATCATCTTGTCATTTTTATCAACTAGCTTTCCATTGTACAACGCACCATTTCTAGCTAGTCTTGTTGGACCAATACAATCAAACATATCAAAGCCAACTGAGACCGCATCGATAAGGTCTTGAGGATCCCTTCCAAGTCCCATTGCATATCTAGGTTTGTTAGCTGGAAGCATATCTTCTATCCAGCCCATCATTTTTCTGGTGCCACTCATGTTATAACCAGTGGTTTCACCACCAACTGCAATTCCATCAAAATCTAGGCTCGTAATAAACTCAGCCGACTCCTTTCGCAAATCTTCGTACATAGCACCTTGAATAATTCCAAAAAGGGCTTGATAATCACCATAGACACTCTGCCTTTTATTTTTTTTCCAATAGTCGTAGCACCGTTTAGCCCACCTATGAGTTCTGTCAATAGATTTTTTTACGTACTCTTTTGATTCGTTGTCCGAAACGCATTCATCTAAAACCATAATAATGTCAGCTCCAATCTTACGCTGAATTTCGATCACGCTTTCGGGACTAAAAAAATGTTTACTACCATCTAGGTGAGAGACGAACTCAACACCTTGCTCACTAATTTTAACACTCGAATTTTTTGTGAGTTGTTTTGGCTGTTTCAGCAGTTTTTGTTCTAATTTTTTCTTGGCACGAGAATGAAGTTGTTGTCTACCTAATGAAAATACTTGAAAACCTCCCGAATCTGTAAGAATTGGCTTATCCCAACCCATAAACTGATGAACACCACCCATTGCTTGGAGTCGCTCCATTCCTGGTCTTAAATACAAATGGTAAGTATTCCCCAAAATAATTGGAGCTCGAAGATCATTGATGTCTTTTGTGTCTAAAGATTTAACGGTCGCCAAAGTTCCAACCGGCATAAACATTGGTGTTTTTATCTCACCCCTTTGGGTTTTGATAACACCAACACGCATTTTGCCCTTGGTTGCTTCGAGTGTAAAAGAAAAGTTTTTTTTAGTCATTCCCGCTTCTCCAATCGAGTAAGGGATTTATTCCTGACCAACCTCAAATCGAATGAGCTTGTTAACTAAAAGTTTTTCCCCAGTTTTTCCTGAAACACCTTTAACTAATTCTTCTATTGTTATTGAAGGATCTTTAATAAATGGTTCTTTTAAAAGTTCCTCTATTGATTCAGAATTCATTGCTGTAACATGCATTGCGACATCTTTTGCCATTCTTTGAAACTCTTCATTTCTGGCAACAAAATCAGTTTCACAAAGAATTTCAACCATAGCCGCAACTTTATTAGTTGCATGAACATATGAAGCGATATAACCTTCTTTTGTTTCTCTATCAGCTTTTTTCTCAGCTATAGCTAAACCTCTTTTTCTAACCACTTCTTTGGCAGCTTTAAAATCACCCTTTGCTTCTTCAAGTGCTTTTTTGCAATCAAGCATTCCGGCACCAGTTTCTTCTCTAAGTTTTTTAACGTCTGCGACTGTGTATGACATGGGGCTCCTTTATTTTTTGGTTGATTTTTTTGCTACGGATTTTTTTGCAGCCGGTTTTTTGGCAACTGGTTTTTTTGCAGCCGGTTTTTTGGCAACTGGTTTTTTGGCAACTGGTTTTTTTGCAGCTGGTTTGGCAACGACTCTTTTAATTGTTTTTAACGCTGGTTTAATATTAGCTGCCTTTTTCTCAAATGGAACTTCTATTGCAGAAACCTCAGGTTTGGTTGACTCAACTGGTTTTGCAACTAGTTTCTCAGCTGTCTTTATAACTGTCTTTTCAGAAGCAACTTCTGCTACTTCAGTTTTAGCAACAACAGGTTTTGCGGTAACTTTTCTAGTAGATTTTTTGCCCATAGCGTATGCGCTAGCAACTTCACTAACAATATATTTGATACTTCTCAATGCATCGTCATTTGCTGGAATTGCAATATCAACATCCTCTGGATTCGCATTTGAATCAATCAAAGCAACGACGGGTACGCCCATTAATTTTGCTTCTCTAACTGCGTTCTTTTCTCTTTTAACGTCAACTACAAATAAAAAATCTGGAACTGATTTTAACTCTCTGATTCCACCAAAGAATCTCTCAAATCTAGTTTTTTCTTTCTCTAATTGAACTTTCTCGAACTTGGTGTATCCATCATATTTTCCAGATTTTAAACCTGCTTCAATTTCAAGCATTCTTTTTAATGACTTCTTGACTTGGTTCCAGTTGGTAATCAATCCACCCAACCATCTAGATGTAATGTACATTACATCGTTTTCAATTCCTTCTTCTTCGATAATTAGCTTTGCCTGTTTTTTGGTACCAACCATAATCATGGTTTTGCCTTTTGAGGCCATATCATGAACAAAATTGTATGCTACTTGAAGTTGGCTAGCAGTTTTTTCCAAATCAAAAATGTGAACTCCATCTTTTTCCATATAGATAAACTCTGCCATTCTTGGGTTCCATTTGGTTTTTTGATGACCAAAATGACATCCAGCCTCTAATAGATCGGTTAAATCATACTCGGGAGCAACTTGAGGAAGTTTTGAATAATCTTTCATAATGTGTCCTTATTTCTACTATGGATGTGTGGCCGAAACCTTTATCCAAAGTGATGCGATTGAGTTGGGGTAAATTCAGGACTTGCACCCTCAGGGCACTTCGCCTACTCGCTCGTTTTTATAATATTTACTAGGGGTGAATTATACCCCAGGGTACCCTCTCTGGCTAGAGCCACAACCCAGGCTAGCTTCTCTTGCTTCGCAATTCACCTTCTTCACCTTCTTCACCTTCTTCACCTTCTTCACCTTCTTCACCTTCTTCACCTTCTTCACCTTCTTCACCTTGCAGCACAAGACTAACACAGTTCTCAAGTAAACTAATCACAGTCATTGGACCAACACCACCGGGTACTGGGGTAATAAAAGATGTTTTAGGAGAAACTGATGCAAAATCAACATCCGGTAATGGTTCTCCAACATCAATAACCACAACATTATTTGTAATCATATCTCCAATTATCAAATTTTTTATACCTGTCGCAGACACAATAATAGATGCATCGAGTAATTTTTGTCCGGATTTCATTCGTTCCTTAAGCTCGCGACTAGCGATTAACTCAATCTGTTGCTGAAAATCTCCTTTACGCCTAAGCAACTCATAATAAAGTGGTCGTCCTAATAAATCTGATTTACCTATAATAATGGTTTTGCCCTCGCCGATCTTGTTCTTATCGACACTTCCGACAGAAAAATTTTCTCTCTCCCCTACCCTGTCCAAAATAGTCAAGACAGCTCTACAAGTTGCTGGCAAAACTTTGCTATTTTCTTGCCAAGTTCCAGCCTTGATTTGCTCAATAGTATTTGGGTGTAAGCCATCCACGTCTTTTTCTTCTGAAATCTGTGAAGTCAAACTACTCCACCAAGAATTGTATTGATTTCTTTCGTTTACACTTTTTACGTCTGGCTTTTCTTGATTATTTTGTAAATCTTTTCCAAAACTTTGCGCTTTGACCCAAGTTTTTCGCCAGGGTTTTTGAATGATAATTCCTGTAACACTAGAATCTGCATTTAACTCTTGGATTTTGGAAACAACTTTTTCACTTGTAAAATTATTATCTCCAGATTTGAAATCAGAATTAAAATCTAAAAGTGAAAACTCATGAACTTCATACCCAATCCCTACTCTAATAGCTGCTTCATTTTTCAACCTTGTATATATTTGACTACCGGAATCCTCTATAAACAAAACTGCGGCAATTTTCAACTTTTCGTCAAAATCACGGACTATTCTCTCTTTAAGAAGAGCTTCTCTTTCTGTAGCCAATTTTATTCCATCAAATATATACATGAAGATATATTATATCAGGGAATAACAGCCTACGTCAGATTTTAAATTATTCAAATGTTAAATGATTTTGTAATTCACATAGTGAACCGATTAAAGTATGCAGACTAGAACTTGCATTTTTATCGACATTCTCTCGAATCAAAAAAGTAATAATACCAAGCTTTGCAGCTGCATCTACTTCAACTTCTTGGTCATCCACAAAAATTGTTTTTGTTGCATCAAGTCCAAAAACTTGGAGCATTTCCTCATATGCAGCAATATGTGGCTTTTTAGCAATCTTCATGTCATCTGATGCCAATAAATTATCAGCAAATGAAACCCACAATTCACCAGTCAAAACTTGCAAAGCATCAATTACAGTTTTTCTACTCGAACCAGTAAAAATATATATAGGAACATATTTTAGTAATTCCTGAAGAAAATCTGACAATACTGTATTAAATTTCAAAAATTCTGCTTTTGTAACAGCATAAATAATTTGATTAAAATCATCTATATCTCCACCAAATTCTATAAATGCATTCTCCCAACCTTTTTCTAAAGCAAGCTGAATATATTTATCAAGTAATTCTTCATGATCAATCAGTTTTATGTCTACCCTAACTGATTTATTGATAAGTATTTGAACTAATTTTTTTCTTGCATTTGTCCAAATTTTTAATTCTAGTTTTTTATTCGAATAAAACGTTCCATCAAAATCCAAAACTATCGCTTCTATCTCTCTACCTTTGTATTTAATTGCCATAATATTATTTACAATAATCTTTTAAAATAGCGATATTATGGGCATCAGGACCATTTTTATCAAGTCCTGGCACCTCAAGTAATAACGGAATCTTCAAAATTTTCTTGTAATTTAAAAAATATATAAAATCTTCTGTTGGAATATTACCTTCTCCCAAATTTGCATGCCTATCTCTACCAGAATTAAAATCATCTTTGCTATCATTGACATGAATACACTTAAGCGTGCTCCATAGTTTTAATGCCGTGATTTCTTCTAAAGCAGTTTTTTTCATAAAAGAATTTTTTAAAATTATATGGGTTTTTTCAGTTTCCACTCTAAAGTTTCTATTTTCTCCCAAAGCATATCCAGCAGCATGCGCATGACAGGTGTCAAAACACCAGCCTAAACGTTTTTTAAACATATTCATTAAAAAATTAGATTTCTCTCCACCTAACTCGAATACTCTATCCATTAACCATCTGATTTCTTCAAGATTACTACAAAGTTTTCCATTCTGCCCTGCAGAGTTCTCTATCAAAAAAGTGGAATCTCTGGGAGTAACACTCAATAACCCCGCAATCTGTTGTACTACTTGCTCGCGCGCGCTTTCCCAACCACGACCCTGGTGACTACCCAAATGCACAATAATTCCCGAACCTTTTACTAAACTATCAAACTCAAGATCATACTTGAGAGCATTAAAACTCTTCTCCAAAAGTTCGGGTTTATTCGAAGCTAAATTGATTAAATAAAGAGAATGAATAAAGATTGGATCTACCGCCAATTCTTTTTGTTTTGAAAACAACTTGAGTGTGTTAAACTCTGTCAGATCCTTTCGCTTCCAAACCCGAGGACTCCCCGAAAACAGCTGAACACAGTTGGCTCCAATTTTGCTGGCTCTTTCTATGGCTTTATATAAACCACCGCTAACCGAAACGTGAGCTCCAATTTTCCTTGTTTGCATCTTTAATTTCCTAAATCCATCTTAATTTTCCATTTTGTCCATTCTACAACATAAATATACTATAAAATATCAATATGCAATCAAGTAAACTCCAAAAATATACCATCTACCATAACAATTCTGAAGAATATCATCGACTTAAAAGAGAAATTTTTACTCAAGATTTATATTGCTTCGAAACTAATAATCCTGAACCAATAATAATTGATGCTGGAGCACATATTGGGTTATCAGTTTTATATTTCAAACAACTCTACCCTACTTCGAAGATCATTGCTATTGAGCCTAATCCAGAGAGTTTTAAAATCCTAGAACGAAATATCTTTGAAAATCAAATTGAAGACGTGACTTTAATTCAGACTGCGCTTTCAGATAAATCAGGAATTGAAACTCTTTACCTAGATAAAACAAGCGAGGAGTGGCATTCAGTAGCAAGTTTTCACAAAGGTTCTTGGGTCGGAACACAAAAATCAACCAGTGTTACAGTACAAACTCATACTTTGAGTGAATTTATTACTCAGCCCATAGACTTTCTGAAGATGGATATTGAAGGTGTTGAGCAAAAAGTTTTAACTACCGCTGTT
>JAHIVL010000013.1 GCA_018816485.1 Patescibacteria group bacterium | reverse complement strand
GATTCGAACCGACGACCAATTGGTTACACTTATCCCAATGTTTCCAAAGGGCGTGGACTATATCATTACCCTTTTCAAATGAATTAGGGTACGAGGCGCTTCCCATCCTAAAAGATTAGGACAGTACTCCCTTACGGGATAGTCTCTACACCTGCCCCCAAAATACTTCGGGGGATTGGCTCGGGATTACCAGTTAAGGCTTCCCCGATTTCACCTCGTTTTCATTCCTAAGTTTCCTTAGGAAGCTGCGTAATGCCTTCATGCACTTCTCTGTGACAATTTGCACATAAATAATATACACCTATCAACTTCTTGTTTTACTTTTAACCAACTTCTAGTATAGCCCTTAGCTGATATGCCAAAGTTTTTGCTATCTAAATTGATATGGTGAAACTCTAAAGTTTTATTGCATTTATTATAACCGCAAATTGCACATTTCCTACCTTTATGCTCAATAGCTTTTTGGCGAATTATTTTTCGTCTCTTTGCTACTGCATTTTTAAGGTATTGAGCACGATCAGCGTATTTTCTTTTATCTTTTATCATATATTAAATTATAACAAAAGATATGGTGTGTTCACAGCCAACTGCGCTACCACTGCGCCACCCGGGAATTTCCCTCATCCCAACCTTCTCCCCAAGGGAGAAGGAGTATTAATGATGAGATTTTAATAACAAAAAACAGTGGAAAATCCACTAATAATATAATAACGGATATTTCATAATAAGTCAACTTTAATTTTAGTTAGATTTATTTGCATTAAAAAAAGACAGTTTTACCTGTCTTTTTTTAGTAGTTATAAAAAAGTGTTAAGCTTTTTTAACTTTTTCAGCTGCTTGACCCTTTGGAGTATCTACTACTTCAAATTCAACTTTATCGCCTTCTTGAAGAGCGTTGAAATCAACACCTTCTAAGCTGTTGGCGTGGAAGAATAAATCATCCCCACCTTCTTCGCGAGCAATAAAACCAAAATTTTTGTCAGTTAGCCTTTTGATTGTTCCTGTCATGTTTTTTTTGATAGTTATATTAAAACGGATTCCTAACATAAATAGAAATCCGACCCATTTCTATGTGTGATATTAGTGTAAACCCTGTTATTTAATAGGGTAAATCCTATCGTCAGTATAGCAAAAAGGTTATTATTTGTCAATACTGTCTGCCGGGTATACTATACCTGTTGGAACAAGAGTAAAATAAAAGTATTAAATTACTAACACTCTTGTCCTATGATTGCTCTATTAAATCAAATTCCAACAGAAGCTAAAATTAAGAAACATTTAAAGAAAATTATCTTCGGAAAGAATGTATTTTGTCCACATTGCCACTCTCGTAAAATATATAAATCAGAAAATAGATTTCGTTGTCGTAAGTGCCGAAAACCATTCACATTATTATCTGGAACATGGCTAAATAATATGAAATTGTCCTATCGTACTTTCTGGGCATTACTGTGGTGCTGGACGCAACGTATTCCAGTATTGCAGACTCAAAAATTGTGTCATGTCAGTGAAAAGACAATATATCTCTGGTTTAGACAGTTTAGGCTACATTTACCTGAATTTGAACCTATTCTACAGGGTAAAGTTCAGATGGATGAAGCCTACTTTAAAAGTTTGTCGTTGGTAATGGCTAAACAAGTAGGAACTAAAAAATTAGCTCATCAAATTATTTTTAAAAATTCAGTAGATAAAAGTGAAACAACTAAATTTCTATTTCAGCATGTAGAGCCGAAAACAGTATTACAGACAGACGGAGCAGGAGTCTACAAAAATATTGATCAGTGGTGGCAAGTAAAACACAAAGTAGATATTCACCGTAAATTTCAATTTGGATTAACCTCTGAAATAGAGGGCATATTCGGTAATCTAAGGACATTTATCAGGAGAATGTATCATCATGTTACCCCTGAATATCTACCAGAATATGTGAGTGAATTTTGTATTAGATTTTCCTCACCAGAAATCTTTAATTCTCCGCTAACTTACCTAGAAAAGTCATTATAATTTGTTCCAACTTGTATTGATTGCCCTAGCCCTTAGGATTGACAAAAATCAATAGATATGATAATATTATAACAATTAATCCTATCAAAGGAGGATAGTACATTGACAACTGCATATAGTCCAAATGGACCGTATATTTTTCAATCAGGGAAGAGGCAAGGTAAAATTTTGGAATTACTGATGTTTAGTAATCCTGGATTTCTTGTGTGGCTACTAAATGAGTATCACAACAAGCAAACAAAAAACAAAAATAGCCTTCACCTCCATCTGGAGTGGCTTTTACAACAAGGTGAAACACGCAAGGCAAAAATGCTTTGTCCATTTTGCGGAAAAAAGAGAGTTGAACTTTTGTCTATCATAAGATCATCATCAACTGGTTATTATTCCATTGATGCCGGCTTTTCATGTTGCAACTCTGATACATGCAAAAAAACACTCGCGAGCATGGCGCTTCGTCATCCGCAAACATTTGCTCCGATAAAGTTTTCTACTGTCATAAAATCTACGATACCAGGCAACAGAAAACTAATCTTAAAAGCATTTCGAAAAATTTTTGGATTATCTGGCAGATCGTTTGGTAAATTAACCAGACAAAAAGCGTTTGAATTTTTCAAGGGAAAAGCGCCAAAGCTAACAGAAATCCAACCTCTTCTTTTTAATTTAGAGGAAGAGAGAAAGCAGAGGAATCCTAAGATGAAAAAACCAGTTGAAACCACTTGGTACATTGAGCCGTCAGATGCGCACACAAATCAAGTTTTTTCCGGAGAACTTGAACCAGAAGACGCTCTTCGCGAAGTAATGGTGTTTGATTGTAAAAAAAATAACACAACAGGTAAGTTTGAATATTTTGAAACAAGTGTTAACCTCTGGAGATGTTCAGCAAAAAAAATTACCGCCCTTTCTAACAGTAAAAATACCTTGAGCATTTCTTTCAGAATCTTCAGTCAAGAAGGGAAAGGTAAGATACGAAGATTCACTCCACGATGGGGTAAAAAAAGACAACAAAAACCTGTTAGCGCCCGTGCCTTTGCGCAATAACGTTCTTTCATTTCAATCACAAAGCTCCGAGCTAATAAAGTCGGAGCTTTTTTTATTTCGTATAACGTAGAGATGAAGAAATATTCAATGGTTATGGTAGAGACAAGGCAATATTCAATGGTTATGGTAGAGACGAGGCAATGTTCAGTGGTCATGGTAGAGACGAGGCAATGCCTCGTCTCTACGGAGGTGAATACAAATTTATATTAAAAACAACAAAGACGCCCCAGCGGGGCGTCTCTACAATACTCACTAGGCATTCTTCTCCTTATACTTTTTAATCAAGGGCACTAAATGGTCTTTCACTTTATCTACTGCCTTAAAAATATCACTGGTAGTTTTGTTTACTCGCAAAGTTTCACCTGGTAATGTTAAAGCCATTTCACAGGTATAGATATCGCCTTTTTGATGATGCTTAGAAGTTAAACTGACTTTTACTTTTGTATCAATAATATGCACATCGCCGAGATATTTTGTCAGCATGTGCACTTTTTCCCGCACATGACTTTTTAAACGCTCATCTAATGTTAAATTTTCCGCTTTGATTTGCACATTCATATTTTAATTTTAATACCAAATTTCAAAATCCAAAACTCCCGCCCGACACGCTTCGCGTACGAAGGCGGGCGGGCAAAATAAATTCAAAATTCAAATAATAAATTCTTAAAATTATTTACTTTTATTACATATTGCGCCAAATATTTTAGTTAACTCCATTGCTTCTTGAATAAGTTTTTGTTGCTCTTTTTCTAAACTTTTACTATCTCCCACAGTACATAACCTCAACCACAAATGGCTTTCTTTTGCTTCTTTTCTGCATATTTTTATTCTATGTGAAAAATCCTTTTTGCTAATAGCTTCGTTGGCCTCAATATAATTAGCGGCGATTGATCCTGACGATCTAATTAATTGCTTGCCATATTCAATATTAGATATTGTTCTCGGCAACTTTTTTACAAAATCTCTGCATCTTTTAGCAAACTGAAATGTTCTATCATCTAAGTCGTATTCCATATTATTTGAAATTTAAAATTTAAATATTGTTTTAAATTTTGAGTTTTGGTATTTGAACTTATTTTGAGTTTTGTATTTTGGTATTTGGAATTAATATTAAATTTGGTATTTGGGATTGATATTAGTTTTGGTATT
>JAHIVL010000001.1 GCA_018816485.1 Patescibacteria group bacterium | reverse complement strand
ACTTTTACAAATACCAAGAGCACCTTTAGGACAAAGCAGAAAGGAGCGAAACATGATGGAAATTTTGGCATCTGCTAGAGTTCGTCAATACGAATTGACATATCTAGTGCCAGGTTCACTTTCATCTAGTGAAGTCTCAACAATAAACGAAGCAGTTGCAAAGCTTCTAAAAAAACACAGTATTAAGATTCTTTCCCAAGAAGATTGGGGCAAGAAAGACTTGGCTTATCCAATTAAGTTCAAAAGCAAAAAGAACTATGAGGGTTTTTATAACCACATGGTTATTGAAACTGATGCATCAAAAATTGGTAAGTTTGAGAAGGGTTTATACGTGATTCAAGAAGTAATTCGACACTTAATTGTGTTGGCAGAAAAAGAAACTTCAAGTGTTGAGGATTTGAGGGTTGAGTAATGCTTGTGTGATTTACAGTTTATGTAAGAATTGTAAATATAATAATGTTTAATATCAATCCCAACAGTTTTGGATGGGAGAAAGAAAGGAAAGTATGTCGGTTAAATCATTAAATAAGGTTATGTTAATAGGTAACTTAACTAGAGATCCTAATTTGCGTTATACACCAAGTAACATAGCAGTTTGCTCATTTGGTATTGCAACCAACAGGTCTTGGGCACCAAGTGATGGCGGTGAGAAACAAGAGAGAGTTGAGTTTCACAATATAGTTGCGTGGTCAAAGCTTGCAGATATTTGTGGCCAATTGTTACACAAAGGCGACAAAATTTATGTTGAAGGAAGATTGCAAACTAGAGACTGGAAAGGTGAAGACGGCACTGAGAGAAAAACAACCGAAATAATAATAGATGACATGATTCTTTTACGCTCTGTGTCAGGAACTGGATCTTACTCAGGTAGTAATTCTACAGACAGTGCTTCAAAAAGTGCTCCTAAAAAAGCTAAATCAACTAGCAAGAAACTTGCTCAAGATGATGATGCTGGTAAGGATCAAGATTTGCCAAGTGCTGAAGACGTATCGGATGATGTTCCATTTTAGTTTTAACTAAGAGAGAAAAAATATGATAAAAAGAAAAAAAATAAAACGCTTTAAGCGGGCGATGAAAGTTGGTAAGAACATAACGTTTTCATACAAAAAAGTAGATGTATTATCCAAGTTCGTAAATGAGCAAGGATCAATATTGTCTAGAGAAGAAAGCGGTTTGACTCAAAAGCAACAGAGAAGATTGGCTCAATCTGTTAAGAGAGCAAGACATTTGGCAATGTTGCCATTTACTCAGGTTCTTTAAATCACAAATAAGCTGATCAATATAAATAAAGTGTTTGCGACATTAGCTCGATAAGACAAACTTATAGGCGAGCTTACACAAACACTTTATTTATTTCATGAGCACTTACTGGTGGTTTAAATATCCTTCAAGACTTAGTAGAATGATTCCTAATGATTAAAAAATTCAAGATTAGTTATATTAGTAATATATTTTTGGTATTGATCGTTTTGTTTCTAGGTGCTTTTGTGGAATATAAATTTCAATACTTGAGTAAATATGCGCGAATAAATGAGGCGGCAGTCGATGGATCTAGTGAGAGTACTCAATTAGCAAAAATTATGGCAGCTACCGTTCCTGTTGGAAACGAAAACGTTAATTTTGATACTTTTTGGGAAGTGTGGTCGGTTCTTGAAAGAGATTATATTGATCAAGAGAAACTTGATGCTAATAAGATGATGGATGGTGCAATAGGTGGAATGACTGCTTCACTAGAAGATCCTTACACAATGTATCTGTCACCAAAAGATAATGAACGAAGTGGTCAAGATTTGGCTGGATCCTTTTATGGTGTAGGAATAGAACTCGGTTATATTGATGGATTTTTAGCCGCTGTCGCTCCTTTAAATGGCAGTCCCGCAACTATGGCTGGTGTAGAAGCAGGAGATTACATTATCAGGGTAAAAGATGATGCAAAAAATTTAGACGAAGATAGTACTAAATGGTCTTTGACTAAGGCCGTTGACAATATCAGAGGGCCAAAAGATGCACCCGTTACCCTAACTTTGGTTAGGAAAAGTGTTGATCAACCGTTAGAAATTACAATCAATAGAGGAGAGATTGTGGTTGAGTCAGTAACTCTGGAATTTGTTGAACATGCTGGAAAAAGAGTAGCGCATATCATACTTTCCAGATTTGGTGAGAGAACAAGTGCTGAGTGGGATGCAATTGTTACTGAAATATTAGCTCAAAAAAATTCTCTGGATGGAATAATACTTGATATGAGAAACAACCCCGGTGGTTTCTTTGATGTGTCGATAGATATTGCAAGTGAGTTTATCGAAGAAGGAATAGTCGTTAGTCAAAAAGACAGACTTATTGAACAAAACTATGCTGCAAGAGGGCAGGCAAGGCTTAAAGATATGCAACTAGAGGTTTTGATGAACAGAGGCAGCGCATCGGCTTCAGAGATCGTTGCAGGAGCTGTAAGGGATAGACTTGGTGCAAAGCTAATTGGAGAGAACAGCTTTGGAAAAGGTACAGTACAAGACCGTATGATTCTCTCAAATGGGGGTGGTTTGCATGTAACAGTTGCCAAGTGGTTGCTTCCGGGAGGTGCTTGGATTCATGAGTCAGGAATTCCAGCCGATATTGAAGTTGAGGCAAATCCGGATACTCTTGAAGACGAGCAGTTGCTTAGGGCGATTGAGGAGATCTAATATCCAAATTTTTAGTTTTTGTGAATATCTTTTGGAGAGTTGAAGCATGGAGTAATAGTAGTTGACAGTAAATATGCTTTAATGTATATTTACTAGTAATGAAGTTAAAAGAATTACAAAATACTATATCTACATCTGTTTTTTTTACACACCAAGTACAAAAAATTTTCAGTGGAGAGAAGCCATCTCAAATTAATATTAGTTTGTCACGAATGGCGAAGCGTGGGGATTTGTTACGAATCAAAAAGGGCTTATTTCAATTTCCAGGAAGAGAAGTTGATGAGTTTACTCTTTCTGGCTTAATATATAGACCATCTTATGTGAGTTTAGAGTCTGCGCTTCATGTTTATGGGATGATTCCAGAAGAAGTTATGCAGGTTACAGCTGTAACACCAACAACAACTAAGCAATTTAGAGTTGTTGTTGGAGGATTTTTGTATAGTAAGATTCAACAAGAATTATTTTTTGGTTTTGATAAAATAGCAGACAATCACAATATTTCATCATATTACAATATAGCCAAGCCAGAAAAAGCATTGTTAGATTATATTTATATCCGTCAAGTTAGAGATTTGTCTCAAGCTAGAGTAGATTGGATAGACGTCGACTACAAATTATTAAAACAGTTTTCGAGAGAGTTTCCCGCCTGGGTACAAGATACTATTAAGGAGAAAATATGAATAATTTAGTAGCTAACTTTGATCAAGTTCTATCTTTTGCAGAAAAAATGAGGATGCCTTTAACAAAAAAGCGAGGGATTATTCGTGAATATTTGCAGTCAAAATTTATTGCAGATCTTTATTCTAAATCGGATGCAAAAAAACTATGCTTTATTGGAGGAACTAGTTTGAGGTTATTGAGAAATATTCCCAGATTTTCTGAAGATTTGGATTTTGATAATCATGGGTTAGCATTTAAGGAGGTAGAAAGTTTGGTAAAAGAAGTAGTTAAAGGATTTTTGTTAGAGAGTATTGAAATTGAGTTGAAATCAGTAATTAAGGGTAAGAAAACTTACCTGGAACTAAAGTTTCCACATCTTTTGTATGATTTGAAAATCACAACTAATCCTAAAGAAAAACTTAAGATTAAAATTGATTACAGTGATAACTGGCAACTTACTAGAGAGGTAGTTTTGATGAATAAGTATGGCTTTGTAGAGCAAGTTATTACCAATGAGTTTGGTGAAATTTTGCGTCAAAAGTTAACTGCTTATTCAGAGCGAAAGCAAGTTCAGCCAAGAGATATGTATGATATAGTGTGGATTTTTAGTCAACAACCAGAACTATTTGAATTGGAGTTTATTAGAAAAAATGAATTGGAGCCATTGTTTAAAAAGGCACGGTCTAGGTTAAAGCAAGTTGGTGTAACTGAGCAAATGAAAAATAGACTTAGACCATTCTTATTCAATGAAGATGAGGTAAGAAAGTTAGATATGTTTGCTGAAATAATCAAAACTAACTAGAGTAGAGCAATTTTATTTACTTTTTTCTTTAATGCAGTCGTCTTTTACAGCATAAACCTCATCCATCGCCGGATGAAGCTCAATCATCATTTTTGACAAATCTCCATCCAACATTAATGGCAAATTATGCCAAGATTGTTTTGATCTATGATCTGTAATACGATTTTGTGGGTAGTTGTAAGTTCTAACTTTTTCAGCACGTTGGGCTCGTCCAATGGCAGAGCGAGCTACACCAATTTCTTTAAGTCTTTTTTCTTCTTCAATTTCCCACAACTGAGATCTAAGTAATTCTAGTGCAATTTTACGGTTTTGTTCTTGTTTTTTTTCTTGTCTAGAAACGATCATAATTTCTGTTGGTTTATGAAATAAACGAGCAGCACTACTAGTTTTATTAACACTTTGTCCGCCAGCACCACTAGCTCTAATAAACTGCCACTCTATGTCTTCAGTTTTGATCTCAATTTCTTTGGAGTGAATTTCTGGAAGTACGGCTACAGAACAAGTGGAAGTATGAATTCTGCCTTGCGACTCGGTAGTTGGAACTCTTTGAACACGATGAACCCCAGATTCATATTTAAATAGTTCATAGGCGGTAATATACCCTTTATTATCTGGATGAATCTCATCAAATAATTTAGTCTTTCCTATAATTTTGATAACTAAATCGTCAATATACTCAATTTTTAAGTTAATAACTTCGCAGAATCTAACGTACATTCTTAGGATGTCGTTTGCCCAAATTTTTGCTTCATCACCACCAGCGCCTGGACGAATCTCAACAATACAGTTCACTTTTTCTTCAGGAATAGTATCAGGAGCAGTTTGTCCTTGTTCAAACTGAAGCACTGCATCCTCAAGTTGCTTTTTTTGGAGTGTTAAGTTTTCAATATCAACCTGAGCAAGATCCTTCATTTCTGGATCTGACAGCATAAGAGTAGATTCAGCAATTTTCTCTTCAAGTTCGCCAATTTGGGTTTGGTATGGATTTGTCATAGGGTTGGATAGAGATATTATAACCGAGAAGTTAACCATTGTCTTTTATCTTATCGTAAGTAATCTTATAAATAAAATTTAATATTTAAAACGTTCTCGTCGAAACAAGTTCGAAATGTTCACTTTTTTAAATATTAAATTTTATTTATAAGATTGAAACATGTAGTTGATTAAAAATAGTTAAGCAACTTGCACTCTAGTTTTAGCAACTTGCTTTAAGACTGTTTGCTGTTGGCGTAGAACATCTTTGTATGATTTTGGATCTTCAGAGTTTTTACTAGAAGATTTCTTTGTAGAACCTTTGGCTTTGATAGCCTCGGCGACTTGTACTTTTTTCAAGAATTTATCAACACGACCTTGTCTATCTACAAATTTCATTTCACCAGTGAAGAATGGATGACATTTACTACAAATATCTACTTTTAGTGTGTCGAGTGTTGATCCAATTGTGAACGTTGCTCCACAGCTACAGGTTACTTGTGCTTGATCTGTCCAATTTGGATGTATGCCTTGTTTCATAAGAAAGATATTATATCATATTGAATATATATAATCATATGATAGGTCGTTTAAGAGGTTCAAACTCAGTTGAGCGCTTTGCTGTAATAGGTGAACATTTCTATCAACCTCCAAGAAAAGGTAGTCACACTCGTGTCAAAAAAATTCATACTGACCCACATGGTATGGATTGGAATAATATTATTATTCATGAATGTTATATTCCTCAAACCCAAAATGGAACTTTGGATCACGTATCTTTTGATTTTTACACAACAATACGTAGAGAAATGTTAGCTCTTGCTCCAAAAGAAGTGAAGCAACTTAGAGAATCGATGAAAGCACGTGGTGTTGGAGATCCATTTTTACATGTTTTACTTCCTGATTTAAATAAAAGAGACAAAGAAATCCTTGTCAAGGCTGGTTATCTTGCTTTTGAAGAAGAAACTAAGGTATCACCTAAATGGTTTTGGGCACCAGAAACTGCTCTTGATAATGAAACCTTAGAAACGCTAGTTAAAATAGGTTATAAAGGGGTACTTTGCGCACCAGAACAAATTGATATTATTGGTACTTCAGCAGATAATAAGCCAATAATCTTGAAACTTCCGAACAAGGCAAACATCATTGCTTTACCTTTTGATAGACCTTTTTCTTCGAGTTTGGCTTTTTCAGAAAAATCAAATGCTGATGCTTATACACGATCAACTATTATTCCCAGAATTCAAAAACTACCTCAATCACAACCACTTATCGGTTGGACTGATGGAGAAACATTTGGTCATCACGTAAAACTTGCTGACCTCTTTTTAGATTTTTTGGTAAAAGAAAGTTTGCCAAATGTAGGTATTGCTGTCTTAGGATTAAATGATATACAAGATGTTTGGGAAAAAAAAGACTATCAGACAGGAAAACTTCGTGAAAGGACTGCTTGGAGTTGTCCACATGGTAACTTGGTGCGTTGGCACGGGGCTTGTCCTTGCGATGGAGGACATCATGGTAGCTGGAAAGAAAATTTTTCTACCGCGATAAGTAGTTTTAATCAAGAAATAGATAAAATATTAGACAGAGAGTTGGGAAGACGATGGGCAGATGATTTGGCTCAAAACTTTTCTCAATATTTTTACTTTACAGGTTCTAGAAATAGTAAAAAATCATTAATGGCAGTCAAAGCTTCAGCTTTGGCTGCCATGACTAGTTGCGGAACCTTTTTTGAAAGTCCAGAAACCTCTGGAAATATAAATATGCTCTTTATTCACCAAGCATTAGAAAACCTTAAAGATGCTGGATTTGAGCAGTTATCTCAAGAAATGAAGCAAAAAATGTTATTAACTTTATCAAAAGGGATAGACCCTTTTACCAAACAAAACTTAGCCCAACTTTTTTCTAAAATTTTATCTTAGAGGTGGAATTATCACACCAGGAAAACTTGTTTTTTGGCTAATATAAATGTAAGATCGGGATAGTGTTAAAGCAAAAGAAAGGATTAATATTAAAAACTAGTCGAGCGTGTGGCCCTAGTTTGTGAAAGTGTGGTTTGTTTGGCGTAACTGGCGCAACTGGCGTAACCGGCGTAACTGGCGTAACTGGCGTAACCGGCGTAACTGGCGCAATTTTACAAAAGGGATACGAGGAAGGGGGATGCTAAGTTCATTTGTGATTTAGAGAAATTTTAGATCACTCTGAGCAAAAGCGATCGAACCGAGGTTTGCAAAAAATTTGTAGTTAGTGACTATATTAATGCAAAATTGCTGAATTATTAATGCAACCTCGAGTATCTACGGAGACCCTCTGGGCATTTGATAGTCCAATTAACATGATTTGTTAAAACAAGGTAGAAACACTTTGAACAGAGCAAATAATTAAATCATATTATTTTCAAATTATAAACTTTTTGTATAAAGGACTATTATGTGTGGAATTTACGCTAGTTTCAGCTTAAATGCTGAAAAAAGAGTTTTTGAAGGTTTAAAAAGAATTGAGTATAGAGGCTATGACTCTTGGGGAGTGGCAACTTTAGTTGATGGGAAATTGGAACTTAAAAAAGAAGTAGGTAAATTGAGTGGCCAGAAAAATATTAAGTTTGCAGAGTCAAAATTGTGTTTGGGTCATACTCGTTGGGCTACTCATGGAGAAGTAACTAAAATTAATGCTCATCCCCATTTGGCTAAAAATAAAAGTTTTGCATTAGTTCAAAATGGCGTAGTAGAAAATTATCAAGAGCATAAGAGTAAGTTGATAGATGATGGTTATAACTTCATTTCTAAAACTGATACCGAAATCATAGTAGGTCTTCTTGAAAAAGAAATGGAACATAATTCAGAAAAAAATCTTTCAACTAGCTCATTTATTAATGTTTTCAATAAATTGGCTGGTCGAAATACAGTTGTTGTAATCACCACTCAAGGTCGAATTATGGCTATCAGAGATGGCTCGCCTTTGGTAGTAGGTAGAAATTCCAAAAGAGAGTTATATTTTTCTTCAGATGTGCTTTCTATGAGCCCAGATGTTGACGAGTATTTGGTTATTAATTCTGGACAAATAGCAGTCTTTAATTCTTCTGATTCTTGTTTTGAGATTACAGACATTAAAACTGGAAAAAGGGTTGGCGTTGAGTTTATTCCTCTTGAGCACAAACTTGATTTGGCAAACATTACTATGGATATTGGTAAAGATAGCTATGAGAGTTATATGTTTAAGGAAATTCATGAGCAATCTAATATGCTATTAAATGTGATTCGAGATTCCAAACAAAAGTTTGCCGTTGCGGTTGAAATGATAAAGAATGCTAGGCAAGTGTTTACTCTTGGTTGTGGTTCAGCGAGTTATGCGACTGGAAACACTGCTTATCTGCTTAGAAAGATTGGTATTCTTGCTTTGACTGTCGAAGCATATGAAGCTAATTCGTATCTCGAATTACTAAATAACGGTAGTGAAAAATCAGTATGTATTGTTTTTAGTCAGAGCGGAGAAACTGCTGATACTAATGAAGTTGTAGAGTTAATGAAAAGAAAAGGAGTCAAAATAATTAGTGTTGTTAATATGCCAGGGAGCACTTTGACTCAATTATCTAATCTCTCTTTTATGCTTCAAGTTGGACCAGAATTGGCAGTGGCAAGTACGAAAGCATTTTTGGGTCAAGCACTTTGGGGGATCATAATTTCAGATATTTTATCCGGATCAAAATTTAATGACCTAGAGATAAAAATTAATGAATTTGAGTACAAATTAAAGGAATGGTTCGCTAATAAGAAAATTCAAAATAATATTAAAAAAATTGCGAAAAACTTGACCAAGCATGAGCACGTATTTGTATTAGGTAGAGGTGATCTGTACTATGCTGGTTTGGAAAGCGCACTGAAATTGAAGGAAATTTCATATATTCATGCTGAAGGTTTTTCGAGCGGTGAACTTAAGCACGGAGTGATTGCCTTAATTTCCAAAGGTACGCCGGTATTGTGTTTGGTTGCTGAAGATGAAAATAAAGCAAATATGCTGAGCGCAATTTCAGAAGTAAGGGCTAGGGGAGGAAAAACGATTGTTATTGCCAAAGAAAATAACGAACTTTATAGTAATTGGATTCAGTTGCCAGATACAAATGATTATATTTTCCTTTCTAGCATTATTCCTTCGCAGTTAATGACTTGTTACATGGCTGTGGAAAAAGGTTATGATGTTGATAAACCAAGAAATTTGGCTAAGAGTGTGACGGTTAAGTAAATGCAACGTACTATTTTTTAGTGTTTCTTCTTTTTAAATCTAGATTCTGCAAGATATACGCCGGCAAAGATAATAATTAATGACACGATCTGTAAGGGATAGACATGTTCTTTTAGTAGAATTATTCCAAGTGGTACATAAATTAGTGGCTGGAGGTACGTAAATAAACCAGCTTCGGAGGCTTCTATTCCATCTTGTCCTTTAATGTAAGAAGTCAGTCCAATTATTGAGCCAAAGATTGCCATATAAAGTGTTGCAAACCAGACTGAGGTACTGGAGAAGTCGTTTGTGATGGCCGTGATAAAGTTTGGAAAAGAAAAATTAAGTTCAAGCAAACTCAGGAAGAAAAAAGTAGTGATTCCGACATAAAAGCTAATTGAAGCAACGAATAATTTTGGAAGTTTTTTATAGTGTTTTTTTGCCAAGACATAGTAAATAGCAACTGCAATGTTTTGACCAATAATTAGTAAGTTTCCATCTAAAGATAAACCATCAAGTGAGTTTCCGTTTAAGATTACTGGTAAAGCTGTTAGCAGTACTGTTCCTATAAAAGCTAGAGTTAAACCGAATAGCTCATGCTTTTCCTCTTTTTCTTTCAGGTATAAAATTCCAGCAAGTACAACAAAAATTGGTGTAGTAGTTGTGATAAAGCTAGCTTCGATAGCGCTAGTTTTACTTAAGCCAAAATAGAGAAGTCCCAGCGACAGCGTCGTCCCAATTAATTCCAGGAGTGTTATTCGTGTAATAGTTTTTTTCTTATTTTTAATTTTGGGCCAGTAATGAAATAGTATCGGTAAAGATAAAAGGCCAGCAAAAGCAAACCTGTAAAATAGATATCTAAATGGAGTAGTAACTGATAGAGCAGGTTTAACGATGATTAAAGCTGCGCCCCAGACTAGGGTATTTAATCCAAGAAAAAGATATGATTGAAGACGAGTTTGTTTCTTTTTACTCCTTTTTGCCATAGAATAAGATTATCACGAATCAGAAAATGTTGTTATGAGTACCATAGTAAATATGACTACTACAATAATAAAAAAAGTTTGCGATGAACTTGGTCTTAAGTCTAAGTTTATTGATGACGCCAATGTTATTTTAAAAGTGGATTTTGAAAATAAAACCGAAAGCAACGAGTCACATTTATTTATTGCCAATAATTCTGGTTTAAATGACGAAGCTGTAAGGAAAATTTGTGGTGATAAGTTCTATACCTATCTTTTGCTTAGAGATAAAATTAACCAGCCCCGAACTTTTAGTTTTATCGATCCTCATGCAGACGATATTTATGAAGGATATGGAAATTTTGATTCAAATAAGGAAATTATTGAAAATATTTTAGTCAACCACGAATTTCCGATTTTAGTTAAAGCAAACAGTCTTTTTAGGGGTTTGAATGTTTTTAAGTGTAATGATTATGGGCGGATAGCAACTGCGGTAAAAAACATTTTTAACAAAAACTCAAAGAATTATGACCATGTTCTAATTTCGCAAGATTATATTGATTCTAAAAAGGAGTATAGAGTTTTGGTTTATAATCAAGAAATTATGTTTATTTATTTGAAAAATAACGTTGCTGGACGCACTGGTGGTGGCACCGGTGTTGGTACCGGTGGTGGTCACATTGGTGATGCAACAAGCAACATTCGCATAGCTCCAAAATTTGTTGGCAATTTGAGTCCTTTACATTGGGAAAATTCAAAGGCTGTTTTAATCAAAGACCAAGATTTATGGAATGAAATTCAAGAATTTATTAAACCAATATCTTCTAAATTGAATTTAAAGTATGGGGGACTAGATATTATTAGAGATAAAAATGGCGAGCTATTTTTAATAGAAATTAACACTCAGCCTGGGTTCAGCTATTTTGTTCGAGACAACACTGATGAAGAAGTCGTGAAGATGTATAGAAAAATTTTGGGCGATTTATTCAAAAAATGTTGAGCTATTTGAAAATAGGCGATTTGGTTAAAAAAACGCAGATTATCTAAGCTTGTTAATCACTTCCTCCATGCTCAACATTTCCTGATCTCTTGTTTGTAAGTTCTTAAGCGAAACTTTATTTTGGGCCACTTCTTCTTCACCAATGACAATTGCGTAGGGAATTTTTTTCTTATCAGCATATTTAAATTGTTTACCAATTTTATCAGTTATGTCTGGGTAGAGCTCGGTTTTAACCTCTGCTTGACGAAGTTTTTTGGCAATTTCTAATGTTTGTTTTTGGTATTTTTTATTGAAAGTTGTTATTAGAACTTGAGATAAATTTATTTGGGGAATCAATCCTAATAGATCAGCAGCCTCAACAGTGCGATCGAAACCAAAAGCAATTCCAGTTGCTGGTACATCAAGGTTAGTGAGTCGTTTCATCATTGAGTCATAGCGTTCACCACCACCAACTGAACCAACTTTATAATCTTCAATAACTATCTCCCAGATTGGTCCCTCAGAGTAACTGAAAGATCGGGCAAGAGTAGGTTCAAAGCGATAGAATTCATTGCTAAAACCAGAATTTTCTAGATAATTGATAATTGTTTTGATTGTCTCATCTGGCTTGATGTCTATAACTTGTTGAAAATATGTTTCAGCTTGGGTTTTGGCGATGCCTTTTTTGATCATGTTTTCAATCACGCCATCGCGGCCAATTTTCTTCAATTTGTCAATCGCTACGATGGCCTCGTAAGGAATACCCTTCATTAGTTCGCGACTATTAAAAATAATTACTGGCTTTTTAAAACCAAGATTAACATAAGTTTCAAGATTCTCGGCAATTACTTCGGCATCAGCTTCAGCACCTTTTACTCCAAAAATATCGAGGTCAAATTGAGTAAATTCTCGATATCTACCTTTTTGAGGTTTTTCTGCTCTAAAAACAGATTGAATTTGGTATCTTCTGAAAGGCAAAGTAAGTTCGGCAAAATTAGTGGCCACATAACGACAAGTAGGCACGGTTTGATCGTAACGCATAATGACTTCACGACCACCATTGTCAGTAAACTTATAGAAGAGTTTTTCGTCTTCACCAATTTCTCCTTCAAATAGTTCAAATGGCTCGAGAGTAGGGGTTTCAATTGGTTCATAACCCCATTTTTCTGCTGTTTTAATCATTGAATCACGAACCCACTGACGCTTTCTAGCATCAACCGGTAGGATGTCTCTAAAGCCTTTTAGTGTTTGTATGTTTTTGTTTGTCATAATTATTTTCTTTTTTGATTTTACTGATTTCTCCTATTAGAATATCACATTCAATCATATTAATGATTGAGGATGATGTTTTTAATTAATCCATGAAGAAACTTCTTTCAACTCTTTTCTTTTTGGTTTACGCAATTTTTCTTTTTTTGAGTACCCAACGGGTAGAATTACTCTAGGTTGCCAGGTTTTTTTCCAAGCAATTCCATATTTTGTTAGTATATCTTCAAGTTCTTCAGGAATATTTAATACCGAACACATCCAAGCCATTCCTAAACCAAGTGCTTGGGCAGCAATCATCATAGAGTAGGCGACACAAGCAACACCTTGCTCCTCCTGAATTTCTAAATTTTCAGAAATACCTTCAGAGTAATTAGGATCAGAATCTCGCAAAAGCAATATTGCTACAGGGGCTTCAGCAATTACGAGATCATTGGAATTCATTTTTGATTTTCCTTTAATCATTGATTCTGCGGATTGCTGATCCCAATTAGTAAACTGCTTTTCTCTTCCGCGAGTTGCAGCCAATGCTATTTCTTTTTTACATTGTTGGTTTTTTATGACTATAAAAAAGTATGGTTGTCTGTTTTTTGCTGATGGAGCGGCTTGGCCAGTTTTCAATATTGATTCAATGTCACAATCAGCAACAGTTTTATCCGAGAATGATCTACAACATGTTCTTGTGTTAATTACCGATATGCAAGATTCTTTTGTGTTTTTTAACATATTTGTTTCCTTTCTTTGTTAGTAATTATTTTAGTTTCCCAACAGTTTTTTCGACAATTTCAAGCACTTTGTATTGCCTAACTAAAGGAACTACTTGTTCGATATCTTTATAAAAAGCTCTATCTTTGGTAATTTTTGGACTAACGGAACGCACTAGCTTATAAACAGCTTCAAATGTTTTTGATGGCTTAAGAGGTTTGCGAAATTCATAGGCTTGGCAAACTGCAAGTAGTTGTATGGCTAAAACTGCTTGAGTATTCTCAATGATTTCTCTAGCTAAACGAGCTGCTATTGTGCCAAAAGAAACGTGATCTTCTTGATTAGCAGAAACTGGGATTGAATCTACGCTATTTGGTCCAGCCAAAACTTTATTTTCGCTCACCAAAGCTGCCTGAGTATACTGAGTAATCATCAAACCAGAATCAAGTCCCGCACTTTGAACTAAAAAGGCAGGTAAATCACCGCTACAAGCAGGATCCATAAGATTGTTAGTTTGTCGCTCCGAAATATTTCCTAGATCGGTAATGATAACTTTTAGTAAGTCTTGTGAATATCCAATTGGAGCTCCGTGAAAATTTGCTCCAGTTAAGCATATTTTTTTCTCAGTGAAGAAAAGTGGATTATCAGCAACTGCATTGACTTCGGTTTCTGTCATTTGGCGAATATAGTTTAGAGCTTCTCTCGCTGCTCCAGAAACTTGAGGAACACAACGAAGTGAGTATGCATTTTGCACATTTTTGGCGCTGGTAACCAAAACCCGGGCTGAAACAACAACTTTTCATTGATAAATAGGTAAAAATAGTGTGTTAATAGTGGTAAACCACTATTTTTAGTGTTTTTGGTATGATTTTAGAGTGAAAAAATGTCTCAAATGTGGTT
>JAHIVL010000012.1 GCA_018816485.1 Patescibacteria group bacterium | reverse complement strand
TCAATAGTTCTTTATCTTCAACCAAAATACTTTAGTCTTTATCAAAAAACTGCTCCTCATACAGTTGAAGAAAAAACTAAATGTATACAAACCTTTTGTGAAGATAGATTGAACCAATCAAGTGCCGAAAATCCAATTTTTGTGAACACGCATTCTGTATCTCATAATCATCAATCATTAGAATATATATTCTTACTCAATGAATTTGGCTGCAGTGCAATCGATACTCAAGAATTTAATGCTTCACCTGTAAACGAAATGCTCGTAGTGGCCGATCATGCAACATTTGAAAATGGAAAGACTGGATATTACGAGTTAAGTCAGTTTGGAGAAGCTACTCAAGTTAATAGCTATCAATGTGACGACAATTTGAATCTTTATTTATTAATGAAATGAACTGAGAATCATTCCAGAAATGCTATTAATTCCCTCAGTAAATTTTGAAAAACGTTGTCTTTGTAGTGGTAAAACTTTGAGAAATTTTAGTTCTTGCAGAAGTGGCTCTGCATCAATTGGATACTTGATTTCTAAGATATACTTACTATTAAACTTAAGTTTAGATGAGATTGTTTCCTCCATTGATGGAGTTAAGTTTTTATCCAATGTTACTCTAATTGGCAGATAGGAATGTTGATAGTATGCTCTCAGATATGAATTGCTAAGCACTGGTTTCCAACCCGAGAATATCTGCTCGCATGGTCTTGGAAAATTTTCTGCTCTGATATTTTCTCTTATGTTTTCAGTTTTTTTATTCAAAATTATGTACTTTCTAACAACATCTGCAGATTTGATTTTTAGCTCCAGATGACTTGGCGAGATTTTTCCATTTTGTTCGTACCATCGCCACCTAACTTTAAATCTACTCCTGCTTCCTCGTGAAGCATCTTGAAAACAAGTATTTGAGGGTGAGTCAAAGTAAACAGAATGCACCATTCTTGGTTTGTAGTTTTCCAAAAAACCACTCTCCAAAATAAATGGCTCAATCGATGCAAAATTTATTACGGGCAAAGTATATTTGCGCTCAAGTCGATCTTCGGTGCGCCACTTTTCAAGCTGGTTTTCAATTTGGGTAAAGGGTTTCATAAACTTTTTTATTAGTTGCTTGTATAGTTCCAAGACCTAAAAACGCTTGAGTTTTATTTTCTAGAAAGTAGGGTTTTGTTGCCAAATTAATAATTGTAGAGATTTTTATTTGAGATGGACCATATTCAGGTTTTTTTTGATATGCGGTGATACCATACTCTGATTTAGTAATTTGACAGTTATTGCTGTTCAAACTAGAGCTATCTTTGACAGCAATAGCAATTCTAGCCTCAGAAACTCTGCAGTTTTCCAAAGAGATATTGCTGCTTTCTCCAATACTAATTCCTTTATCTCCAACATTTGAAACTTCAAGATTTCCAGTAACAATATTGCTGCCAGAAATGTCTAGGCCGTCATTGCCAGTTTGGGAAATTTTTGTATTTTGAATACTTCCATCACTAAAATCGATATCAACTCCATCACTAAAGGTTTTATCAATAGTGGTTTTTTTAATTGAAAATGATGAATTAACAATATTGAGTGCGTCTTCAGAATTTATATTTTTAAATATAGAATTATCAATCGAGACAGGAGAGTTATAGAAAGTAACTGCCCCAGAAATACTCTGTGATTTTGACTGTGGATTACTGATGTTTGAAAAACTTGTGTAGGAAATTGCTGAGTTTTTTTCTGCATTATAGATAAACATGCCTCTGCCAGAATTATCACTGGAGGTTATTTCAATGTAATTATCTTCCAAGCCCTTCATCAATACTGGTGCATTTACAATAATTGAGGAAGTATTAATTAAATCAATTTTCGCTCCAGCTTCAATGGTCAATCCAACGCCTGGTGGTAACACCCAATCTGACAGTAATTGCCAGTTACCTTCTGGAACGACATAATTGTTTTCATTAATCTGGTAGTATGCGAAGCTTGGTCTTGCTGTTGTTTGGGTTAGTCGTTTGTCTGAAGTACTGAGTAGCCATGGCTCAACTAAGACAGTTAGATCCTCATCTATGCCCAAGATTTCATAATGTAGAGTTAGCTCGGTTAATTCTTGTGCAGTCATTAAAGAATCAGAGTTTAAGCTTACCACAGTTGGTTTTCTAACAAAGTCTCTTCTGGCTCCAGGAACTATGACAAGATCTTGATTTGTCTGCCAAATTATATTGCCACGGTCATCTGTTAGTTTGGTGATACTTGATGCAAGTTCTGTCAGCGGGGTAATAGAGAGGTTGGAATCTTCATCTATGTATGCTCTGACATTGGGTTTTTCAGCAAGTTTTTTTTGAATAAACTCTAAATTAGCTTCATACGCAGATGGGTCGAATACATAAGGTTCATCATGATTAATATAAATTACAGCTTTTTTAAGGTCTTGATCTATCTCGTTTAAAAAATTAGTTAGATAAGAACTTTCGCTGATTTTTACAAGCTCGGCAATATACAGTCTCTGAAACTCTGAATCTTCAAAAAACTTTGTTACAAGATCATATTGCATATAATTTAGGTCAGTTGCCAACCGATTTATTTTTTTTCCTGATTGAACATCAAATGGAATTGGCTCAATTAATCCTGTGAGAGGGTTGTAGTAGAATCTGATGTTATGGATTGATAGCCCATGTCTTGATCCAAGTAAATCGCTAAGTGCAAAAAGTTTTGCCCATTGTTCAGTATCAAAAGTTTGAAAGACTGAAGAATATCCCAGTCTAAACTCGCTCAAGAGTCTCTGTCCTTCTTGAGTTTGAGCCAAGAGATCATCGTTTGAAAAGACTTTATTTACTTCGAAAGACACGATTGGAGTTCTTAGCCCTATACCTCTTTCAATTACTTCATTAAAATTATATCTCAACATGTTCTCCCAAAATTGAGATTCGTCAAATTTAAGAATAGGACCTTCGCGACGTTTGTTGTTCTCAAGCAACTCTTTGGAGAAATGCTCTTCCATAGCATAAATACCTTTTTTTTCACCATTTATAATTACATCAATAAAATTATATCTTAGGGCAATGAGACCTTCTTTTCTTGCTATTTGGTGAAATAACCATTCATGGATATATTCTCTAGTTTCGGGTGCTTGGATTGAGAATTTTCTCATCCCATTAATAGCATTATCATTCTTAGTTTTAATTCTAAAAGACCACTTATTGCCCTCAAGATGATCTGTCCAGTCTCCTTTCAATCTAATTTTTACAGGAGTTTTTTCATCTCTAAACTGAACTGAGGCGTTAACGAAATCATCATCGTTTGTAAGAAGAACGAATTGTGACAGCGCCTCTTCTCTTTTTGCAGCAAGTTTTTGATAATCCTCAAACTCAATATCGATAACTAATGTCTCTGGATGTTCGGAAAAAATTCTTACTAATCTTGAATTAATACTGGCTCTTGTTTGGTTGTATAAAAGTTGCAGCTCGTTTCTCACTCTGGCCTTCGTTAGTAACAAAGCTAGAGATAATAACACAATGGTAGCGACAACGCTAATTAATAGTAAAATTTTATTTCTTTTGGATAATTTTTGTATAAACTTCCAGGTCTTTTTGAAAATATATGATAAATTTGATGATTTTTTGGAGTAAAGAAGCATGTTATTTAACCTTTATCCAAACATAGAATCTGGGTCAACAACATTTATAATAGAGTCAGAAAATTTTTCTTTTAACTCAGCTAGTAGAGCGGTCAATTTTTGTGAATCATCAACATCAATCCTAACTCCAAAATTTGTTTGTTTTGAACTTAAATTCATTTGTGTCAACTCAGATTTTGAGGTGTATTTTGCCAAGATAGATTGTAGAATATCAATTGTTTTCTTTGTATTTTTATCTGGAGTTTTGATAGAAAGTATCAAGTGATTTCTAAGATCCCATTTTTTAGTAATCATGAATTGGACGAATAGTATTATTAGAATAATGACAAAAGCGACAACACTAATTAGTTTTTGTCCAGCTCCAAAGCCCAATCCTAAAGCAATAGACAAAAATAAGTAGGCTAATTCTTCAGGTTCTTTTATGGCTGTTCTAAATCTGACTATAGAAAGAGCTCCAACAAGCCCCAATGACAATGCGAGGGATGATTTCACAATCGTAATCACCAGTGCAGTGGTGACAGAAATACTAACAAAATTTGTGGCCAATCTTGATTTATTCGACAAGGATCTGCCAAACTTATTGTAAAAAATTCCGAGTATAAAAGCGGTTATAGCAGTTAAAAAGAGATTCATAATTAATGATAAAACAGATATTTCAGCTATAAAAGACAAGTCGTTGAGATTTTCCATAATAATGTATGTTATATACTTTTCTAAAGATATATGTTTTATAGATTTTTAGCAAGATCTATTAAGAAAGAAGAAATTATCTTCATGCTTATTAAAATTCTCGTGTAAAATAAAATATACATGAAGAATAAACTTACTATTTTCTCAATTACATCCATATTTATTCTGTTTTTGCTTTATAACTTCACCTTGCTCTCACATTTGTCATCAGGCCTTACAGATTGGCTCGATTACCCTTTGATGGTATATATCTTGGAACAAAACATCAAACACCTCTCAGCCCTAGATTTTGCCAATTTTGGTAATATTTCCATGTTCTACCCATCGCCCGGTGGTATGTTCTTCACTGATTTATTATTACCACAAAGCTTTATCGGACTATTGATCTTTCCTCTCACAAAAAACTACATTCTTACTCATAACGTTGTTTTTTTTATAATGGCCTTACTGAATATCATTTCATTACATTTTTTCTGGTCTAAAATATTTAAAAAGAAAATTATTATTTTCTTGTTATCTTTGTTATTTGTTTTTTCTCCGTATACTTTTTCAATGTATTACCACTACCAAATGATTTCTTATAGTTTCTTTTTCTTTTCACTAGGACTACTGCTCACTGCCAAGTCAAATAAACACTTCTTTCTTTCTGGAGTATTTTCTGGCCTACAGTTTTTAGCAAGTGCCTATTTAGGAATTTATTCAGTAATAACTGCTCTTATTTTTTATGTTTGGAAGCTATATAAAGAAAAAAATCTTAAAAAAACCATTAGAACCGGACTTATATTTTTATTTGGATTTGCGATTGTTGCTGGCTATTTTTTGTTTAAATTTATTGAAATTAAAAAGCTAAATAATATTCAAAGAACTGCGGATTTATATGTAAACTCATCAATGCAGATTACTGATATATTTTTTAATCAATTACCAAGTATTTGGACTAATAAATTTTATTACAAAATAAATACTTACAGTCATAGACTGGGAAATGAAATTTTTAGCATTGGCTACATTCTTTTATCAATCTCCCTATTTGGAGCATATAAATTAAAAAAAGCTAAGTTAAATAAACAAGACAAATTCATTAAAGGGTTTCTTGTACTTTTACTAGCATGGGGATTAATTGCAGTTTTAGGTCCTAGACTCTCAATCAATGGTAGATATCTAGCTACTCCACTTCCTTATATATTACCTTTAAAATTAACTCCCTTTTTTGAAGCCTTGAGAGTAGTATCTAGATGGTTTTTTCTCATTCAAATAGTATTACTATACTTTGCAGGACATGCTTTCAAATTCATATTAAAAAAATATTCTTTCAAAAAGTCACTCCAAATAATTGTAATAATTTTAGTTCTTTACGCAATCGAGATTATTCCTGTGAAACACAGACAGGTTGTCAATACTTATCAAGATTATGGATATGACCAAATAGCTTCCAGATGTAAAAATACAGATGTAGTTTTAGAATATCCATTTTCCCCAGAGCAACCAATAACTACAATAGAAATAAGTCTTGAATACTGGACTAAAATGCTCCTAAATCAAATGCACTATAATTGCCAGCTCGTAAATGGATATAGTGGATTTCGACCAAAACATATTAGCGATTATATTGACAACTTTAACAATGCTGTTCTGCGTGATGACGTACCAGCGATTATGGATTTGCTCAAGCAAAAAAATGTTAAGTTTGTAAAAATTAATCGCAATTTCTTACTCCCAGATTCAATTGAGAAATTGAAGTCAATTTTTAAAAGAGATGAGTTCGAAATTTTGGAAAATGATTTAAAGTATTTAATAGTAGGCTTAAAATCATGAATAAACTAAAAAAAATTGGAATATTTTTTATTATTATATATTTATTATTAGTTCTTCCTTTTTTTACTTTGCAAACCTTTAATGATGAATACGAGCATGCTGCAACTGGATGGCTAATAATAAATAACTTGTTGCCATATAAAGACTTTTTCTCTCATCATGGTCCTTTGCCATTATTTCTCGGAGTTTTAGGATACATTCTTCCTGGAGATCCAATGTTAGTTTTAAGATTTTGGTCACTACTATTCCAGTTATTTATTTGGATGTTCTTGTTCAAACAAACAAATAAAAAAATTCATTCTGCTATTTTTTTAACAATGGTTGTGACAGCTTTTGCTACACCTACTTTTCTATTTCAAATGGCACTAGCGAATATTTTTTTTAATTTTGGAATTTTATCACTCGTTATTCTTTTGTTTCATCGATATTTATACAAATCACCAAAGCCAGAAATCATCATAAAATGGCTTGGAGTCGTTAGTGTCCTTTGTTTGTGGTCTAGCATTGCCACCGTCGTTCCAATTATAATTATTGGTTTTCTATTATTTATAGTTTTATATAAAGAAAAAAGCTTACCCTCAATTAAAAAAATGGTGAAATACATTGGATTGACTTTGCTATCTTTTTTAATCTTTCCAGTTTATTTTTTTATTAAAGGAGAACTGTCAACATTTATTTGGTCTGTATTTACCTACAACACAAACTATTACTATCCATTAAGATTGGCTAACGGCGAACTTGAACTGAAATATGGTTCTTTATTCAGAATAATTAACCAGTTTTATTTAATCACCACAACGCAAATAGAAGTTTTCTTTACTTCAACAAGCCAATATATACAGGCAGTTATTGGAGGGCGCGTTCTTGTCGGAAATTCTGTCGATCTCGAACAGTACTACAATTTAATTACAACGCACTATTGGAATCAAATTAATTTTATCCAAACGTTAATTGCTGTTTTATTTTTGTTACTACTTTTTTCGTGGGTAGTTTTGAAAAAATACTCTTTAGTTGTTCCAAGCATTATCATTGGAATAGGATTATTTTTTCGCAGTAATGAGACTTTTCACTTAGGAACAATATTTTTGGTGATTATTTTTGGTTTAAGCTGGCAATTAATTGAAAGCTGGCGTGCAAATAGGAAACTGCTGACTTTCTTAATTGGAGCTGGATATATTTACACATTTTTAGTATTAAAAACAAACTGGCTTGAAGTTTTAAAAAATAAACCTAGCTATTTTTTAAATAGACATGTTCAAGCTGCTCAGATCATGAATCAGTTTGGAAACCCAGAAGATAAAATAATGGTTTTGCACCCAAACATGATTTACTATTCTATTTCAAAAAGATTGCCAAGTTGCAAATATCATTATTACCTACCATGGTTACATCAAACTGAAAAAATTCGCACCGAAGTTGAAAATTGTTTAAAAAAACCAGATACAAAGTTCGTTATTATTCCTGATAAAAATCAGCCTGAAATCCAAGATTTGTGGCCAATCATTGAAAATAATTTTGTCCCAACCACGGAAGGAAATCAAGTTTTTGTAAGAAAAGATATAAAGACTGATATTGCCAACCCGCATAAATCCAATTAAACTGGATTTATGACCGAAAAAAAATCCTCAGAAAAAACTTCTCCTTTTATTTCAATCTCCAATGAAAAACCAGACTTACGTAAAAAAGAACCGCCTCTTGTCAGTGTGCAAGTTACAAACCCTATCACATACCTTAAAAGTTGGTGGAAAAAAGTCATGGGTAAAGAAGGCGTAGATTTTCACTTTAAAATCAAACCCCTTACTGCTATTGGAATTACCATTGTTATAGCCACTTTTGGTTTTGGCGTAGGTAAAATATCCTTTATTACTCAAAAACCTTTTATTAAGTACGTTCCCACGCCTGAAGTGACTCCTGCTCCAACTCCTGACCCATGGAGAGCAACAGCTTTTTCTGGTACTTTAAGATTTTCTACTGCAGAGAATCGATTCTACCTTCTTACTACTTCTTCTGAAGCCGTTAATCTAGATGTCCAAGAAAGCGTCAATCTAACTGAATTAATTGGTAGAAGAATCTTTGCTACTGGTAGCTACAACTCTAGTACTCGAACTCTTGTCGTAAGTGATGCTGCAGATCTAGAACTATTACCAAAGAAAGTTGAAGCTGTGCCTACTACAGAACCAACAATACCAACTGCAACACCAACGGCATCACCAGAGACAAAACCGATTGAAGAAGAAGTAACACCATCCCCAGAAATAGAGAGCAACAACACAATTTAAAAGCAAGAAATCACACATATACTGCAACTCTAGTTTGCTGTATAAAAATAGTGTGGAGCATTTATGAAGTATCAAAAACAAGAATTAGTTTCTAAGACTGAGTTTGACAGCAACAACACCGTTATTGCTAAGAGTTTTGAAAGAATAATGGAAGAGTTTGCTTCTGTCAGACAAGAGTTTGTTTCTGTCAGACAAGAACTTGCTTCTGTCAGGCAAGAACTCGATTCCGTTAAACAAGAATTTAGATCTGAATTCAAGTTAGTTAGAGAAGATATCAGATCACTCAAAGATAATTTTGCAGAAGTAATGTTCGAACTTAAGGCAATTAGAGAAGATCTTGCAGCTGCAACTTATAGACGCATGGAAATTTCCGATACTTTAGATTCTCATGACAACAGAATCACTGTTGTAGAAAAAAAATTGCAGGTGTAAGAGAAATCTATCAGATTTATATTGTTGATTGCCTTTCCACATTCCATAGAAACTGCTGTAAAATGGTTTAGCTATGAAAAAAGTCAAAAACATTCTTACTTGGCTAAAAGCCAACCTCCTCTTTGCTTTAAGCACTTTTCTAATAGCTTTCATACCACTGTTTCCAAAAGTTCCTCTTTTTGACATCCTGCCTGGCTACATTGTCAGAGTTAGGGCAGAGGATTTCTTGGTTATTTTTACAGCGCTTGTTTGGCTCAAACAGGCCTTTTTCAAAAAAGACAAAATCAAAAATAAATCAGAATGGAATACGTCATATTTCTGGCTAGTAATTGCATACGCTATTGTTGGTTTAACATCAATCATATTGGGCACAATATTACTTCAAACTATTCCCACTCAGCTACTTCATATTGGAAAAAGTAGCCTACACTTTTTTCGCTACATGGAATACTTTGCACTTTTCTTCTTTCTGTATTCTTCAGTCAAAACTAAACAACACATTAAAATTATCTTACTCACTCTAGTCATCACCGTTATCGGAATCATCGGCTATGGTTACGGCCAACAATATCTGCACTTTCCACTTTATTCCACAATGAATCGTGAGTACTCAAAAGGAGTTACGCTTTATTTGCAGGATAATGCCCGACCACAATCTACTTTTGCCGGTCATTACGATTTAGGCGCATATCTGGTTATTGTTTTACCAATTATATTTGCTCTCAGCTTAAGTTTAACAAAAATTTTACCTGCAAAAACCAACATACTACAAAAAAGATTCCTCCAATCAGTTTTGCACCTAACCCATCTATTTGGTGCCTGGATGCTCGTCAGTAGTGGCTCAAAAACGGCTCTGGCCGCTTATCTCATGGGAATACTCATCGTTCTTTTTATTAATTTAAGAAAAATGAGTAGCTTCAAACAAAAATTAAAATGGAGTGGAGTTGCCTTAGTTTCGCTCATCATTTGTTTAAGTTTGGCAATAACTTTTTTTGGACAAAAAACAGAATTAGCACTTATTTCAATTGCACAACAAAATTCTACTGCAAATAAAATCATTGCAAAAATTCCTGGAATTAAAATCCAACAAGATCTATCTGATCCAACGCGTCCCGATGATCTTTATGGTGAAGGTCACGAGTTTGTTACTAAAACAGTAATAGATGAGGCAGGCAACAAAACTCAAGTCGTTGTTGCTCAAAAAAGTATTTGGTCAAAAAATGCCCTCAAATATGGAATTTCCATGGGTATTAGACTCGATACGCTTTGGCCACAAGCTATCAATGGTTTAATTAACAATCCATTATTTGGAAATGGTTATGCAACTCTTTCCAAACTTGAAAACGGCCAATATGTTGAAGCAGATAGTACTGATAATAATTTCCTGAGAACTTTGGGAGAAACTGGGATACTTGGATTTATTACTTTTTACGGATTAATTATTTACATCCTAAGAATTATTTATCAAAATTCTAAAAATTCAGACCCACTCATTGCTACTCTTAATATCGGACTGACAGGATCAGTTATTGGACTGCTTATCAACGCAGGTTATATTGATGTTTTCGCATCCTCAAAAGTCGCTTATACTTTCTGGGCATTCGTTGGCATCGGTGCTAAATCTGGTTTGTTAAACTCAAAAACTATAACTAAAAACGCCAACCTTTTTGTACAAAATATTTTGAGACACTTAAAAAAACACCGTTCATTCTATTTTGCTTTTTTGATACTTTTCTTTTTACTTCATAAAAATCCTTACAAAGAACATAGTCTTTTAAGAAACTTTAATACTTCGGTTGAGGCAATTGAAAATGTAACAGCTGCAAAATGCTTCATCAAAACCGGAACTTTTTCGATTTGCAGTAACAATGCTTTTGTTCTTAAAGAAAATAAGAATATTTATTCATTCTTGTTAGTGCCGTTCTTGAAAATTGATTCTGATCCAGCTACATTTTATTTTTTAAATCTAACTTTAATATTAATAACCTTCTTAGTCACTTATAAATTTATTTCAAAACTTACAAAAAATGACTTTACAAAATTTACCAGTCTTTTGACTTTGATCTTCATCTTTTATTTGCTTTCAGCTACCAGCGAACCGCTCGTCATAGATAAATTTTTAGCAGTGGTACTGTTTACACCAATGTTGTCAATTCTTCTGGTGTATATTTTAGAAAAACAAAAACAAAAACTTTCACGAGCCATTCAATTTGTTACGATTCTCTTTATTTTGTCCAATCTGATGCAAACCAGTTTTGTCTCTCAAATTAAAACTAACTTTAGAAACAATCAAAAAGCCTACAAAAATTGGACAGTAACTAGATCGAATTCGCACTTTGATGACCAATCTTCCAAAAATACTGAAAGCTATTTAATAACCACCATTAGTCCTTATTATTTCGATCTTTACAAAAATGACAATTACGAAATTATACCCATAGATGATTTTAATGAAAAATCTACTGATCTAGATCGACTCTACATTACAGACTTTGGAATTTATCAAAATTCTAATTATCTAAATAACTTTAATAGAATCAAAAATGACTTTGATTTGACCTATAAAGTAATTGATTGCGATGAACAATGCAGTATTCTAAAAATTGATAACATCAAAGAAAAAATCTCATCAACTCCATTTTCAATAAATGATAAAGTTTTTGATTTGAATGCACTTAATGGAAAATATTCATTCTCAGTTATGAGTCATGAATATCCAGTTACTGAGCCAACTAGTCCACAATACACACCATACAGCACAGCAGTCTTTATTAATAATTTACTTTCCTTACATCTTGCCCAAGCTCCACAAGCTTTTGCTATTTTTACAGGTGATATCCTCCATAAAAAAGAAGATTCTTGGGCTAAATATTTTGATTCTTATTTTGGAGATTTAGCTAATTACCCTATTCTTCACAGCTCAAAAAAGACTCCAAGTTACTACCGCTTTTTCAGCAAAAATGATTATTTCATTTTTCTCAACTTAAATGAAAAATCAGAAATAAATCTAACTCAAAAACTCTTTGTTTACAATTCTTTCCTAGAACTTGAAAAACTTCCCAACATCAAAAACATTTTTATAATTGACCACAATCTTGATTGGCAGAATGCGCAAACCGAATCAAACTTTATTACCAGCCTTGAAAAAAAACTGCAAGCTTTTCCAAATTTGAATAAATACATTATTACTAGCAATCATGCAAACTCAAAGGTGGATGAGCTAACAGCTCCAGTAATAGATCGTTCTAATTATTCTTACGAAGAAAATCCAGCAACAAAAACTCACTACTTCGCCAACCTCAGCGACAGCGCTACCAACACTTCATACATTCAGTTTAGCGTTGATGAAAACTCAAACGTAAGTTTTGAATTAGTGGGTTAAGGGAAATTTTGCGTTGGTTTTTTCTTGAAAAACGATCACTGTTTGCTACTTAAAAAATGAGCAATTAAAACTCTTCTTTTGGGTAATTTAAGTCCTCTGTGCAGTCTTAGTTTTTCTTGCATTAAAGCATTAAT
>JAHIVL010000011.1 GCA_018816485.1 Patescibacteria group bacterium | reverse complement strand
GCAGTAACCTATTGGAGGGGGTTATTTTGATGATTTCCCTCAATTTTTGAGCATTGTCATATGTAACATTACCCGCAATTCCGATGTAAGCTCCAAGAGAAATTGCTTCCTGAATGTAGGCTAGTGAGCCCGATGCGCAATGGAGGACGAATTTTGCTTTATTGAGAGCTTTCATTTTGATAATTACTTTTTTCAAAATATTTAGCACATCATTGTATGCGTTATTTTTTTGACGATCACTTTGGTCTCTGACATGAATAATTGCTACTAAATCATTTTGAAATGCTAGTTCTAGCTGTTTATTAAATATTTTTTTTTGCATTTCAACAACTAAATCTCTTTTGAGACCCTTATTTTTTAGTCGGTAGTAATCCAAACCTATTTCTCCGATGGCAACTAGCTTACTTTTGGTTTCAACGTTGCCTTCAGTTGTTTGGGTATCGAGTAAAATTTCGGACAGATCATGCAGACTATTGTCTACAAATTGATCAATTTTTTCTTTTACCCCAGGGCACCTTCTCTTGTTTTGCAATGGCCCAGGCCAGTCTCTCTGGCTTCTCCATTCACCTTCTTCACCTTGAGAATATTTATCACCAGCTAAAAGTTCTTTAATTGCATCATTACAAACTTCAGGGTGAAGTCCGATGCTGGCATAAATCCCAGGAAATTTGTCAGCAATTTCAAGGGCTTTTTTACTAGTCTCTAAATCAGCACCAACCGTGATAGTTTTTTCTATTCCATTTTCTTGAGCTTTTTTCCAGTGACTAGTAACATCATCTGAAATAGGTTTCATATTATAGTGACAGTGTGTATCAATTATTGCAGTCATAACTACTATTATTTTTCTAATCTTGGGAAAAGTGGATCTAAAGCAGAGATTTTTTCGTTAGTAAAGTGAGAAATAATTGATTGTGCAGTTTCAGGCATAAAAGGTTGTAGCTTGATGGCGATTTGGAGAATTACTGGAATGGCTATATTAATGAGATATTTTTTAGCCTCATTCTTTTCCATTTTCCAAGGTCTATTTTCGCTAAGATTTTTATCAAGCTGATCAATTCCTAAATCATGATCCTTGATTTCTAAATCTTTTTCTACTTCATTTAAAATCTTTCCATAAGACCAAAGATGCTCTAAACCTTTATCAAGATCAAAATTTCCCATGTTTTTGTGGAATATAGTTTCAACTTGTCTGCCATTTAGGGCAATGTAGGCAAGTGGTCTTTTATCAATACTGGTATGAGGATTTTTTAACTCCAATTTTTCACACATTTTTGCAACTCTTGAGCATAAATTTCCAAGCCCGTTGGATAAATCCGCAGTAAATGCTACATCAAATTTTTCCCATGAAACATCCATGTCGGTTCCAAAAGGGCCTAATTTCATCAATAAATATCTGGTTCCATCGGTTCCGTATCTTTCTACCATTTCTTTTGGCGAAATTACGTTTCCAAGTGATTTACTCATTTTTTGACCGTCAACGCTAATAAAACCATTAATTAATATTTGTTTACTATTAGAAATACCTGCAGAAATTAACATTGCTTGCCACATAGCAGCTTGCTGTCTGAGGTTATCTTTTCCTGCGAGCTGGACGACTGGCCAAAATTTATCAAAATTTTCCAGATCATTTGGCCAACCAAGAGTTGAAATGTAGTTAACCAAAGCATCGAACCAAACATACATCACATGATCATTATCTCCGGGTACTGGAATGCCCCAAGGCATTTTGGTTTTCAGTCTTGAGATACTAAAGTCATTAAGCCCTCTGGCCACAAAAGATTTGATTTCTTTTAATTTACCTGCAGGTTTAACAAAATTTTCATTAGCATCGTAAAGGTTGAGCAAATCATCTTGATGCTTTGAAAACTTGAAAAAGTAATTCTCTTCCTCGATGATTTCAAGGTCCTTATTAGGATGAAGTGGACATTTGCCATCGACTAAGTCTGAGGTCTGTTTTTCTAGTTCGCAACCTACACAGTAGGTGGTTTTATACATTTTTTTATAAATGTCGCCATTTTTTTCGCATCTTCTCCAAAATTCTTGAGCAGCAGCAACATGATCAGCATTGGTGGTTCTTACGAATTTGTTGAAATCAAGATTCAGCATTAATTTTAGGTCAGAAAATCTTTCTGCATAAAAATCAACGTAATCTCGAGGAGATTTTCCTGCTTCAATTGCTTCTTGATATATCTTCTGGCCATGTTCATCAGTGCCAGTATTAAAAACCACTTCTTTACCGATTAATTTTTGATATCGAGCAATTACGTCAGCGGCAACTATTTCTAGGGCAAAACCAATATGAGGATCTGCATTTACATAAGGTAGTGTTGTGGTTATATAGAAGGTATTAGACATTTGGAGATTATTGTACCAGACTAATTGGGCTGTTCCTACAGTTGCTGTAGGAATTCTGATATAGAATTGGGATAGATCATGAAAGATATATTAGATAAGTCAACAAAAATTGCCATTTTTAAAGGTAAAAAGGTAAGGAAAACTATTTATCAGAATGAGTGGTGGTTTTCAGTAGTGGATGTGGTGCAAGTTCTTACAGATCAGTTAAATGACATAATAGCTCGAAAATATTGGAATAAATTAGCACAGCGTTTGAGAGATGAGAGCAGTGAAGTGGTGACAAACTGTCACCGGTTGAAATTAAAAGCTGCCGATGGAAAACTGCGTGAAACAGATTGTGCCAACACCGAAGGAATCTTCCGTATCATCCAATCAATTCCTTCTCCCAAAGCTGAGCCTTTCAAGCGTTGGTTATCCAAAGTAGGTTATGAGCGAGTTCAGGAAATAGAAGATCCAGAAATAGCTACCAAAAGAACTAGAGCACTATACAAAGCTAAAGGTTACAAAGACTCTTGGATAGAAAAAAGAATGCGAGGAATTGAGGTAAGAGAAACCTTAACTGATGAATGGCATAAAAGACAAGTAAAAGAAGGCAAAGAATACGCAATTCTAACTGCAGAAATATCCAAAGCCACTTTTAATATGACTCCACTAGAGTATAAGAAATTCAAAGGTTTAAAAAGAGACAAGGTGAATCGCGAAGCGAGAGAAGGTGCCCTGGGGCAAAACCTGCGAGATCATATGGATGATCTAGAACTAATTTTTACCATGTTGGGTGAAGCTTCAACTACGGAAATTGCTAAGAATCGAAATACTCAAGGATTTGATCAAAACAAAACTGCAGCTCGTAAAGGTGGTCAAATTGCTGGTGGAGCAAGAAAGAAACTAGAACAAGAATCTGGTAAAAGAGTCTCAAAATCACAAAATTATTTGTTGGCGCAGAAAAAGAAATTAATGACGAGTAAAGAGTGAAATTATTTTTTTAGCTAAATCACTTGCCCAGTCGTCAACTTCAAGTTTTTGAATTACTTTTGCCAAAACTTTATCATTTTTAAAGTTGGCTGTTGAAGATATAGTCGCGCTTGAAACATTTAATGCGTCTTGAATCGATTCATACGAATGGCCTTTTGCTAAGAGTTTTAGAATCGCAAGTCTTTTACTTAATCCTAAGTATTCATTATCTGATAAAAATGATTCGAGGAATTCATGCATTTCAATGGGATTTTTTATATCTGCCAAAAGTGTTGCGAAGTTAGTTCTAATCTCGCGATTTTTTTTCTTGCTCAGTTGTATTTGTGAACTTCTCATATATAACAAAAACTATCACAATAGGTACAAACCACCAAGACTCAAAAATAAAGCGTTGGAGTTTTAAAAATAATAAAACGGTTAATAAAAAAGAAAGATTCGTTCCTCTTCTTGAGTTTAAAAATATGTAACTAAAGAAAAACATGTTGGCTAGAAAAAAGGGAATTAGTAATCCTAAATATGAGTTGTGGACTGGAATATTGGCAATATCTTGAGGATATATGTTGCATAGTATGTAGTTAACTAGAAAGTAGAATGGCAGGCTGAGAATTAATAGAGGTAGGTG
>JAHIVL010000010.1 GCA_018816485.1 Patescibacteria group bacterium | reverse complement strand
CTAGTAAACATTTTAAAAATAACTATGGAGGGAACAGCGATCCTTCTTTACATATCAACAGTCAAACTCTGCTCTTAATTGTTAAAGATTTTGTTAACAAACACAAAAATCTCATGTTCGATGAATTTCTTGAATTGCTCGATTTGTTGTACGAGGGAAAATACGACGATGAAAAACAGGTTGGGGGAAAACTTTTGCAATATTATCCTGTTCATAAAAGAAACATTGAACTCATTAGGCTCGACGTTTGGCTGAATCATCTTAATGGCTGGTCTCAAGTCGACTCTCTTTGCCAATCTGTTTTTTCAGTTGAAGATATGACAGAAAATTGGGATAAATGGCAGAAAATCTTGGTGAGTTTTTCT
Source organism: Patescibacteria group bacterium (assembly GCA_018816485.1). Taxonomy (GTDB): domain Bacteria; phylum Patescibacteriota; class Microgenomatia; order UBA1400; family PJMF01; genus VFLK01. The sequence goes on along the minus strand of JAHIVL010000010.1, from coordinate 4,079 downwards.
AAAGACAAAAATATAAACAAACGTAGAGCCAGCCTTGTTTTACTTACTGCACCAGTCCGTCAATCAACAAACACTGAATTTTCTGAATTGGCATTTATGCTAATTGATAGACTTAAAAACGAAAAGGGCATTTTAATAACTAAAGCAATATCTTGGTTGTTAAGAGATATGGTCAAAAACCACAAAAATGAAGTTGCTACTTATTTAGAAAGAACCCAAAACGAGTTGCCCAAAATAGCATTTAGAGAAACAAAAAGGAAATTAGAGACAGGAAGAAAATAACATTCAATCTCTTGTCAAAGCCCACTTTTCTTTCCAACTCTTGGGAACAGGACAAGGAACTTAATTTATATCTTAGATTATGTTGTTGCCTTGTTATTTTTAAACCTAAATTTTTGCAAATCAGCAATTGCTTAAAAAAACCAAAATTGAGCAAACTTCCAAAAATTTTCTCTTATACTATCAAATTTTTTCCAAAGATGGAGAAACTACAAAGATAATCAGTTGTTAGCCAAGCTGCATCAATGGTAGTAAATGTTGGTAGGGCGATAAAGTATAGTTTTAAAATATTGTTCATAGTTTAGTTTAATATCCATATTGAGTAATTAAGTACTGTTGCAAAGCTTACCCACAAGATATATGGAATAAGAAGGTAAGATGCCTTTTTATTGATTTTCCAAAATAACTTGATTAAATACGCAATCATTGTCCATAAAATTATTATGATTAATAGTGCTAAAGCTATGTTTTTTAGGCCAAAGAAAGCTATTGACCAAAGTGAATTGAAAACTAAATGAACTACGAAAAGTTGTACCGCAGGCTTGACATTTTTAGTATGGAAACCTTTAGACCATACTAAATATAAAGATATTCCCATTAGAGTATAAAGTGCTGTCCAGACAGGTCCAAATATCCAGCTAGGTGGATTGAAGTTTGGTTTTATTAGCGTTGAGTACCATCCAGGAATGGCAGGAGTTGTTGCAAAGGCGCCAACGAATCCTGCCAATTGAGAGAAAACTATTGATAAAATAAGCAATTTTGGCTTTTTAATTTTCATGTATTCAGTATAACATTTTGTGTGTTGTATATAATTTTGAATATAAAAATTCATGATTGAATTTATCTTAGTCTAATTTAGATATTAACAAATATTTAGTAGCTGGACCTCTTCCATTTACTTGTAGAATATTATTTTTTACCAAACCTATTAAACGTCTTTGCGTCGTTCTTTTGGTGGCAGATAAAATACTTATCGCCTCGTTAACGTTGATAGATCCAAATTCGTACACATAATCTAAAATTTGCAGTTCATCTTGATTTAACCTAAGCGGTTTTCCGCTATCCTCCATGACTCGTCCCGCTTGAATATAATGAGAAACACTTTTTACTGATTGTAAAAAACCTTTTGTAAAGAAATCTATGAACTCCGTTAAATCCGCCTCCATACGATCATCAATAGACACAAAAATATAGTGGATTAATCCAGCCAGTAGTACTGGGTGGTAATGTTGTTTCTTGTGTTGGATAGATACCCACTTAAGAAAACTACTGATTAGTTTTGGTAAATAATCAGTATCAGGACCTGTATATTGAACAATTTCTTCTCCATCAATTTCATCAACAATATAAATGGGTCCTAGTCTCCAAATACCAACCTTTTTGTCAGGTAGTAAACCTGCCATCAGTATTTTGTGTGCATGTTGGATTTGTTTAGATGATATCAAGTCATCAGATTGTTCTTTATCAAGCCAGTCAAGCGCTTTTTTGTAATTGATTACTTCCTTAATAGCATAATCTGGAGCTGTAATAGTATTACCATGAAGGATATTCTCTACTTGTTGTTCATTTAATGGATTTCCTTCTATGGAGGTAGAGCTATGAATGGATTCAACAGTAGCTCTAAACCTTAGTTGGATTTCTAATTCAGGAAGAATTGTTGCTTGATCAATAAGCGTTTTATGCTTTTCGATCTCAGCAATTCTATATTCGTGCCAATATCATGCCAAATATTGTGCCAATAAAATAAAAGTCAGTTCGCGGTTTGATTTTCACATCGGGGTATGTGTTTTTTTCAGAGGAGAAAATGTTGATGACCCTTCATTGTAATATTTCGAACACTTTGCTAAATGAAGTAGTTGAGGCAATTAGAGATTTGATTAGATAGAACCTTATTGTCAAGCTAAAGGAATAAAAGTAATAACCCAGCAGTTACTCCAAATATTCCAATCATCTTTTTTAGTGTTAATTCGTCTTTAAAAAAGAAAGAAGACATTAATGTTAATAAAGAAATTGAGGCGGCATTAATAGCGTTAACATAGCCAACATTTGGTGCGAGATTAAATGCAACTTGCATAAAGTAATTAAAACTAGAGCCAAATATTCCAATGAATAATAGAGTCACTACTTGAGGTTTATTAATTTGAAAAATATTTATTTTCTTTAATTTAATTTCGCCTAATATTAAAATGGTTACTACTATCATCGACAAAATGAGCCTAGTAAGAATTGGGACACCCATATTCAATAAATATTTAGAACTTAAAGCTAAGAAACCCCAACAAAAAAATGCCCCCATCGTATAGGGGAACCACAATTTATTAGAAGTAGTTCTGCTTTTGTCTTTATCGATCGTAATTAGCGCTCCGAACAATACGATTAATACGATAGCGATCACTGACTTCATTGTTAGTGGAGCAGAAAAAATAAATATTGAAGCTATTACCGTAAAAACGACATAACTTTTTGAAATAATTAGACTATACCCAGGGTTTGGGGAATATTCAATTCCTTTTAAGGAAAATACATTTCTAAGATAACTAAAGAAAATACCTTAAACTAAAATTAGTAAGTATTCGAATGGTTTAAGTGTAAAACTAGTTGGGGTTCTTACCGTTAAAGTTATATAAACAATTACGGGTATTAGAAACATAGCAAGGTTATTAAGTTGCTGAGGTGTTTTGAGTGTAATACTCTTTCGCACGCAAAGATATAAAGCAACCGAGCTAACAAACATTAATAGGCTGGCAATAATCCAATTCATAAGGAATTATATGCCAATTTTATCCATTTCTGAAAGGGTAGATTGCGCTACCTCGTTTATCCAACCTTGGTTTCTAAGGGAATTAGTTTGGTGAGGTAAGAGGGGCTACAATCGAACACTTTATTAGAATTTATTGAGGAATTAAAACAAGTGCTTGTGTCAAAGCTTGTTTATTGTTAAACTCAATTATATGGAAGAACAAATTCCCATGCCTCAACCAACAACTCCTATTATTCAAACTCAAGAATCCCCTTCCCTTCAAATTAACAAAGACAATATTATAGGTACTAATAAAAAACAGAGCAAGTTTCCAGTTTTTATACTGTTAATTATTGCTGGAATTGTATTATCAATCATTGTTTATTTACTCTCATTACAAAAATACTTCGTTTATATTCCAGAATACATCCCAAGTGGATTTAAAATTACAGGCAAAATAACTCCATCTGAAGATAACGGAGATATGCAGTTGATTACACAGTATTATCACCCGCAAAAAGGCACTTTTGGATTTTCTCAATTTGAAAATACTGAATTGACATGTAATAAGCCTAAAAGTGAGAATATTACAGATTTTAGTATTTTTAATCCGTTAAATTCTAGCATTGGTTGCGCTACAACCTTTAATGCCAAAAATAGATTAGTAAGAGGATACAATTGGCTAATAGATGATACAAAACTTACTATTATTGCTGAAGAAATGAGTATTGATGATTCTGAAGCATTAAAAATTGCAAACTCAATTCAATTAAAAGAAGTCCAAATTTCAAATTTAAAAATTCTGAAAATTATTGATCTAATAAAAATAGCTAAAGGATTGGATAAATCAAAGTTAAATTAATCTTACACTTTCTTTCCATCATAGTTTAATAATTTAATTATTGATTACTGAATCAACCTAATTTGTGACCCTAAGTATACCGCAACCGAACCAGGTTATAAATGATCTGGTTGACCTTTTTAATACCTTCCTACCAGACATGAGGTCGCTCGGGTTATTACATTCCTATGTGTAATTGAACTAATACAACTAAATATG
>JAHIVL010000101.1 GCA_018816485.1 Patescibacteria group bacterium | reverse complement strand
GATCCTTCTGCGGTTGTATTTGGGGGAGTTCAAATATTTAGAAAAGGAAATAGAAAGATGCTAAAAAGTTTTTCTAAAATGGATTTTATTTTAGTTAATTCTGGAAAACCTGAGGAAAATACTGGTGAAATGGTAAGCCTTGTGAAAGCAGAAGTAGAATCAAGTGAGTTTTTTGCTAAAACTATAAAAGAAATTGGTCAAGTTACTTTAGAAATGATAAATAGTATCGAGAATAAAAATTTTGATCAAAAACTACTTACCCAAAACGAAAGATTATTAGAAAAACTTGGTGTTGTTGGAACAAAAGCAAAAAAAATTGTTAAAGAAATTGAGAATCATGGAGGATTTGCGAAAATTACAGGTGCCGGTGGAGTTAAAGATGGTTCTGGTTGGCTTTTGGCATATCATCCTGATAAAAACGGATTGGATTCATTTTTGAGTAAAAAGGCTATAGAAAGCTACAAAATTGAAATAAAATAGATTTTTTACACTAACAAATATTATTATGAAAAAAGAAAACTCTAATCTGCAAGAAGCATATAATCAACGTTCTTTTGATAAAGCTCCAAAGATATATCGTGATATCTCATTTGCAAAATTAATTTACCGTGCCATAGGCTTAAATGAAACATCAGTGAATTTAAAAGTGTTAGATCTTATGTCCGGTCCAGGGAAGTTGGCTAGAGAATTAGCAAAACAATTACCTGCAACTTATTATTGTTTAGATTTTGCAGGTTCTCAACTTTCAAAAATATCGCCAGAAGTTTCAACTTCTAGGATACTTGCTGAGGTTCAATCATTGCCAATTGAATTTGAGTCATTCGATGTTGTTGTTGTGCGATTTGGAATTAAGGATTTAACCATTGATGCCCAACCAAGTGTTATCGCCGGTTTATTTAGAATTTTAAAACCCAATGGGTGTCTGATTGTAGCAGACATGATGGCTCCAGAAGGTGCTGACGAGTGGCTAAATACTCAGCATGCTTTAAAACAAGAACTTGGTGGTCGAAATCCACAGATTGAAGGAAAATGTAATATTCCATCAGAAGCTGAGTGGATTGGACTATTAGAAAATGCTGGTTTTCAGGCAGAAGTGTTTGAAAGATCTGTAAGCTGTGTTAATACAAATGATTGGAAAAAAAGTAAACAGGTGAGTGGCATGCAATTAGTTAAACTAAACAAAATGATAAAAGATGCGCCAGATCATATAAAAAGAGTGCTTAATATACGTCAAGATTCAAGTGGTTTAAAAATTGATTACCCGTTAGTTGTACTCAAAGCAATAAAACTTAGTTCAGAAAAGACAAATTAATAAAAAATTATTATTTAAGAGATAATCTATGAAAAAACAAGTAACTGTTTCAGCACCAGGAAAACTTATGCTTCTTGGAGAACATGCTGTAGTTTACAATCGTCCATGCATTGTGACAGCGGTAGGGCAAAGGCTTAGTGCTACATTAGAGATAATCTCAGAAAATAGACTTGAGCTTGATGCTAAAGATGTTAAAGTTACTGGTTATATTAAACAATTAGTAGAACTTGGTCAGGGTAATATACCAAAAGGTGCAAATTTTGTGGAAATGGCGGTTAAGAATTTTAATGAAAAATTTAAGATAAATTCAGGTATTCGAATAAGGACTCAATCGGAATCATCATCATTATTTGGACTTGGTTCTTCTTCAGCTTCAACTGTATGTACGATAAAGGGTTTAGCTGTTTTATTTGATATTAAACTATCAAATAAAGATATTTTTAAATTAGCATATAAGACAGTGCTTGATGTTCAGGGAAAAGGATCGGGTTTTGATGTTGTGGCCGCTATTTACGGTGGGACATTATATTTTGTTACTGGAGGAAAAGTGATAGAACCAATAGAAATTGAGGAGCTGCCTCTTATTGTGGGCTACTCAGGTATAAAAGCAGATACAGTAACACTAATAAAGGAAGTTGCAGAAAAAGCATCTCGCTATCCAGACTTAATAGATTCTATTTATACTCATATTGGGAAAATGGTTGAGTTATCTAAGATTGCTTTTTTGGCAAAGACTTGGCCAGTTGTTGGAGAACTAATGAATTTTGATCAAGGAATGTTGGAATCTTTAGGAGTTGGAAGTGCAAAATTGTCTGCGATGATTTATGCTGCACGAGATGCTGGGGCGTGGGGAGCTAAGTTATCAGGAGCTGGAATTGGAGATTGTATGATTGCATTAACTCCAATTAATAAAATTTCAGATGTTGAGCAAGCAATAACCCGTTCTGGGGGTCAAGTAATAAAAGTGCGGACAAACGTTGAGGGTGTGCGGATTGAAAAATAAATAAAATATTACATTTTGTTTTAGGTATAATAAGTTAAGGAGTTTTTATGGAATCAAACAAATCAACGGTAAAAGCATCAAGCGATATAGCTCTTGTAAAATATTGGGGCAAAAAAGATGAGGTTTTAAGGCTTCCAGAAAATGGTAGTGTTTCAATTAAACTTGAGGGATTAGACACGATAACCACAGTTGAATTTTCTGATAGTTTTTTGTCTGATGAATTATCTATTAGTGGAGAAAGCATAGAAACGGATTCTAGAGAAGCAAAAAGAGTTTTCAAACATTTGGACAGAATTAGAAAAATGGCTAAGCAACAAGGTTTGAAGTCAGCAGGATTTTTTGCCAAAGTTGTATCAAAAAACTCATTTCCAAGAAGCACAGGTCTTTCGAGTTCTGGATCTGGTATGGCTACACTTACTTTTGCGGCTGTGAAAGCTATTGGTCTAGAGCTGAATGAAAAAGAATTGAGCATTTTAAGTCGACAAGCATCTGGAACAGCATGTAGATGTGCGGTAGGTGGATATGTAGAATGGCTTGATGGAGATACCTCGGAAACCTCATATTCAAAAACCATTTTTGATAAGACCTATTGGGATATTAGAGACATTGTTGCCGTTGTAGATTATGGAAAGAAAAAAATTTCATCAACAGAAGGTCATACATTAGCCGGATCAAGCATATTTTTCGAGGTAAGACAAAAAAATATCAAACAAAAAATTGGAGATACTAAAAAATTTATCGAAAAGAAAGATTTTTCTGCGCTTGGGTCTTTGGTAGAAGCAGAATGTTTAGAATTTCATAGTATTTTATTAACTAGCAAGCCACCTATGGTTTTGTGGTATCCGGGAACCATGCAGATTATTCATGAAGTTCAAAAGATGAGAACTGAAGGGATCGAGTGCTATTTTACAATTAACACTGGCTTCAATGTCCATGTTTTAACTTTGCCAGAATTTGAAGTCAAAGTTCAAAAAAGATTGGACAGCTTAGATTTAGTTAAAAAAACATTAACTGCAAGGGTTGGTGGAAAACCGGAGTATTTAGAAGAGCATTTATTTTAATTTTAATATGGACCAAGAAGAAAAAGCTAATCAGCCAGGAGAAATTTTAGATTTAGTTAATGGAAATGATGAAATTATTGGTGAGGTTATTAGAAAAGATGCTAATTCTAATCCAAAACTAACTCATAGAGAAATTGCGGTTATCATAGTCGATGACAAAAATAGAATTTTGTTACAAAAAAGAAGTGGTTTTAAAACTGTTAATCCATTGATGTGGTCAGTTACTGCTGGGCATATTTTAAAAGGCGATGAGGCCTTAGGTACAGCGCATATAGAGTTAAAAGAAAAATTGGGCTTTGATACAGACTTAGTTTTTATAAAGAAAGTTTTGCATAAATATCCTTGGGAATCTCACTTTATGAATTATTTTTTGGGAAAATATAATAACGAAGAAGTTAAAATTGAAAAAGCTGAAGTAGAAGAAACTAGATTTTTTTCAAAAGCAGAGTTAGAAAATTTTATTAAAAAAGGCGGTGATGTTAACTTAAAGCATTTAGAAATTTTTAATGATTATTGGCAAGGGGAATTTAGCAAGTAACTAGATAATAGCAAGACCAACTCCAAATATTGGACAAAAAAAACCATGAAAAAAAATAATCCACCAAAACACGTCGCTATTATTTGTGATGGTAATAGATCTTGGGCCAGAAAAAGAGGTCTTAAAGTTTTCGTAGGTCATGAAAAAGCGGTTAATGAAGTCTTTGAAACTTTAATAGATCACAGCATTGAAATAGGTCTGGAGTATTTAACATTCTGGATATTTAGTACAGAAAATTGGAAAAGAGATAAGGTAGAAGTTGATTTTTTAATGAATTTATTTAGAAAAATCTTTGACGAAAGACTTGATGAATGGAGCAAAAAAGGAGTTAGAATTAAGATGATAGGAGATATTAATGGTTTCGAAGAAGACATCCAAGAGCGAATTAGAAAAGGCGTTGAAAAAACCAAAAACAATGTTTTGAAGAGTACTGGCAAGCAATTCACAGTTACTTTGGCAATGAATTATGGAGGGCGGGATGAGTTAAAACGAACTTTCCAAAAAATTGCTCAAAAGGTAGCTGATGGAAAATTGAAGCCAGAAGAAATTGACGAAAAATTGATTGCTGAAAATTTAGATACAAGCTATATGCCGGATCCAGAAGTAATTATTAGAACTGGCGAAGACAATACTAGGTTGTCAGGATTTATGTCTTGGCAGCACCAGTATGCTGAAATTATTTTTCCAAAGTTTAATTTTCCAGATTTCACAGCAAAAAAATTAGATGAAGTATTAGATGAATTTTATTCCAGAAATCGACGTTTTGGAGGATAATTAACTATTTACCAGTGATTTTTAAAGTATTTTAATTCTGAAAATTAATTCAACAATTTGTGCCATCCAGTAGGTTGAGAAGAGAAGAAGAAAACCGACTATGGCAGCCGTTATTCGGTTTTTGCCTACTTCCATTCCCTTTTGATCTGCTGAACTAACAAGTATCTCAAAACCACCCCAACTAATTAGGAGAAAAAGAATTAATCCTGCTAATGGAAATAAGAAATTTAATAATCTTGAGACGATGCCTCCGGGGGATTCACCCGCCAAAGGAGATCCTGCAATTACTAATGGATTAAGTTCATCAAATGTCTCTGCGGTTAATTCTATATCAGTAAGTTGAGCATTTACTTTTGTCGCCATTAGATGAGCAACAAAAACCAGCACTAAAACTAACAGTAAAACAGAGAGAATTTTAAAGAGTTTTTTTTTCATTCTTTTTATCCTCCAAATCCTGGAATTTTCAATATTGACCATCCAATAAATTGAAGTATTGATACTGAAAATATTATGAATACCAATCCTACAACAGAAGCAGTCATCATTTCTTTGGCATTTTTTACTTTGTCTGGACTTCCTTGAGATGTGCTAAATATAAATCCAGCAGCTAGGAATGTAATAAGTGTGAAGCCACCACCGACCCCTAGACCAACTTCAATAAGCTTTCCAATGATAATTTTAGGATCCTTTTTAATGCATCCAATAGCTGTCCAAATTCCTTCTAGATCATCATCACCGCCCCTTGTGCAGTCCAAACAGGCAGTACGTTGAACAGTATTATCTTCTGGGATTTGATCGCATAATGAAAATACATCTGGGCCGAGTGTTTCTGGATCAAGTGTTTGTTCTTCCTCACAACTTTCAGGAGGGCAACCATTCACAACTGTGAAGCTAAATCCGCTACAATTTTGTTCAGCATACACAGGTCCATCTTTATCTTTAATTCTAAGAGTGTAATCATTCTCATTAAAATTACGACTCCATTTTGCTCCATCATCAGAAGAAGGTTGTATCATTCCACTATGAGTTGACCAAAAACCATAATCGGCATAAATAGCTCTATTGGGTATCTCACGTATTAATCCATCGACTGAAAAATCAATTGGATTTTGTGAATCAAAACAACTGGATTCACTATTATGGAAACATGTCTTAACAGAAGTACTACCATCATCGTTTAATGCAAGCCTCTTTTGTGAAACTATTATGGGTTGAGAACATACAAATATACTTTTTTGCACAACATACGAACCTAGGTAGCACCATCTATTCATTGGTCCTAACTCTTCACTAAAAAGATAAATATGTTTTGTGTCTTTAGATGCGGCTCCCACGTCATCTGATGTTAAAGCTTTTTGACTATCTAAAACAAAATCTATTATTGGGGATCTATCTCCTTTATGTACCCACTCAGTTGTATCTTCTGCGCCCCATACAGGACTGCTTCGATCGTCGAATGATTTAATCAGATAGTCTTGATTCGATATATTAGTTGCGTCGAAAGAAATATCTATTTGAGTTGTACCATCACCTTCAATAAAAGAAGCAGGAGTGATGCTGATGGCACTTATTCCCATAGCTGAGCAATCTTGTGCTGTAGCAAAAACTTTATTGAATAATGGAGATATTAAAAATCCAAGAACAAATGTAATTAAAATCCCAAGTATTTTTTTCATGATTAAGTATTTATTGTACTGTAACCTAAGCCGAGTTGCTAGCGCTTATTTATGAAACATCTTGACCTACTATAAAACTTATCGAGAGTCAGCTACAATTGACTAAAATGATTCATGTTTATTATTTATGAATAAATTAAAATTAATCGCTCAAGTCTTTATATTTTTTGTTGTGATTTTTAGTAATCAAGTTGTGGTTATTAGCAATCAAGTTGGGCTATTGGATAATATTTTAAAATTGTCTTCAAAACTTTCGTCAAAACTTTTGCCGTTCCAGGTTTATGCTGACGACGTTGATGATCTTCAAAAAGAAATTAATGAGTTAGAACATCTAAAGCAACTTTCAGAAAATGCAACCAAACCTCTCGAAGAAGAAGTTGGTTCATTAGAAAAAAGAATTAATAATGCAAGATATTCTATTCAAGTTGCAAAAAATGAGGCAGAAGCACTTGCCGCAGAAATTGATGACCGGGAGGTGGATTTGGCTCTTCAATATCAAATTTTTTCTAAAAGAATTGCCAAACAGTACAAGAGGATCAGAACTTTTTCCCCAATAATTGCAATATTAGCTAGTGATAATGCGTCTGATTTAACCAAGGATTTGGCCTACAGAGATTCAGTGAAAAATCAAGACAACCAATTTATTAGAGCAATAGGAGAGGATATTAGAGAGCTTCAGACCGACAAGAAAAAGTTGGAGTCAGATCAAATTACTTTAATTGCACTAGAAAAACAGTTGGACGAACAAGCATCTTTTTTTAAAGTGGAAATTAGTAAGGCAAAGGATTATCAACAGGACCTTGGCGGTCAAATCGCTGAGTTGTCTGCTAGACAACAAGAAATTATCAATGCTAGATCTGGTACTTTTACAGCTTCCATTGGAGATAGCGAGTTGGCAGATGACTACAACGCTTCTATTAAGGGTTTTAGAGAATCAGCTCCTTCAGGAAGTTTTACTGTTTTTTCTTTTGGAGCTTACACCCATCGCAAAGGTATGAGTCAGTATGGAGCTAGAGGTAGGGCTGAAGCAGGGCAAGATTATCAACAAATTTTAAAAGCATATTATGGGAAAGAGTCAGTTAAAAAAAGCACTGATGGAAATATTAAAGTTGCCGGATATCCTGAAATGGATTTTGAGACTACATATTTATACGGCATTGCTGAAATGCCTTCTAGCTGGGACTCAGATGCTTTAAAAGCTCAAGCAGTGGCTGCTAGAACTTATGCTTATCGTTATAAACAAGAGAATAAAGAAATTTGTACGACTGAAGCTTGCCAGGTATTTAATAAATCAAAATCAGATAATCCTCCTCAAGCTTGGAAAGATGCCGTTGATCAAACTAAAGAATATGTTTTGGAAGACGTAGTAACTTACTATGCTTCTACTCATGGAGGCTTTGCTTCACCAATTGGTTGGGATACTACAGATGGATCTGGGGGAGGAGATTTTGTAGATAAATCTTATGATAAATTAGGAGGTTCCCCTTGGTTATATAAGTCTTGGTATACCAAAGGATATAGTCCATCTTCTGACAAGTGTGGTAGAGAAAATCCTTGGTTGAGTGGAGAAGAGTTGGCAGACATTATTAATGCTGCTCGTTATCACGATGATCGTGTGACTCCAATTACAACTTCTTGTTGGGGAGGAAATCCTTATTCATTCGAAGAGCTCAGAAGTAAATCTGATGGCCCTTCTAGGGTTACAGGAGTAAGTGTGAGTCAGGGTAATGGTAATACGGCACAAGTTACTTTTGAGACAGATAAGGGAACAATTACTTTATCTGGAAGCGAGTTTAAAACTGCCTTTAATTTGCGCGCTCCAGGATATTTGTCAATTCCTCAAAGTAGTTTTTCTTTCTTTAATATCGAGAAAAAGTAACATGAGTCAGAAAGTTAGATTGTAATTTTCAAATCACCTTGTGCAAATTTATGAATCAAAGTGCTAAGCAAAGTTTGATAGGGAATATTATTGCTCTTGGCTCTTGCTCTAACTTTGGCCAAATCTGAATTGTTTATTCTTATATTAATTCGTTTCGAAACTTTAAGAGCTATGTGTTTTTTGGCTATTTTGGCAAAAAACTCTTGTTCTTCTTTGGAAATATCTGTTGGTTTCCAATCATCAGGAATAGAGTCTTCAATTTCTTGTTCATAATTATCTAGAATTAGACCATCGAATGGGTTAAAAACATCATTTTTCATTTTTCATTTCCTTTCTAGTTCAAATTGTTTTGTAAATTTTCTACTAGGATATATAGTTTTTAGAAAAATTTCCTTTTTATTTTCGTCTATTACATATGGTGCGGCGTAGATATGTTCGTCTAGTTTGAATAGAAATATAAATTGATTTGGATATTTTTTAACATTAGAGTGTCTAACATTTTCAACTAATTTTTTGGTTTTAAGCATATGAACAACCTCATCAAAACTAATTCCTCTCAACATTTTTAATAATTGATTTTTTTCTTCATTAAAATTAATTGAGTAATTCACTAGCTTACTATAAGGTACTTTCATAATAATGTCAATCTTTTAGATGTACAACTAGGTGCAACTATATAACTAGATTATTACAATAACTGTAGTTCGCTCTGAAGCAAAATGTTATAGTATTTCAACTATGGTTATCACAGGTCTAGCCCTCCAGAATTTTCGTTTGCACAAGAATTTTACTTTAAAATTCCCAAGCAAAACTACAGTTATTGTTGGTGATAATGCTATGGGTAAGACCAGTATTGTTGAGGCACTAGCACTTCTTTCTACAGGAGATAGTTTTAAAGCCGGAAGAGTTGAAGAAATGGTAGATTTTAATACTGATTTGTCTAGGGTTAAGGGAGTTATTGTTTATGATGATCATGATAATGATAATGATGAAGTAGAAGTTATCCTGACTCGTGGAGAAATTAATGGTAAAAAAACCCAACATAGACTTTTCTCTGTCAATGGGGTTAAGCGTCGTAAGAAAGATGCGATTGGCAAATTTTATACTGTAGTTTTTCGTCCTGAGGACATGAGATTGATAGAAGGTTCTCCATCACGCAGGAGAAGTTTTCTCGATACCTTGCTTTCCATGATTCATCCAGATTACGAAGCTGCATTTAAAAGTTATGAGCAAACACTACGAAGAAGAAATAAATTATTATTACAAGTTCGTGAAAGAGAGCAACCTAGAACGAGTTTGCAGTATTGGAACATTAATTTAGCTAGGTATGGAGAAATTTTACAAAAATATAGAAAAGATTTTGTAGCTAGTTTTACAGGGGTTGAGTTTCCAGTTGATTTCGAAATAGAGTATGATCCCTCAGTAATTTCGGACAAGCGAATTGAGCAATATATTGATCGAGAAATTGCTTCAGGGCACACTTTGGTTGGTCCTCATAAAGATGATATTATTGTTTTTTTGACTCAAAAAGGGAGAAGATTACGCTTGGATACATTTGGTTCAAGAGGGCAGCAAAGACTTGGGGTATTGTGGATAAAATTTTGTGAGTTGGAATATATAACGGCTACTGTAAATGCTCGTGGGGATATAGGCAAAAGAACATTGTTACTGCTTGATGACATTTTATCCGAACTTGACAATGACAGCAAAGCGTTGGCGCTTAGTGTTTTGAAAAATTATCAATCAATAATAACAACTACAGACAAAGGCGTTATTGAAGAGATTGAAAAAATTGCTAAGGACAGCACTATTATTAGGTTATAATAATGGGAGTGTGTAAACATATAAAGTTTTATGAGCATTTCAGACGAACTGTCTGTGCTCACAAAACTTTATATGTTTACACTTTGCTAATTATAAGGACTTTTGTGTACACAGAAATTAAAAAATATTTCAACAACATAAAGCTTCCATCTGGAGACTCTCATAAAGGTCAGAATGGAAAGCTTTTGATTATTGGTGGTTCTGAGCTTTTTCATGCTGCTAGTAAATGGAGTTTAGATGTGGCTTCAAGATTTGTTGACATGGTTTTTTATTCTTCAGTTCCTGATAATAATGATCTGATAAAAGAGGCAAAAGGAGGGTTTTGGAATGGAATTGTCATCCCGCGAGGTGAGACAGAGAATTATATTGAGGAATCCGACTGTATTTTAATTGGTCCAGGAATGGCTCGTGACCAAGAAACTAAAAAATTTGTTGATGACTTGATTAAAAAATATCCTGATAAAAAATGGGTGATAGATGCGGGAGCATTACAGGTAGTTGATCCTGAGTTGATAAATAAAAATCATATTCTTACACCTCACAAAGGTGAGATGATTAAGTTGGAGGGTGAGTTTGAAAACGCGGGGTTAGATATAAACGAGTTAGAGGCAACAATTTTATTAAAGGGAAAAATTGACATAGTGAGTTTTGCAGATGGTAACAGTGGCAAACACAGTCGTCAAGCAATAGAAATTGAAGGTGGCAATGCCGGTATGACCAAAGGTGGTAGCGGAGATTCTTTAGCTGGCTTAGTAGCTGCTCTATACTGTACTCACGATCAAGTAACATCTGCAGTTGTTGGCAGTTATATCAACAAAAAAGCCGGTGATGAGCTATACAAATCTGTTGGACCATATTTTAATACTTCGGATCTAGTAAAAATGATCCCAAAAGTTTTTTGGGAAATTTATAGTTGACATATGTACTACATAGTATATACTTTGTAGTATGAACACAGTAATTAGTGTAAGAACCGATAAAGAAGTTAAGAATGCAGCACAGCAAATTGCTAAGAGTATTGGAATTTCTTTGAGTACTATGATCAACGCTTATCTCCGTCAAGTTATAGTTACTGGGCACATTGAGCTATATGCTTCTGAGCAAATGACACCTAAGCTGGAAGGTCTGATATCTAAAGTAGAAGCAGAATTTAAATCTGGTCAAGTTAGCGAGAAGTTTGGCAATGCCAGTGATTTTTTGGCAGATCTTAAAAAATAAGGTTTGTTATGACTATTCGGTATGCTCTCAAGTTTAAAAAACAATACAAAAAACTACCTCAAAAATTTCAACAGCAGTTTGACGGTCGTCTTAGACTTTTTTTAGTTGACCCAACTAATCATAAATTACGTATTCATCCACTTAAAGGCTCTTTTAGGGGATATTGGAGCATGAATATAAGTGGTGATTTAAGAGCACTTTATTTAAAAAAAGGTGAAGAAGTGATTATTTTTGGATTAATTGGCACTCATAGCAAGTTATACGGTTAATTTTATCCCTGCAAAATTTGCAACAATAGACTATACTCTGTGCTTAGATGTATCAGCCAGAATTCAAAATTACCAGCAATCTTTTAACTTATATTTCAAGAATTGAGTCATCAAAGACTTTAATTGATCATGCTGCCTTAGTTCCAGCTTGGGAGGCAAAGTTTAGAGATGAGGCTTTTACCAGAACTGTTCACTATGGTACCAAGATTGAAGGAAATGATTTAACAAAGGAGCAGGCTCAGCAAGTTGTTAGGTTGGATAACATAGTAGATACATCCGAAATTGTCAAGAGAACTGGCATCATGGCCAGAGAGCGTGATATTCAAGAAGTTCTAAATTATAGAAATGTTATTTCATGGATAGATAAACAAAGAAGCGAAAATTTAAAAACTCTTTTTTCACAAGATACTTTAAAAACAATCCACAAGTTAACAGTTAGCAATTTAGTAGATGATAAATATTCTGGAGTTTACAGAGATAAACAAGTGATTGTTAAGAGTGCGACAAACGCAAATATTGTTTATCGTCCTCCAGTTTCAATGGAGATTCCTTATTTAATAGAAGATTTTTTTGCTTGGATTCATAGTGATGAAGCTCAAAATATGCACCCAATTTTTAGAGCCGCAATTGTTCACTATCAACTAGTTCATATTCACCCTTTTATTGAAGGTAATGGTCGTACTGCCAGAGCAATGGCTTCATTAATGATGTATGCTCTCGATTATGATTTTAAAAAATTCTTTTCAATAGAGCAGTATTTTGACAGTGATGTTGAGGCTTATTATCAGGCTTTACTATCTGTTCAACAAAGCAAAACAAAAGACATGAGTTATTGGCTAGAATATTTTTGCTATGGTTTAGCAATCGAGATTGATAAAATTCGACAACAAGTAATGAGATTGTCAAAGGATTTGAAACTAAAAAAACAACTTGGTAAACAAGTTGCTTTATCTGAGAGACAAATAATCTTACTTGAGCTTTTTCAGAATCAGGATGATGCTACTTCCGATGATATGAAAATGGTTTTGCCCAATGTTTCTGTTGATACAATTTTACGTGATCTTAAGGACCTAATAGACAAAAAAGTTATCGAAAAACGCGGAGTTACCAAGGGTGTCCGATATAGCTTGGTGGATTGATTTTTGATTGTGCTAAACTGAGCTATGCAATTTAGTAAATTTTCACAATATTTAGAAAAACTGGAAAATACCCCATCACGTTTGGAGATGATGTATCAGCTTTCTGATTTATTTAATGTTCTAGATGAAGATGAAATTGCCCAAGCAAGTTATTTGATGCAAGGTAGATTGGTGTCCAGATATTTGTCACTAGAATTTCAACTTTCGGTGAAGATGGTTATTAGAGCTTTGGCGAGATTAGAGTTGGATAGTGTTGATAGAGTTAGTGAAATGACCAGAAGATATAAGCAAAGCGGTGATGTTGGTGATGTAGCAATGGAAATTGTTACAAAATTTCGTCAGTCTAGCGTGATGGATGGAGAAAATAACAAATCAACAAAAGATCTCTCAGTTTTGGAAGTTCATCAAAGTCTTAAAGAAATCGCTCTGGACAATGGTTCTGGTTCTCAAGATAGAAAAGTAATTAAATTATCAGAGCTATTAATGAGTTTAGATGCTAATTCTTCAAAGTTTGTTGCAAGAATTGTGATAGGAAAACTAAGATTAGGTTTTTCTGCCATGACTATGCTCGATGCTTTGTCTTGGTCCGTTCTTGGTAGTAAAGATCACAGGATCTTGCTTGAAAACGCTTATCAAAAAAGAGCAGACGTAGGAGAATTGGCAAAAACATATATTAAAATTTCACGAAGTTTAAAACAAGTTGATTTGACTAAAGCTGACGCTATAATTAACACCAAAAAAATCGTAGATGATTTTTCTTCAAAACTAGTGTCCGAGTTAAATAGCAATTATTTGGTTGCGGCTGGAACGCCAGTTATTCCCGCTCTTTGTCAAAGACTAAATTCTTCCGAAGAAATTATTGAAAAAATGGGAGAAGTTATTGCAGAACCAAAGTATGATGGATTGAGAATTCAAATTCATTATTCGAGAGCTGGCTTTAACACTTTGGGTGACAGCGATGTTGATATTGACGATGTTGTAGCCAACAGCAAAGTAGGCGTAAACATCAAAGCATTTACTAGAAATCTGGAAGATGTTACTCATATGTTTCCTGAGCTTAAAATAGTTGCGAAAACTCTGGATTGTGACAGTTGTATTTTGGATGCCGAAGCAATTGGCTATGATAATGAGACCGGCAAGCTACTACCTTTTCAAGAAACCATCACTAGGAAACGAAAACATTTAGTTGTTGAACAATCAAAAAAAGTACCCATAAGGTTCTATGTTTTTGATTGTTTATTTTTAAATAATAATTCTCTTTTAGATGAAAAGTTGCGATCAAGAAAAGAGCTATTAAGGAATCAATTTGAAGATAATGACACTATTAGGTACACAAGAACATTAATAACTAGTGACCCGAAGATTTTGAAAGAATTTCATGAGTTACAATTGGGGGGTGGACTAGAAGGAGCTGTAATGAAGCAGTTAAATTCTAGTTATAAAAGTGGCAGAAAAGGTTGGCAGTGGGTTAAAATAAAAGAAGAAGAGGGGATGTTGGGAAAGCTTAAGGATACCTTAGATTTAGTTGTCATGGGCTACTATTTTGGAAGAGGCAAACGCTCACAATTTGGAGTAGGAGCATTTTTGGCAGGAGTCTTGGATGAGAAACAAGAAGTTAAAACAATTGGGAAAGTAGGCACAGGTCTTACTGACGATCAGTTTAAAGATTTAAAGAAGCGTATTGATTTTTTGGAAACCAAAGAAAAGCCAGATAATTACGAAGTAACAAAAATATTATTGCCAGATGTTTGGTTGTTACCAGAGCTTGTGGTGGAAATTGCTGCAGACGAAATTACCAAGTCTCCAAGTCATACTGCTGGAGTTGCTTTACGTTTTCCTAGGCTTGTAAAATTTAGAGATGATAAAAATTGGATAGATGCCACCAAGATTAGTGAGTTGGACAAATTTTAGTATTTTTTGCACAACCGAGGTATAATGCAACCTATGAAAATTGTTGTTTTCGCTGAAATGTTTTTGCCACATGTTGATGGTGTTACAAATAGTTTGGTTCACTTGACTAGAGAATTTACAAGACAAGGACATGAGGTTTTAGTAATTACCCCAAAGGCAAAAGGAAGCAATGCAGTGAAGCTAAAAGGCATTAAAATTATTTTTTTGCCTTCAATCCCAGCAGTTGTTTATCCAGAAATAATGATAGGCGTGTTTTCTAGGGAGCTTTTTAGCGTCTTGAGAAAATTTTCTCCAGATATTGTTCACGTAATTGGCCCTGGTACAGTTGGGAGTATGGGTCTTTTTTATTCCAAATTAGTCAACATAAAATCCATAGCAGCTTTTCATGGATATTTCATGGAACCAGAATATTTACGTGTTTGGGGAATCAAGAATCGAGGCGTTGAGACAGCTCAAAAACTATTATGGAAGTTGGCTAAAACTTTTTACGATCGGGCTGACGCAGTAATTACTCCTTCAAATTTTGTAAAAAATGATTTATTAGATCATGATTTTTCTAGCCCTATCAATGTTATTAGAAATGCGGTCGATTTTTCAAACATAGGATTGGATAAAGAGGAGCAAAAAGCTTTTATTAAAAAATATTCACTTTCAAAATCTAAGGTAATTTTATACGTTGGCAGAGTTAGTCTTGAAAAGAATATTGAGATATTGATCAAGAGTTTTGCAATTGTAGCTACAAGAGTTCCTGATTTGAAATTTCTGATTGTTGGAGGTGGTCCAGATTTAAAGCGTCTTCAAAAACTTGCATTAGACCGAGGCTTAGAGAATCAAGTTATTTTTTCCGGAGAACTAAAAAATTTAGATTTAGTTAAAAAAGGAATTTTTAAGCTTGCTAAAGTTTTTGTAACAGCTAGCCACAGCGAAGTTCAGCCAGTAAGTATCATTGAAGCGATGAATTTTGGTCTTCCAATCGTAGCTGTACATTCTAGAGGTCTTGTAGAGATGATTCAAGAAAATGGTTGTTTGGTGAATGGTGATGATATAAATGAGTTTTCAGACAAAATATCTGCAATTTTACTTGATGAAAAATTGCAGAAAAAGATGTCTAGGAAGTCAACTCAATTAGTTAAGGAGTATTCCATCACTAATTCTGCAAAACAACATCTCGAGTTGTATAAAAAATTAATTATTCAGAAAAAAGAAAGAAAATCGGTGGGAAAGTATTTGAAGTCAAAGATTGGTAGGTAAAATCTGTTACTCATTATTAGAATATATAGTCCCACCATTCATTTCATAATCGAAGTTATCATTTTTAAAATCTTTCCCATTTATATAATAGTTATACGAAGATCTGAAAATGATTTTAATTGTTTTTGGAATGCCATTTGATTTAATTCTTCTTAGTGATAATAAATATCTTGGATATTTGAATATTTTAAAAATATAGCCTTTATTGATAATATTTTGGACAAAAATAACGTCCTCCATTAATTTTTGTTTTTCATCGAAAGGAAATTTTTTGGCAAAAACGGTTTTTACACCGATTAAAGATCCAAAAACAGCTTTATTCTCAAATTTATCGTGAAAAAGAAGCCAAAAGTTAGTCATTTTTTCTATCATTTCATTTTCGTCTATTTTGACAAGAGTTGTGAATAAATCTATAGATTTATTTACAACTAGCTTACTTCTTATTTTTTCAAGAAATGAGTCCTTAATTCTGTTATCAGCATCCATAAAGATAATCCATTTTCCTTTGGCAAGTTTGGCGCCTGCATTTCTTTGATAACTAACATTTCTAACATTAACAATTTTTGATATTACATTAAATTTACTCGCAATCTCAACGGTTTTGTCATCAGATTTTCCGTCAATATGAATAACTTCAAAATCTTTATATGTTTGTAAGCTGAGGTCTGTTAATAGGTGAGGTAGGTATTTTGCTTCATTTAAAGTTGGAATAACAATTGAAAAGAATAGACCATTTTTCATATTATGTATTATAACAGGGAGACTGTTACAATGAATTAATTAAGATTGAAGTTTATATATGAATATTGTTGCAGGCTTGGGTAATCCAGGAGAAGTTTTTAATAATACCAGGCATAACGCAGGGCTTGAGATTGTTCAAAGCCTGAGTGAAACCCTTGGTTGTCCAAAATTTTCTCTT
>JAHIVL010000100.1 GCA_018816485.1 Patescibacteria group bacterium | reverse complement strand
TGAACTCTCTTTTTTCTTTTATTGTATTTTGACATGATTGTAGTATAAATCACACCATCTTTTTTAATTTTAACTGAACCATATTTGAGACATTTTTTCACTCTAAAATCATACCAAAAACACTAAAAATAGTGGTTTACCACTATTAACACACTATTTTTACCTATTTATCAATGAAAAGTTGTTGTTTCAGCCCGGGCTTTGGTTACCAGCGACTAATTTAAAAGGGGACATTTCTACTTAACGCAAAGGGGACATTTTCGGAAAACGCTAACAGGCTAAGACTGTAACTTGTAGTTATAGTGACAGTATGCTATACTATAAGCTTCTTATATTAAATTTTAAGAAATAACCAATGGGTTTAAGCTAGTATACATTCTTGCTTCTTGTCTTTAACCTTTAATTTATAAACACGTCAAGGTTAAGACATAGAAAGCAGTAGTATGTATCGTTCATTCTCAAGGAGTTCGTCTTCGAACTCAAACCAAAAATTTGGTGGTAATAATTCCCGTGGTGGTAATAGCCGTAGTCGTGGAAATCATGGTAATAGCCGTAATTCTAGTGCTCGTGGAGGTAGCTCCAGCGGAGATAACTATCGTGGAGGTGGAAACTCTCGTGGAGGAGGAAATCACTTTTCAAAAAGAGGACGCTCAAGACAACAAAGTTCTTTTAATCCATCTAATTTAATTCAAAATACAGCAACAGCAACTGTTAGTGAGCCAGAAAAAGTAGCCTACGCAGCAAAAAATCGGTTTACTGATTTTAAGATTTGCGAGCCATTAAAACAAAATATTCTTGAGAGAGGTTACAAAACCCCTACTCCAATTCAAGATCAAATAATTAATCATATTTTAGAAGGCAAAGATGTAACTGGCGTTGCTAGTACAGGCACAGGAAAAACTGCTGCTTTTTTAATTCCTTTAATTAATAATATCTATGAAACTATTCAAGATCAAAATCAAAAACTAGGTAGAGTCCTAATTATGGCTCCAACTAGAGAATTGGCTATACAAATCAATGATGAATTTAAGCTTTTTGCTAACCGAATGGGAATGTATTCCGCTCTTTGTATTGGGGGAGCCAACATGAACAGTCAGATATCTTCACTACGAAGAGGCCCTCATTTTATAATCGGAACTCCAGGAAGATTAATTGATTTGGAAAAACGTGGTTCATTTAACTTCAGTTCATTTTCAGCTATTGTTTTAGATGAAGTCGATCAAATGTTTGATATGGGCTTCATTAACGATATGAGATATGTAATTGAAAAATTGCCAAAAAAAAGACACTCTTTATTTTTCTCTGCAACACTGCCATACAAAATGCAAGATATAATTCATAGCTTCTTAAAAGACCCTGTTAAGATTGAAGTTGAAAAACAACAAGCATCAACAAATGTTAATCAAGAAGTTGTAAAGATTCAGGGTAGATCAAAAGTTGACATTCTACGTAATTTGTTAGATCGCGAAGGTTTTGATAAAGTTTTAGTTTTTGGAAGAACCAAACACGGTTTAAATAAACTATCTCAAATTTTAGTTGAAAGGGGTATTAAAGTTGCCGCTATTCATGGTAATAAATCACAATCTCAACGTGAAAGAGCTTTAAAACAATTTAAACAAAACTATGTTCAAGTACTTTTAGCAACAGATATTGCCTCTAGAGGTCTAGACATTGATAATGTTACTCACGTTATCAATTATGATCTTCCACAAACTTATGAAGATTATATTCATAGAATTGGTAGAACTGGTAGAGCAAATAAAACTGGAATTGCTTTGAGTTTTGTAGATTAAGTTTAATTATTTACTCATATCGTAGCGCATCAATAGGCTGCAACTCAGCTGCTTTTTTTGCTGGATACCAGCCAAAAATGATGCCAACAACAGCAGAAACTCCCAGAGCCAGAAGAATTGAGGTCAAACTAACAACAAAAGGAATACTGAGCAATTTTGTTGCTAAAAATGTAATAGCTATTCCAAGAGAAGACCCAATTACACCACCTGCTAAAGTAACTACGATTGCCTCGATCAAAAATTGAAGCAAAATATCTCGTCTCTTTGCACCAATAGCCTTTAACAAACCAATCTCTCTGGTTCTTTCAGTTACAGTCACTAACATAATATTCATAATTCCAATTCCACCGACAACTAATGAAATTGCTGCAATGCCTGATAGTAAAGCTGATAATGTTCCAGTTACCGAACTAATTGAATCTACCATTTCTTGAGAACTTCGAATACTGAAATCTGCATCATTTATGTCATCAATTTTATGTTGTAGTAACATCATATCTTCAATAGTTGTCGTCATGGATTCAACCAATTGACTATCAGTAATCAGAACCTCGATGCCGTTAAAATAATTTTGTGATAAAAGTATTTTTTGAGCAGTAGAAATTGGAACGTATGCTGAAGAACCGTTTTCTACTACCCCAACAATTCTAAAAGTTTTGCCATCTACTCTAACCGATTCTCCCACCACTTGGGTATCTTCTCCAAATAACTCTACGACAATTTCATCGCCCAAAACAATCACTTTTGATCTGGTAGCAACTTGAGAATCAGTAAAATAAGATCCCTGAGAAAAACTAAGTTCGTGCATAACTGCATATGTCTCGTCAGTTCCAGAAATCGAGGTCTGATTAGTTGCGCCATCGAATATAATCTGCTTATTTGTGCTAACTAAACCAGAAACTTGGCTTACATTTGGAAGTTCATTTAAAGCCTTTAAATCAGCTTCAACCAAAGTATCTACTGTTGTTCCACTGCCACCGCTCAATCCTGGTCTTCTTTGAATTTTACCTGGAGAAACTGTCAAAATATTTGCTCCAAACTTTGAAATTTCACCAACAATTGATTGAGTTGCACCTTGCCCCAAAGAAATGATTATTATTACAGATGCAATTCCAATAATAATACCAAGCATCGTTAATATTGTTCTTACAATATTATTTTTAAGTGCACTAACAGCTAGTAAAAAAAGTTCAATAAAATTCATTTATTTTTTCTTTCCATTTTTCTTATCACTATCAATTAAACCATCTTTAACTCTAATAATTCTTTTGGCAAAATCGGCAATATTTTCTTCATGAGTAATTAAAATAATTGTATGACCTTTTTTATTAAGTTCGATAAAAAAACTCATAACTTCTTCAGCTGTTTTGGTATCTAAATTTCCAGTTGGTTCGTCTGCTAAAAAAATACTTGGGTTCATTACCAATGCTCTTGCAATTGCCACTCTTTGAATTTGACCTCCAGAAATATGATTTGATTGATTTTTGGCTTTACTTTCTAAACCAACCATAGATAAAGCTTCCATAGCTCGCTTTTCTCTTTCAAGTGCAGGAATGCCCGCATACATCATTGGTCTCTCAACATTTTTAAGGATAGTTGTTCGTGGTAATAAATTAAAAGATTGAAAAATAAATCCAATTTCTTTATTACGAATTTCAGCCAGACTATCCTCGTCATAAGAATCAATCGGTTTTCCTTTAAGTTTATATTCTCCTGAACTTACTAAATCTAAAGCTCCAAGAATATTCATTATCGTTGATTTTCCAGATCCTGATGGACCCATGATAGCGACAAACTCGCCTTGTTTGATGGAAAAATTAATACCTTTTAAAGCCTCATAAATAACCGGACCAGTTTTATAAATCTTATGAACATTTTTGAAAGAAATTATTTCTTGGGAGTGCATTGCTATTTTATCCTAATTTCCACCAGGAGGGCTAAATAATCCACCAGACTTTGAAGTGCTACTAGTGCTTGAAATAATAATTTTCTCACCTTCACTAAGTCCGCTAATTACTTCTGTATTGATATCTCCTGATAAACCGATTTTAATTGGCTGATAAATCACTGTATTTGTTTTTTCATCCATAATTTGAACAGCTTTTTCTCCTTGATAAGGTTTGATTGCCGTATTTGGCACTACCAAGATATCTGATTTTTGTTGAGTCGTAATATCTACTTGTGCAGTCATACCGGGAAGAACTCTATCTGAACCCTCGTTAACAGTTAAATAGACATAATAAACAGCTACGTCAGAGGAAATTGTTGCAAACTCATCTACTCGATCGACTGTGCCAACTAAATTAGTGTCAGGCAAAGCATCGATCCCGATTTGAGCAGTCTGTCCTGGAGCAACAGTTCCTATATCATTTTCATTTATTGCAATTTTTACTGTAATTGGAGATTCTGTTTTAATAATTAATGCAGTTTCGGTCGCTATCGCAGCTTGACCCTTAGCTATTGCCAAATTTGCTACTTTTCCGTCAATTGTAGCTTTGACAGGACCGTCAATAGTTGCTTGATAATTTAACCATGCGCTATTTAATGCAACTTGATTTTGCGAAATAACATCTTTTTGATTGATGTAAGTTGCCTCACCAGCTAACCAGTCTCTTTGTGTCTGAATAAAAACAGGATCATCGACAGAAAGTTCAGTATCAAGAGCCTTACTTTCGAAAGTCTCATGAACTGCCCACATTGAAGATTCTAGTGTATTTAATTTCACCTGAGCAGCCGCCAAACTATTTTTTGCAGAAAGATAGCTAGAATAAGCTTGAGCCCGCTCTTCTTCAGTAGCGTCACTAGTTACATAAAATAACTTGTCGCCCCTTCTCACAGAATCGCCATTATCAACATACACTTCAGTTACTACACCGTTAATTGTGGTGCTAATTTCTGCTTTATTAGAGGTGGTAACCTCGCCAGTTTCAGAAACAACTTGAATAACCTCGCCTTTTTGAACATTTGAATATTTATAAACTAAACTAGTATCATTTGTTTTTGGTTTAAAAATCAAATATAAAATTAATCCTAAAATTAAAATTATCAATATTTTCTTTATTTTAGATTGCTTTTTCCAAATCTCTTTAATTTTATTTAACATAATTTTCCTTATCTTTATCTAAAATCTCCTGGGACACCACCTGTT
This sequence comes from Patescibacteria group bacterium, assembly GCA_018816485.1. Classification (GTDB taxonomy): domain Bacteria; phylum Patescibacteriota; class Microgenomatia; order UBA1400; family PJMF01; genus VFLK01. The sequence goes on along the minus strand of JAHIVL010000100.1, from coordinate 10,187 downwards.
CCCGTAGTGTGTCTAATTGTTCTAAACACTGTCCTAAATAAACTATCTTCGTCTTCTCTTGGAAAATTATTGACCCTTTCAGTTTTAATTTTTTGATCAATTTCTTCCTCACTTAATCCTTGATCTTGATAGAACTCTCTTAACTTAAACTCTTGGGCTTGTATAGCTTCGCGTCGAAGTTCTGAATCTTTTTGAAACTTGTAAAACTGAAAAGCACCAAATAATAATAAAATTACAATAATGCCTGCAAGCCATTTTAACCAAGCTAGTTTTTTTGATTTTTCTGGCTTATTCACCACTTTTTGTTTCTTTTCACTTTTAATTTCTTCTTCTAACATTTTTCCTTTTTACACAAAATACTAACCAAACATAATATTAGCAAGTTGATTGCTAAACTCGATAAACAGAATTGTAATTCTCAATATTGAGAATTTGCTGAGAAAATATACTTACAGCCTATAAATATAACATTTACCTGGTATAATACATCTATGAATAATTACAACAACAATAACAAGTTTCAAAAACCACAACAAGATGGACAAAGATCCGATCATAGAGGTTCTGACAACAGAGGTTCCAACAGACGAAATTCTGATAGACCTCGATTTGGCTCACAAAATTCTGGACCTACTCAAATGCACGACGCAGTTTGTGCAGATTGTGGTGGCAACTGTAAAGTTCCTTTCATGCCTAGTTCGGGAAAACCTGTTTATTGTAGTAATTGTTTTGAAAAAAGAGGTAATGGTGGAAACAATAAAAGAAGTTTTTCACCTCACAAAGGAAGTTTTTCACCTCCAGCTACTCGCCCTAGAGAAAACTACAACAAGCAATTTGAAATAATTAATTCAAAATTAGATAAAATTTTCAAACTCTTAACTCCAAGAGACAAAGTGAAAGAGGTGAAGAAGGTGAAGAAGGTGAATTGCGAAGCAAGAGAAGCTAGCCTGGATCAAGAAGTCAAGGAAGTAAAAGTTGTTGCAAAAGAAGTAGTAATCGAAAAAACTGCCTCTACTGAAAAAATAACTGAAAAAGTTGCACCAACAAAAGTAGCGAAGAAAAAAGCAAAAACTAAAAAAGCTCTAAAAGCAAAAATTTCCAAACCTATAAATTAATAATTGGTCCAATCGAAGTTTCATTATTGTCGACAATAAGCGTTCTTATGGAAGCTTTGGGTTGATATTCGTCCTCTGGAATTTTGTAAATTTCCCTGATAGTTGGCAAAGGAATTCCTGCTATATTGGCATAAAGCAAGTAAAGTGGATCACCGTGAGAACAAATAACTACATTGTTATGGTTTTTACTCTGCACTTCATCCCAAAAATTTGTCACCCTATTATGAATATCTTGTGGCGTCTCCCCACCAAGATCTTCGGCGTGAGTAAAAAAATAATCCCAATCCATTTCCCAATATCCTTGAAAAGCTGAAAGCGTTTCGGCTATTCTTAAATCATGCTCAATTGAAATACTATTTGAAGAAATTATCTCACTTGTTTGTTTACAACGCAACACTGGACTAGAATATATTTTATCGATATTCTTGTTTTCAAAAAAAGAAGCTAACTTGCCAGCCTCTTTCTTTCCTGCTTCCGAAAGCTCAACCGGAAGTCTACCCACTAAAATATTCAATGGATTGGCATATTGTGCATGACGAACCAAATAAAAAGTTTTCATATGTGATTATGAATTAAAATCTTGTTGCTCCACCTCTATTACTGCTTGTTGTAAAAGATGTTGTCTCTCTTCTTTGACTTGCAACTATTGCATCAGCTCTGTCTTGAGCTTCCTTAGCAGCTCTTGCAGCTTCCGCAGCTCTTGCCAACTCTGCTGCAGATATTGCAGCTTTAGCCTGTCTCTCCGCCGTATCTGCATAGGACTTTGCCCGTTTAGCAGATTGGATGTCACTTTCTATGCTAGATCTTGAATCCCCCCAAGTTGCACTTGATGGTAAAGACGATTTGGCTGAAGACAATGAGCTATCACCTGCATACCCAGCATCTAAGTCATCACATTTATCTTCCGCATCAGAAATAGAACTTTTTGCACTTCTAATAGCTGTATCTAAGTTATCCAGTAATGCTTGATAAGTTCTTTTATCTCCTTCAAAACTACTATTTAGACTTTCCCTCAATCTATCAATAGAACTATATACAACTAATAAGGTCTCGATCGCCCTTGCTAAATCATGGTCTTCAAAAGCTGCCAGTCCCTTTTCATCATTTCCTGCATTTAAGACAGCAGACTGCAAAGTTTTTAGTGCTTGAGTTGTTGCATTTGTAATAACTTCATCTTTTTCTTTGTCTACAGCAGAAATTACAGAGTTTACAGAATCTAAGCTTCTGGCTTTATTTTCATTGAGGCTAGCATAAAGATCCTGTATTACATCAATTTGATCCTCAGCACTTTTTCTTGCTTGAATTGCCATATTTGTAGCCTTAGTTGCAGCCTCAAAAGCCGCAATAAAAATTAAGTTTTCACCTGCATTTTTAGCAAATTCAATTAATTCTCCAGCTTCTGTCATCATATCCTCAGCTTCTTGATCAACCCATTGATCTTCTTGCGGAGTATCAATTGTTTCTAGAGCTGCTACTAAACGAGCCTCAGAGTTTTTTATTGCCGCAGAATATTCAGCCTCTGCTTTTCTAGCTAATTTTTGCCTCTCTAGCAATCCTTCCATCAATTGTTGAGCTCTTGCCAAACGTTTTTCCATATCCCTGATCAATGCCTCTGCTTCATCAAATTCTTGCTTTTCCATAGAGTTTTTATCGGTTGCTATGGTAGCAATATCTTGAGGGTTGTTAGGATCATCGGTTACTTCCTTTAAAATTTGATCGATTAAAATAAAGTGACTGCTAAAGTTTGCTGTTTCTTCAGGAGACATATCCTTTCGTAATATATTCCAATTTTTTGTAGTCTCATCGTAATTATCTGACTTAAATTTAGTGCTTAAATCAGTCCAGGCCTCTGTTGTTTTAGAATGATATATAACTCTAGTTTCCCGAACCTCTTTAGCTATTGATGCCAGATCATCAACATTGCTTTTGCGAAGTTGATCCAAGCGCTTCATCTCTGCTAGGGTTTCATTAGTTCTAACTCTCAATATACCTAATTGAGATTGAGCTTCACTCCACTCTCCTTGTGAAGCGGCGTAATTAGCTTTAGACAATGCATTAGCTGCCTCATCTCGAGTATTTTGAATATGACTTTCATAAAGCTCTGATTCAGTATCTTCTTTAATTTTTTTATTAATTTCCCTAATACCTTCATTGTTTTCATCTTGCAATAAGAGAACTGTAGCCTGAGCACTTGAAAAATCTTTAGCAAATCTAAGTTGGTTTTCTGCTTCTTCAGAAACAGCAACGACATCTTCTAATTTATCAGGAATTGCAATTCCTGCTTTAGCTTCGTCCAATAGTTTTTGTCCAGAACTTACTAGTTGAGTTGGATCAATAGCTAACTCTGACCAGTCACTAAGTTCTGCAGTAATTGCTCTAAAAGTATCTACTGAAAAATCGTAACTATGAATGAGGGCATCAACAGCTAGAGTGAATTTTCCTAAAATTTGGGTAACTTCCACAGCTTGATCGCTTCCTCTTAATGCTAATTCTGTAACATAGTAAGAATTCTGCTCTGCTTCCTTAAACATAGCTTCGACCTGAACAAAAGCTTGCCTTGTTGAAGGAAGCGCATTTGGAAAAACCATTCGTTTTTCTTCATACCAATCTGATGTTTTTCCTAGTTTTGTTCTTGCGATCTCTGTATTTGTTTGAGCAGCCTTGGTTCTTTCTTGCAACTCTTCGGCCTGAATATTTTTTTCTTTAATTACATCTTGAAGTGCGATCGCTTCTCTGCGCACTAAGTCGGCAGCTTGATTGGTTTCATTCATGCCAGACTTGCTTCTAAAAAATCCCACTTTAGCTGCAACTAAAACTTTCTTAGCATCCTGCAAAGAACTCCACCTTTCGTTAAATAATCTATATTCTTCTCTAAATTCTACAGCTTTTTCTGGATATGAATCTCTAAAAAAAGATTCAATTGCTCTAAATGAGCTTGTGCCTGTACTAACTTCTCCATTTAATGTTGTGAATCTGCTTAAAGCAGATCTTCTAGATTGTTCAACATTTTTAACAAACATTCTTTTTGGTCGAGTTAAAACAGTTGTTCCAACAAGTGCAGTTAAAATTATAGATGTTATGCCAACCGCATTGACAGTTTCTCGATGAGTTTCGTAGTAGCTAGGTTGAACAGTCGCTCCATCAATTGATCGATCCTCAGTTGGAGCAGTATAAGGAGTAGCAGTTGCTTCTGGCCTTGGCATTGCTTGCTGAGTTGCCATCGCATCTCTTTGTTCAAAAGTATCTTCAAAATATTGGAAAGCCTGCATAAAACCTGCATCTGGATTACCTGCCTTATATCCTGCCACCATTAAATCTTGAGCATGTCGAGTATCATTTGCACTGATCACGCCCTCATAACCATCTCCCGTATAACACTCAACTTCTTTGTATTGAGGCTCATCTTGTGCATGCAGATTAAAAGTACAAACTATAACTCTTATGTTGAGGGTATCGTCACTCTCATTTCCTATTCCAAGCTCAGAAGTCATTTGATCGGCCAAATCATAGGTAGATAAATTGTTTGGATTATCGGATGTTAAAATTACTACTTCAACACCCCTGGCTCTTAATTTATCTATGACTACCATAAATTCTGCAGATGGCTCACCTCCTACAAAAAGATTGCCTTCATCGACAAAGTAAAATCCATCTGGACTACTTTGAACTTCAACCATACTTACCAAAGCCTTCAGTACATCTGGCTCATCTAATATAAAAGGTGTATCACTTGCTTCGATATATCTAGTCATATGAATTATTTTATCAAAAGATTATCCCATGATTAGAACTATTTCTCAAGATAAAAAACAGATAAAAAATAGTATCATGTTAACATCAGCCTCAAATGCTATAATATCTAACCCATGAATCAATCTATAATTGAAAAACAAATAGCCTGGACAGACTACGAACTAATTGATACTGGAAATGGTGAAAGACTCGAAAAATTCGGTGACAACATTCTAGTACGTCCTTACCCAGAAATAACATGGCCAAAATCCCGACCTCAAGATGCTTGGGACAGAGCAGATGCTGTTTTTATAAAAACTAGTGGTGACAAAGGATGCTGGAAGACTAAAAAAGAACTGCCAGAATCTTGGAAAATACATTGGCAGGATATTGTTGCAACAGTTCACCTGTCCCCATTTAAACACACTGGCGTATTTCCAGAACAAAGCGTTCATTGGGCTTGGATGAAAAATTTACTGATCGAGCTAAAGAAACAAAAGCCGGATTATCAACCTCATATTCTTAACTTATTTGCATACACTGGTATGGCCAGTATGGTTTGCGCGAAAACTGGAGCAAAGGTGACTCACGTAGACTCTTCGAGATCGACAATTGGCTGGGCAAAACAGAATCAATCAGCTTCTAGTCTTGATGAGAAATCAATTAGATGGATTCTCGATGACGTAATGAAATTTGTAACTAGGGAAATAAAACGTGGTGTTAAGTACGATGGAATTATTATGGATCCACCGGCCTATGGTCACGGCAAAAATGGAGAAGTTTGGAACTTCAAATCTTCATTTCCAGAACTGCTGGATTTGTGCGAACAAATCTTAGTAGATGATCCATTATTTGTTTTAGTTAATGCCTATGCCGTATCAATTTCTCCACAAACCATAGAAAGCATGCTACGAGATTTAATGAAAAAACATGATGGCAAAATTGAGTCTGGAGAATTAGTTCTTCAGGAATCACAATCAAAAAGATTGCTATCTACAGGTATATTTGCTCGTTTTGGCAAAAAATAGTTGCTGTAGTAACTTTATTTCTTAATGATTATAATCAAATAATAACTATGTCAACTACTGTTCACGATATTTCATACAATTCTAAAAATAGACACACACTATTTTTAGCTCTATCCCCAAAAGAACAAGCTATAACTATCAATCAACTTTCAAAAACAGTTCAGAAACTACTTATTTCGCAACTCAAAAACACAGAAATTTCTTCTTTTCTCGAATATCTTGACCCAGATGAAGTCACCAATATATTGCGTTTCCTGCCAAAAAAAAGACAAGAGTTATTAATGAATCAACTAAGTGAATATTATCAACAAAGTGTTTCTATACTCCTTAAATTTGATGCAAAAACAGCAGCAGGATTAATGAATTTAAATTATATCCAAGTTGATGATGAAGCAACTATCTTTGAAGTGATTGAACAATTAAAGATCAATGAAAAAAGAACGGGAAAGTTGCCAACAATTTTGGTAATGAATGAAGGAAAATTAATTGGCTATCTCTCTTTTTCATCTATAGCCTTAGCTAATAAGTCTAAAAAAATAAAAGACTATGTCAAGAAAATTCATGTTATTCGCCACTCATCAGAATACGATAAAGTTATCAAACTTTTTAAACAGAATACTTATAACAAAATTGTTGTTTTAAATGAAAACGATGCGGTGGTCGGCATAATTTATTCTGAGGATATTTTAAGATTGATTGGTGAACAGTCATCCGCCTCTCTTTACAGCTTTGCTGGAGTTAGTAACGAAGAAACAGTTTTTGATTCTGCACCAAGAAAAATTAAATTTCGCTATAAGTGGCTAATAGTCAATTTGGCCACTGCTTTCTTAGTCTCTTTTGTAGTGAGATCATTTTCAGCGACTATTGCTAAAAATGTTTTATTAGCAGTTTACATGCCTATAGTTGCGAGCATGGGTGGAAATTCTGGCACTCAAACACTGGCAGTCATGATTAGAAGTCTTTCTAATAACAAATTGAGCAAAAGTACAGTATTAAGAACTTTAAAAAATGAAGTAATTACTGGAGGAGTAAACGGACTTATTAATGGCTTCATTGTTGCTGTTCTCGTTATGCTCTTAAATCAAGATATCTGGATAGCTTTGATTCTTGCGATCGCTATGATCGTCAATCTAATCGTTTCTTCAATATTTGGAACTATAGTACCCGTCATCATGAAAAAATTAGGAAAAGACCCAGCATCTTCCGCAGCAATCTTTATTACAACTGCAACGGATGTTTTTGGATTTTTGACATTTTTAGGCTTAGCAACAATCCTGATTAAGTGAAGCTCACCGGGCTTAAAAGCCCGGTGTTCTCTGCTCAGACGTATAGATTAAAAATTATTTGTTTAATTCTGGAAACATTAAAAATAGAAATTCTCTAGCTGCGTGTCTGTTTTTTCCTTCATATGGAAAATCATTAATTTCAATAATAATATATGAGTCTCTAGTTTGCTTTTTTGAAATATCAGTAGATAAAAAATCAATTCAAGAAAGTTCTTTCTCCTTTAGCTAAAGCTGTAGTTGTAGACGGAACTTGATGGTAAAATGTTTGTTTGTTATTTTTAAAAGTAAGTTCAATAAGCTGTGTGCAAGGAATGACATTCCGCTTAACACCAAATTTTTCTGCTTGGTCCAATACTAATCTCGAGCTATTGCTAATATTTTTATTTTTAACAATACCTTTGGGGCTATGAGACTCATAGATCAACTGTGACATCAATTCCTTTCAAAAATAAAGGCCTAAACAAAAAGGTGCCTTTTCGTATGGAAACCAAACATGTTGAGACCAAACATTGTTAATGTTTCTATTTTTTGATACTCTTTACATATGGAAAACAAAATTCAACAAAATATTCAACCATTTCAACCACTACCTCAAACTCCTGTTCCAACCCCACCAACTACCAACTGCTCAAAAATTCTGTTGTTCTCAGTATTTGGGTTAGTTGTAGTCGCTACATCAGTTTATACAGGCATTCAAATAGGAAAAACCCAAACGCCCAGTCAGCAGCCAATTACTACACAACCGACAGCTCCTTTGACTCAAGCATCAGAAAATCAAATAACCATTATTGGAGTAGTTCGTACAAGCGGACTTAATGAAGATGAAAAACAGAAACTCGGCTTATCTAGTGTTACCTACCAACTCACAGATTTTAATCAAAACGATAAACAGGATTTGTATGGTTACTACCTAATATCGAGTGACGAAACGATAGAAACACTTTTGGGAAAATGTGTTCAGATAACTGGCGTGAAACTAATGGAATGGAAAAACAAAAATATAGGCGATTCCTACCTACGAACAGCATTTGTTCTAAATAGTATAAACCCAGTAGACAACTTAAAATGTAATCCTTATTCAATAACACCTGTTGAAAATGTCACAGAAGCAGAACGATTAACTCTACGTGGAGTTGCGAATAATAGCGACCGACCTGCACCTGATATTAATTATGATTATCAGATAAAGTTATCAAAATCATTTTTAGACAAAGAAAATTCAAGTGGCTCACCTCAACAAGTAAGCCTTGTTGACGCTATCCCTGACACAAACGATGTGTGGATTACATTAACAGACAATATAAATCGTGAGGTTGAAATTCAAGGATATATGGAATGGGGTTACTCTGAATCAAAATATTTTAGAATTACTTCAATCAAAAGCGTGCAGTAACAAATATCCAAATAATATAGAAGCTTTCGGCTGATACTCATCATCTGAGATATCATAAATCTCTTTAATATCTGGCGTAGGAATTTTCGCTAATTTAGCATAAAGTAAATATAGTGGATCACCATGAGAGCAAATAATAATATTTTCGTCGTTGCGACCTTTAACATCATTCCAAAAATCAACCACTCTATTTTGATATTTTAACTGCTTCGGCAACGCCTTCACTCGATAACACAACTGGCAATCTGCCTACCAAAATATTTAATGGATTATCATACTGGGCGTGACGAACTAAGTAAAAAGTTTTCATATTAGTAATAACTTCATATTTTCATATACCAAAGAAGAATCAACTTCCCATTCCCCACCATGCTTATAACAAGTGGGAGTTTTAATTAAATTTGAAATGCTTTGTGGAAATGACATAAAAAGATTATATCAGATGTTTATAGCATAGTTCGAGTCGCAGACCAACCTGTATCGGGGTATATATGTGGAAACATATATCAGTGAATTTAATTTTTCGAAACACAATATTTTTTAGTAATTATTTTCCTTAATCTGAAAATATGATTGTGGATGCAAACAAGCAGGGCATTCTTTAGGAGCAGAATCTCCTTCATATAGATAACCACAATTTAGACATTTCCAAATAATTTTTCCAGCATGTTTAAAAACTTTGCCAGATTCTAAATTATTGTAGAGTTTTATATATCTTGCTTCGTGAGCTTTCTCTACTATTACTATTGCACGAAAGGTTTTTGCGACATCACCAAAACCTTCTTCTTTAGCAATTTTAGCAAATTCAGGATATAGCTCCGTCCATTCTTCATTCTCACCTTCAGCCGCAGCTTTTAAATTTTCTATAGTTGTACTTATTTTTCCAGCAGGATAGGTGGCAGTAATTTCAACAGATCTTCCATCTAGAAATTTAAAGAATCTTTTCGCGTGCTCTTTTTCATTCAATGCTGTTTCATTAAAAATAACAGAGATTTGCTCTAATCCGTCTTTTTTAGCTTGCTTTGAAAAATAATCGTATCTCATTCTTGCCTGAGATTCTCCAGCAAAAGCTTTTAATAAATTTTGTTCGGTTTGTGTGCCTTTTAATGTTTTCATCCTTAACTTTCCTTTATTAAATTACTTTTTTTGACTATTTTTATGCCCTTTATTCCAAAAATTAATAAAAATACCGCTACAAAATCAAAAATAGCATACCCACCAAAACAAAACTGTCTAATAAATTCTGTTGGAATCATACAATTCTATTATATAGTAAAAAATATTAAATAAACTCTCTACAAATGATTTTGTCGATACAGTACCACAAGGGTATACATAAAATAAATTGCGAAGCAAGAGAAGCTAGCCTGGGGTGCATGCACTAGGCGGGTGCTTCACTCCGTTTCACTTCGCTCATCACTCGCCGTCGCGAACCAATTAGCTTGTATCCATTACCAAGAGAATAAATAAAATTAGTAATAACGATATCATAGCTTTCTGCAATCAATTAGAAAACTCAAGCTATGCATGTTGCCTCACTAAGAAATGTAACGGAACTATGTATTCGTTGCCTCAACTAATTTGTACTGATTGAGTTTGTTTAATTTTGTTTGTAATTTTCGAATTTTCTTTA
>JAHIVL010000099.1 GCA_018816485.1 Patescibacteria group bacterium | reverse complement strand
CTATTAACAGTTTTCTTTAGTTTTTTTATGGCAGAAATATTGGCGCCACTACTTATTCCAACTAACAAACCATGTTTGCTTACTAATACCCTTGTTTCTTTTAGAGCTTCTTTCGTAGACACAGATACAACACCATCTATGTATTTCTTATTTACTAAAGACGGTATAAAACCCTCGCCGATTCCTTGTATACCATGAAAGCCTGGTTTACCACCGCCAAAAACTGCTGACTCTTCTGGCTCTACGGCAATAATCTTTATTTTTGGATAGTTTTGTTTTAATACTTTTGCTATGCCGATTAATGTTCCTCCAGTGCCAATGCCATGAACAAAATAATCAACTTTTCCACCAGCTTGCTCTAATATTTCTTTGGCAATCCCTTTTGCATGAGCTTCAACGTTGTCTGGATTAGAAAACTGACCTGGAATCCAAGACCCGACTATCTGTTTTGCCAAATAGTCCCTTTTTTTAATTGCACCAAGTGGCCCTTTCTTTTTACTAGTTAAGATTACCCTAGCACCATACAACTTTAACATTTCCGCTCTTTCCTTGCTTACGTCTTCGGGCATTACTACTATTAGCTTATAACCATAGATTGCAGACAAAGCCGCTAGAGCAATTCCTGTATTGCCTGTAGTAGCCTCAACAATTGTTGTGTTCTTCTTGAGCAAACCTTTTTCCTGGGCTCTTTGCATCATAAATTGAGCCATTCTATCTTTTACGCTTCCCGTCAAGTTATAGCTTTCTAGTTTCGCTAATACAGTACTTCCCCCTAAGTCTAAATCAAACTCTATCAGGGGTGTATTTCCTATTAAGTTGGTTATTTTAGTTATTTGTTTTTTCATATTTTCCTTTTTAATTGATCAATTTTGCCATAAAAAAACCTCCCTTGGGGAGGTCTAAATACCTTACTGTTGTTTTTTTCTAACTACAACACGACCTCCCCAAGAAAAGGGAGGAGCAACAATAATTTACTAGATAAACATTCCTTTTATTCATAACACCGATATTATATCAAAAAAACATATTAATCTGTGACCTAAGTTTACTTACGCCTGATTTTTTAGAAACTCACCTAAGTTCATCAATCTCGCGAGGGAGAAGAAGACTTAAGAAACAAAAGAGCATCCTGTGTTTGTTGAATGGTTAGTTTTTGCTCATCAACATATTGTACAATCTTCCGAGCTATTGCCGCAGCTACTAAGTCTGAATTAAAAAGATCAACAGGAGATCCCGTTTGTTCTAGAGTAGAGGCTAATCTAAGCATGCGCTTCCATTCCGAATCTATTGTATTGTTTACCATTTTTCCTTTCTAAAATTTTTTGCATTTTATCATATCTGGCGACTTTAGTAAATTCTAAACAAAAATGTGTTAGCCCCAAACAAAAATGGTTTCAATCACTAACGGGCATCGCAAATTCTTAAAAACTCTTGGTTGTATTCAAATAGTTAATAAAAGTGTTAAACTATACATGAATACTGATAAAATCGGAAAGAAACGTCAGGCATGCGTGAGCATGTATGACGTTAAATTTATAAGTCTCTGATCTCTTATCATTAAATATGAATAAAAAAATACCTGTCACAATTTTTTCTGGATTTTTGGGTAGTGGCAAAACTACTATCATTTTAGGTTTGATAGACTATTTACAAAGTATTGGAGAACAAGTAGTTTACATCAAAAATGAGTTGGGCTCGATGGATATCGATGCTGAAATTGTTAGAAGTAAAAAAATCGAAAGCAAAAAAATACTTAATGGATGTATTTATCACACTTTATTGGGTCCACTAAATACAGCTATCAATGATTTAATTGATAAATCTAATCCTGACCGAATAATCATTGAAACGGCTGGAACTGATAAGACTGAAAATAAAATTGAATTAGGCAGTGTTATCGATGGCAACCCACGCCTAATCAGAGACGGACTGGTCACTGTCATTGATGTCGTTAATTTTCAAGGCTACAAATATTTAGATGATTACACTAGAGACCAAGCTAATTTTATAGATCTTGTTGTATTTAACAAAGTTGAACAAGTAGATGAAGCTCGAAAAAGAATAGTAGTTGGCTATATTAGAGAATTTAACGAACGTTCGCCTATCGTTGAAGCTCCCAATGGCAAACTAGATCCTCAATTGGCTTTTGGTATGAACATACTTTCAAAAAAAAATCATGATAAAACAAAAAAATCTGACCATATTAACACCTTCTCTTTTACTTCTGATAAGGTCTTTGATATTGGAAAATTGGAAAAAGTCTTTGCTAATTTTCCTAAAAATGTAATTCGTTTTAAAGGCTATATTAAAACTACTCTAGGCATACAAATAATTAACGGAGTTTACAAGAGATTTGATTGGTTTCCTGTGACGAAAGATTGTAAAATTGATAAAACTCAATTAATCATTGTTGGTTATGAAGTTAAAAATGATTATGCTCAAATTACCAAACTACTAGATGCTTGCACCGTTTAATTATTGCTTAATTTCTGTAAAATCCCTAATCTAGCTTGACATTAATTTTTAATAGCATATAATGGGTATATATTCATAATTATTTCTTAAATTAAAGAAAGGAAATGAAAAATTATGCCAAAATTTAATAAAAAAGGTCCGCAAGGTAAAGGTCCTGGAACAGGCAGAGGTTTAGGATCGTGTGATTTGGACACTGATTTAGACCAAAACTCAGGTTTTGGTTTTGGTCCATGTGGCTTCGGCCTAGGTTGGAGACGAAGATTTGGAGCTGGTCGTGGGATGGGAAAGTACTTTAGTTGTTTTAATTTACCTCAAACTAAAGATGATCAAATAAAAGTACTAGCTGATTACAAGAAGGCTTTAAAAGAAGAACTGGAAGACGTTAAGAAAGAAGAAAAAGAGTTAAGTGAGGAATAAATTTTTGTGCCAAGACCTAAAAAACTTCGTTATCTGCAATTCAGTCCAAACGTATATTACTTTAAGCCTCAGGGTATACCTTTAAGTATTCTAGAAGAGGTTACGCTGGAACCTGACGAGCTTGAAACTTTAAAACTTCATGATGTTGATGGACTAGAACAAACAGAAGCGGCTGAAAAAATGAGAATATCTCAATCAACTTTTGCTAGAGTATTGGATAAGACTTACAAAAAAATAGCTGATGCTATAATTAATGGAAAAGCAATTAGAATTATAAAATAACCATGAGACTTAGTAAATTAATACTTATAATTTTAATTGCTCTATTTTCATTTATTGTGTTTCCTATTTCTCACTTGAGCGCACAGGAAGATTTCAAACAAGTAGAACCTTCAAAAGAGGAAACTCTGGAAGCTAATGTCATCAAAGTTTTGGAAGAAAAAGAACCTTATCAAAAACTTGAGTTATTTATAACAAAAGGTTTGTTGAATGGCGCAACTGTAGTTGTTGAAAATGGTGTAATTCCCCTTGCAAATATACAAAAATATCAAGTGGGAGATAGGGTTATAGTAAACTACAGCACAGACTTTGAAGGAAACGATTTTTTTTATATTATTGATTATATAAGAAGAGATTCTTTACTTCAGTTATTTATAATATTTGTAGTTTTAGTTGTCTTAATAGCTAGCTGGAGAGGAGTCGCTTCTCTTATTGGAATGGGCGTTTCATTTTTAATTATTTTTCAGTTTATTCTTCCTAAAATATTAGCTGGAGGAGAACCTATACAGATTGCTATTATCGGATCAATGCTTATTATTCCTATCACTTTTTATTTTTCTCATGGATTTAATAAAAAAACAACGATAGCAATTATTGGCACAATTATATCTCTGATTATTACCGGAATTTTAGCTGGTTTTTTTGTTGAGTCGTCCAAGCTTACAGGCTTTGTTTCAGAAGAGGCAGGATTTCTTCAAATAGATAAAGAAGGTAGCTTAAATATTAAAGGACTGCTCCTTGCAGGAATTATTATTGGTGTCTTGGGAGTGCTAGATGATGTCACGATATCTCAATCTGCCATTGTTTTTCAGTTAAAAAAAGTTGATCCAAAATTGAAATTTGAGGAACTTTATAGAAGATCTATGGATGTTGGTCGAGATCATATTTCATCAATGGTAAATACCTTGATACTAGTTTATACAGGAGTTGCGCTTCCACTACTCTTAATTTTTGTTGATAATCCTCATCCCTTTTCAGAAATTATCAACTATGAAATTATTGCTGATGAAGTAGTACGAACACTCGTTGGAAGTATTGGTCTTGTATTAGCAGTACCAATAACTACAATAATAGCTGTCTTATTTGTTGAAAAAAGAAATAAATTATGAAAAAAATAATTATTCATTTTTTTTTAACTCTGTTTTTTTTATCAGGTTTAGTAAATCTAGCTCAGGCACAAGAAAATTCTCAAATTTATTTTTTTTATGGAATAGGATGTGCACATTGTGTGAGGGTAGAAAAATTTTTTGAAGAACAAGATATATTGGAAAAATATCCTGTAGAAAAAAAAGAAGTTTATTTTGATAAAGACAATGCGGTTTTATTTAATAAAATTTTGACTGAAAAAGATGTTCCAATTAATGAACGAGGAGTTCCAATTATTGTCATTGGCGATAAAGTTATAGTAGGTGATAAACCAATTATCGATAACTTTGTTATTGAGGCAGATAAATTTTTAAAACAAGTTAACGAAACTACAATTGGTGAAACAGAGTTAAAAAAAATTGAAACTAATAAGCAACTTGAACCCAAAATTGAATCAGACTTAACTCTAATTGCAGTTATTGGTGCTAGCGTTGTGGATGCTATCAACCCTTGCGCCTTTGCAGTTTTAATAATCTTGATGAGTACTATACTGGCGGCAGGTGATGGAAAAAAAGCTTTAAAATCTGGCATAGCGTTTACTGCCTCTATATTTATTTCTTACTTTTTGATGGGACTTGGAATGTACAAGGCAATATCAATGGGTGGATTTTCTGATATATTTTATAAAATAATAGGTTGGTTAGCATTTGCGTTAGGATTATTTAACTTGAAAGATTATTTCTGGTATGGGAAAGGTTTTTTAATGGAAGTGCCAGTAGCATGGAGACCTAATCTTAAGAAATTAATTAAATCAGTATCAAGTCCTTTTGGTGCTTTCAGTGTTGGATTTATAGTAAGCTTAATTTTGCTTCCATGCACGAGCGGTCCTTATATTGTAATTTTAGGAATGCTTGCGAAAAACTCACTTCAAGCAAAGGCGATTTTCTATCTTATTTTGTATAATTTAATTTTTGTATCTCCTATGATCTTAATTTCTTTGGCTGTTTATAAAGGTTTTGATCCAAAAAAAGCAGAAGAAATGCGTCAAAAACGACTAAAAACACTACACTTGATAGCTGGTGTATTAATGTTAGCTATGAGTATAGTTATCTTAAATGGATGGGTATAATTGCTATAGAAGAGTCTTTAATTGAAAAAGTTAAGACAGAGTTTACTGATGAGGAGTTAGTGGAGTTAACTTCCGTAGTTGGACTTTTTAATTTTATTAACAGATTCAACGACGCTCTGGGAATTTTACCAGAAGTAGAGTGAATTATTCAAAAATAAATCTATTTAACAAAAAGTCTCATCAACCATCCTAAAAGACTAGTACCTGATAGTTGCTCATCTAGTTTTACTTCAAGATCTTCAGCTTCTACTTCTAGTTGATCGATAGCTCCTTGAATATCCTCTTCATCAGCTGGTAAAGAATCTTCTTTAAGCAACTCTAATTCCTCTATATCATCTCTTAAACCAACTACATCGCTTTTGACTTGACCAGCATTCTTGTAATCAGGACCTATTATAAGTTTGACAGCTTGATTTCTTTGACTCATCTTGTTTAGTGCTGTCTCAGTTCTGGCCTGAACTTGTTCATGGCTCTGCACCATCACTCTAATCTGTTCTCCAATTTCAGGATTATTATTACGCTGAGATACTCTATCTAAACTTTGAGATGCTGCTACTATACCGCCTGTTCCTTGTTGTTGTGAAATCCCCTGTCCTTTCTGAGAATCCTGAGCCAACACAGTGGATGGAATTACAAGTAATGATAGTGCAATTACCATAGTTGCGATAATTTTATTCATAATTTTTCTCCACTTTTCTTTAAACTCTTACTTGCTACATCTTTAATAATACTATGCTTTAGCTAAAACAACTATATGGTGGACTGAATAAAACCGTCTTTCATTCCCAAACCAAGCTCTTCTCTGATTTTCTTAGCTCCTTCAAAGTCACCCTCAATAAAGAGATTATTTCTTTTTCTTATCAAGTTTGTCCAAGCCCAACCCCTTAACTCCAAAGTACACGACCATAGCAATTACCAGAAAATCGATAAGCACCCCAATAAAATTTCCAACCATAATTTCGATTGATCCCAATGTGATTACTGCCGTATCAAGTCCACCGGTGGCACCTAAGATTACGCCTAAAAGTGGATTAATAATATCAGCAACCAAAGACGCAACAACCTTGGAAACAGCTCCTCCTAAAATGAAGCCCACCGCGAGACCGATTACTCCTTGTTCACGGATAAATTCCAAAAAACCTTTCATACCCTATTTCCTTTTTCGCCTTTTGATTTTATTGAGTGAGTACATCAAACGTTTATCTAGGTTGATTCTCTTGATTCTAGCCAAACGTAAAATTGTTAACAATAAATCTCCAAGCTCTTGTTCATAGCTTTCATCTTGTTGAGCTACTTTATTACTGCCTTTTCTTCCATGCTCTGCCAAATAGGCACGCGCCATCTCACCAACTTCTTCAACTAAGCCCAAAATCATAATAGAACCATACTCTTTTGAGTATCTCTGTCCCTTGTCAATTTTATCCAGCTCACGAAAATACTTGCCAAAAGGTGTTTGAAATTTTGCCATATGATTATAGTATACATAAAATCTCATTAATTTTCCTGCTATACTTATTTTTTATATGGAAAAAATCGGGTTAAGGGGGTTAAGGGAAATTTTGTGTTGGTTTTTTCTTGTAGCTATACCTGGCAGTATGGACATTTAGACCAATAAAACCAATAAAAAAAGGACCTTTCGGCCCTTTTTTTATTTAAATTACTATTTTAAAAAGTTTTTAATTTAGTAACGGCTTCCACCTCCATTGTTATCTCTGTTTCCATATCCACGAGAATTATCTCTAGGAACTCTTGGACGTGCAACGTTAACAACGAGTGCTCTTCCGTCTAGTTCGTAGCCATTAAGGGCTTCGATAGCAGCTTTTGCTTCTTCTTCAGTTTCGAAAGTAATGAAAGCAATACCTTTTGAACGACCGCTCATGCGATCGACAATCAATGCTGCGTCTACTACATTTCCATGCTGGGAAAATAGACTTACTAATGTTTCTTCCGTTGTGTTAAACGAAATTGACCCAACGAAAAGCTTCTTTGGGTTTGCTTGTGGTGCATCTTGCATGCAACTCCTTATCATGCTCGTAAACGAGCGTATACTTGTGCTCAGAAAATCTGAGCTTTATTACTTAGCTAAGAACAACAATGACTTATTATCGATACTGTTCAAAACCAAGTTTATTATAACATAGATTGAAAATATTGCTTGGATTAAGATATATTATGCTATCTATTACCTTCTTTCTTCATCAGCCAATATAACAAACCAGTTGTAACTCCTGTGACTACCATGAGGCTTCCTAACCATTTTAGTCTTACCTTTGCATCATCAATCATCTCTTGTTTTTTTAGTTTATCTTCTTCATCTTTATTTGAAAAAGCGACCAAATCACCATCCCCAACCAACTCTAAATCACCTTTGCCTATCTCTAAATCTTCTATTCTCTTAGAGTCTATAACTGCCTTAAATCTGCCAACAGCAACTTTGATCGTAGCTGTAGCTACCAAAATATCTATCGTTGCTTGAACTGAAACACCTCTAACCTTTTTCACTGGCAGAAACTTAATTGAAGATGCTACGACTTTCCCAACTCTAGTACCAAGAGTATCAAATATATTTTTGCCACCTTCTGGAACAACAACCCCATTTGCCTCGGCCCAAGCTCTAAAAAAGCTACTTAATGGATTTGTTAGTGTTGTAACTAAAGCAGCTGTCATTGCCAGCTTATCTTTTCGTTCATTTGCACGATACATTGATAGCCACGACAAGAAAGATTCCTGCAATCTGTCCGAGAGTGTATCTACTAACTGCCCAGTTTTTGAATCATGAGATATATCCCCATTTTTAGCTCTGTGTCTAGCAAGTCCTCCATCTAAGGCATCGGAAATGGACAAAGCAAGAAATGCGACCAAAAGTTTCACTGAAGTTTTAAAATCAATTTCTCCTTTTTTCTCAAGAACAGCAGTATAAATAGTCAAACCCAAAACGCCAGTAGTTCCCAATGCGGTAATCTGGTTTGGTGTTAACCATGGAAAAGCTTTATCTATAAGTTCCACTACTTTAAAAACAGGTTTTTTAGCAACCTCTCTTAAACGAGAATTTTTAGGATCTTCGAGATTATCACTTTTTTTTTCTGCACTTTGATTCATAATCCGGGAATTATACCAAACTATATCTACAAAATCTCCATAACGTATTTCAAATATGTATCTGAACTAGAATACTTATCAAGTTTAAAAGTATCTTCAAACTCAATTCTTTTAGCACTGTATCTTCTGCCTTTAATTCTATGATTTGTTCCAGCTT
>JAHIVL010000098.1 GCA_018816485.1 Patescibacteria group bacterium | reverse complement strand
GTTAGCATAATAAAAAACCACCAATTTTTAATTCAATTCATCACTCAAGTCAGTTGTTGGAATTTCCTGTGTTTCAGTAGTTTCAGGATTAGCATTAAAATCTACATTTTCAACTTCAACTGGCGCTACCTCGGAAGGGTTTCCAAGATTCTGTTCAGTGATTGACGGAACTTGTGATTCAGTGCCCGTTGGTGCTTGTTGTGCTTGCTCTGGTTCAAGACTAATTCCTTTTTGCTCCATCAATGTTTCTAGATCTTCAATTTTTTGGTTCACGATGACATATTCGTCTGAGCCATTTTCAAGAAGAACGAGCGTTCTTTGATAAGAAATTCTAGCTTCTCTGTAGGTTTCTGGTTGATCTACCTTTTCCAAAATGAGAGCTAAATTAAAGTGTGATCCAGCCAGATCAGGTTTCAAGTTTATAGCTTGAGACATGATATTAATGGCTTGCTGGTAGTCTTCTTGAGCAGCAAAGACTTGAGCTAACTCTATTCTTAGAGCTGGGTCATTTGGATTAGTCTCAATTGCTGTGACATAAGATTGAACTGTCCAGTCGGCGGCATCTTCAGATATATCAATCATGTTCTTATATATTTGAGCCAGACTTAACCAGTTTTGTGAGTCTAATGGATCTAGAGTAGTAGCTGCTTTTGCTTCCCTAACGGCCTGTTGGAGTAAAGAAGAAATTTGTTGTTTCTCTTCTTCAGTTACATCTGCCTTGTTAGAAAGAGCAATGGCAATGACCATATTAGTTGAAGCATATCTTCTTCTAAATGTGTCTAAATATGGATTTAAGGCAACTGCTTTTTGTTGAAGCTCATATGATTTTATTACTTCATTGTTAGCCAAAGCTTTTGATGAATTAGCCATTAGAACATTTGCTGCGTAGACTCTGCCAACAAAGTAAAACATAGTAACTACTCCAGCTAATCCAAGTACTATGGACAAGTAAAGTGGAAACTTCGTTATTTTTGATGGTGTGTTATCAAGCTCAACTTTATTGATAATTTTGAATTTTACAGTTAATAACTGTAATAATGGCAGTCTGTGTTTCTCATTTGCTATTAAGAATGCAATTGCTACAGCCTGAATTGTTAATAATATTGTGTTTGCAGGCAGTAAAAATTGCAAGATTAAAGTTGAAGCAATCATGTAGTGTATGGGCTTGCTTGAAATAAGCGATCTTTTTTTTAGTTTTGCAAACTTTACAACAAAGAATACCCATGCAGCTAAGCCGATAGTTCCTAAAGTTGTGAGGATGGTGATCGGGAATATCCTTGCTTGTGAGAACACTGCAGACCATTGAGCTGTATTGTTTACCCACAATGGCTTGAATGTTGAGTATGTATTGCTGTAAGCACTAGGACCAACACCAATGAGCGCAGATCTTGGATTTTTAAGTGAATCCAACATGATTGACCAACTACTATTGAAAGCTGGCAAGATTAAGCTAGTGTCTTTTCCTGGAAGTAAAGACCAAGCAAAAATTCCTGCTCCAACGACTAGTATTGGCAATGAGGCAGCGAAAAATTTACTTACTTTTCTTTCTGAAACAATACTTGCTACAGCGCCAACAAGTGTTACTAATAAAACCTGCAAAGCAATGAACGAAGATCCTGTAATGTTAAAAACCATACTTGTAGGAAAGCTAGTCCCTATTAGTTTATTCACTAGTTGTGCAGGTCCAAATCCGATCATTTGTAAAACTGTTGCAACGACTAAAACGACACTTGTTAAGGTCATTCCCTTAATAAATTGTGACGTAGAGTCCTTGGGAATTAGTGATCCACCTAGAATTGCAATCAATGTGGCTGAAATGTAAATTCCACCCATACCGAGCAATGCTTCAATTGGATAGCTAGAAGTAAAGAATGTTGAAGCAGCAACAGCTAATCCAAAGAAAAACAAAGAACCAGTAATTGGGCTAATTGTGATTTTAATAGATCCTTGTCTCAAAGATTTTATGATAAAAAACAGGATCATAAGTATGCTACTTAAGAACAATAAATATGTTTTTGTGTGATCTATAAAATTATCGGTAAGTGGGACTACCAACAAAACTGATAAAAATACTGTTGTCAGAACTGACCACAGAGGTATCTGCTTAAAAAGCTGTTGAATTTTCATAATTTGTTCTCCTTGAACATACTTTATATTCACCTTCTATTTAACCCTAGTGTTGGATGAATGTAAATAGTAGTATAAAGATATGAAAAATCGAGGTTTTACATTGATTGAATTTTTGATTGTTATTGCTATATTATCAATGTTAATTATGATGGCACTTTCGTTAGTGCCAAGGCAACTAGAAAAAGCTAGAGATGGAGAAAGAAAAAGTGATTTGCAAAAAATTAAGATTGCTTTCGAAGATTACTACAACGATAACGGTTGTTATCCATCGGCAACAGTTTTACAAAATTGTGGGGGAGTTTCTCCATCGAGTCACGAATTAAGTCCTTACTTGCAACAAATTCCTTGCGATCCAAGAGATGATAGTTACTATTTATATTTGCCTTTTGATAATTCTGGTGGCGCTGGAACATGTGATGGCTTTAGAGTTTGGGCTAATTTGGAAAAAAATGACGATTCAGTAATAACTGATTTGAAATGTGATGGAGCTATTGGTTGTGGAGCTTTTGAATATTTTGCGTTAGAAATTGGAATGATTGCTGTACAGTATAATTATGGAGTTTCTGAAGGAGTACCGGTTGCGACTGGAAACTATGCAGGCAGCGTTGCTTCTTGTTGTTCTGGAGTGTGTAATGTATATATTTTTGGAATTAGTTCACCTTGCGCTGATGGACCATATGTAAATTGGCAGGCTTGTATAGACAATAGTGTATGTACTTACTAGTGATGGAGATGGCCAAAAGATATATAATGGCTTAAATATGAAAAAGAAATATTTTGGTTTTACAATGATCGAGCTTTTGATAGTTATTGTGATTTTGGGAATTTTATCCGTGATTGGTTTGGGAGCATTTACTTCAGCTCAGACGAAATCTAGAGATTCGCATAGAAAAAGCAGTTTGAGTGGAATCGCTACTGCTTTGGAAGTTTATTACAATGATTATGGGGGATATCCTACGGGAAGTGCTTCTGGCGATATTGAAGGCTGTGGAGTTGGTGGAGTGGTAGCATGCAGCTATGGTTCGATTTGGCAGGATGATAATGGCACAACCTATATGGTTCAGATACCAGAAGATGCGGGATCCAATTTATTTTTTTATGACTCAAATGGTACGAGTTATATAATTTATGCTCGTTTGGAAAATGTACATGATAAAGCTGTGCCACAAAGCGGTGGTGCTCCGGGAGTTTATAGTGCTGTATTAGCTGGTTTGGGTTGCGGTGGTGAAGGTTGTAATTATGGAATAGCAAGCAGTAATACTACTTTGGGTGCTGTAGTACCTGATTAAGAAAGGGCATAAGTGAAAAATAAACAAATTTTTAATAGTGGTTTTACTCTGATAGAACTTTTGGTGGTTATCTCAATTATCGGTGTCTTGACAGCATTATTGCTTTCTAATTTTGTAGGAATAAGGGGAAGAGCTAAAGATACTCAATTAAAAGGTGATCTTAAGCAATTACAGGTTGCCATGAGGTTGTACTATAATGATAATCAGAGTTATCCAATTGGTAGCTCAATTACAAGTTGTGGAGGAGCAGTTTGTACCGCTGGTGATGAATTCAATTCTGCAGCTGGTGGCACTATTTATATGAAATCAATGCCAGTTTTTAATGTCTATTCAGGTGCTGCCGATGGCGAAAGTTTCTATATTGGTGTTACATTAAGCAATGCTTCTGATGCTGATATTGCTGGTTCTGTTGCGGAGTGTGGTATTGGAGCTGCTGCTAGAATAAATACTTTTTATGTTTGCGCGAATTAGATTCAATTTACCCTGAGGCAAGCCTAGGGGTTGTTTTATTTTTCGTACTAAATCTCGTACTAAATCTGTTGACATTTCTGCAGTTTTAGTAGATAATTTGATTATATGCAGCATTTAATCCCTAAAAACTATATCAACAGATATATTCAAAAAGAATTTTTACAGCACTTTAGTAACCATAAAATAACTGTTTTGTATGGTCCAAGACAGGTTGGCAAAAGTTCTTTAGTAGCTTTTTGCTTAACCGAATTTCTTAAAAAAAACAGAAACTACGATGTTTTTTCTTTCAACTTAGATAAAAAACCTTTGGAGTTTTCAGACCCAGACAAATTTATTTTTTACATTCAGGCCAAAAAAACTAATGCTGAAAACAAAGTGATTGTGGTAATAGATGAAGCTCAGAGGATGATAAACATAGGTCTTTTCGTAAAGTATATTTATGACAAGCAGTTGGGAATTAAATTTATTTTAACTGGGTCAGCTTCTCTTGATATAAAAGAAAAAATAAAAGAACCTTTAACTGGTCGTAAGAAAGAATTTTTCCTTTCCCCTTTAAGCTTTAGCGAAATTTTGTTATTTAAAGGAATTAATCCTAATCAAGTTACTGGATCATTTCCACAATTAACTCAAGCTTTAGAAGAATACATGCTCTTTGGAGGATATCCTGAGGTAGTTGTTTCTCCTAGTGAGAGTACAAAAATAGAAATTTTAAAAGAAATTTCAGAATCATATATTTTAAGAGATTTAGTTGATTTATTTAATATTAAAAACCAGTTTAATCTTTCTGTTATCTCCTCTTTTTTAGCTGAAAACACAACCAACCTACTAAGTAAACGAGGTATTTCTCAGAAAACTGGGATTGGAAAGTACGAGGTAGAAAAAATACTAAACGCCCTAGATAAAACATTTGTAACTTGGAAAATTTATCCTTTTTCTCAAAATAAATTTAAAGAGCTGATTCATATGCCAAAAATTTACTTTAACGACCTTGGGATAAGAAATGCTATCTTAGGTAAGTTGTTACCAAAACTTATTATTACGGACAGAGGAAAACTTTTTGAAAATGCCGTAGCTTTAATTCTTGTAGATTTGTATGAAAAACATAACTTGCGTTTTTGGCGCAATATTAACCAAACGGAGGTGGATTTTATTTGTCTAAAAAATACCCAAAAAATAGATGTTTTTGAGGTTAAGTACAAGTGGAGTGGTTTGCAGTTACCAAAAAGTTTACTGAGTTTTATAAATCAATATAACAACTTGATAGACAAATCTGAGGTAATTACAGTAGGTAACTTTTGGAAGTTATTGGTGGATTTTTTATAAACCGCACTATTCCATAATAAATTCTAAGTAATTTTCCTTGTTTACTAGTTGCACCACTGTGTCATAAGCTTCCAAAAAACTTTTGGGAGTTTTTGCTTTATTTTTACGCCATTTAAATTCAAATGCTTGCAGTTGTTTGGTTTTTGATTGTGTGTTCATGTTTGAAACATTTTCTTCTATCCAATCTACTTCAGCTTGGTCGTATGATCGCCAAAAATAGTAGTTTTTGAGTTTTTGAGCATAATCTAGAGTTTTTATTCTTTCAATAATTAAGAAATTTTCCCAAAGACCTCCTATATCTGATCTTATGCTAGTAGGGGAAAATTGACCGATTAAAGCATTTCTAATGCCCGTATCCCAAAAGTAATACTTTTTACTTTTCGTTACTTCTTTACGAAGATTTTTTGACCAAGCTCCAAGTTCAAAAATAATAAAACTTTGTTTTAGTAAAGATAAATATCTTTTTACTGTTTTAATATCTATGCCAAGTTTTTTAGAAAGTTCATTGAGTGAAACTTCGGAACCAATTTGAAAAGCGAGTAGTTTTGCCAAGTTTAGTAAAGATTCTGGTTGAACCTGTTGAAGGTCAGTGATGTCTTTGAGAAGGTAATCGTTAACAATGTTGATTAAATACTTTTCTTTATCAATGTTTTTGTCAAAGTTGGTTAATTGAGGATAGCTACCGTAAATAAGTTGATTCTCAAGAAGTTGTTTTAACTGATGATCTTGAAAGTTTGTTCCTAGTTCCAGTGTTGATAGTGGATATAGATTGTATGTTTGAGTTCTACCCGTTAAAACTTCTTTTGCACCTTTTGATAAATGTAGTGACGATGAGCCAGTAACAATAATTCTTAGTTCTGGAAAAGCGTCTATTAAAATTTTGAGACTCAAAGAGATGTTGGGAATGCGTTGAGCCTCATCTATTACCAGAGTTGTTGTTTTTTTAACAATTTTTTTAGATGAATAAAAGAGGTGTTAGAAAAAATTTCTCTATCTTCTAAGTAGTCGCCATTAAATATTTTTATGGTTTCACTATTGTTTAAGTTTTTAAGTTTACTTAAGATTTGAGAAACTAGGGTAGTTTTGCCGATTCTTCTTGGTCCGTAAATTATATCTATGAATCCATTTTTATGGTTGGAAATAATGGTGTTTGTTAGTTGTCTTTTTATCATTCCATAAATTTATACCAAATTTATGGACTTTTGTCAATGAATTAGTACTGAATTTATGGACTTTTGCTAAAAAGTTTACTGAGTTTTATAAATCAACAAATACCTCTTATGTTTGTGTAAACATGTCCAAACTGATTCTTGACAAATGTCATCGTATATAGTTAAATTTTAGCTAGTTATGATGATAAACGCTAATCTAAAAAAGATAGAACAATTATTAGTTAGCTCCCAAGTTGTTTTTACTGTTCAAGATTTGGCAATTTTATGGAAAGTGAGTAATAAAACATCACTTTATAGTAATATTAGGTATTACCTAGGAACAGGAAGATTAAAAAAAATTCATAAAGGAGTTTATGTTGTTGGAGAATTAGACGACATTAATTCTTTCGAGGTGGCTCAGAAACTTATTATTCCTTCTTATATCTCTCATTATACAGCTTTAGCTACGCATGGAATTATTTTTCAATTGTATTCATCAATTCATTCTATGGCTTTGCAAAGTAAGCAATTAACTATGTTTTCAAAAAATAAAAAGTTTGTTTATCATAAACTTAAGGAAAAAGTTTTTTATAATATGTTAGGAATAGAAGATAAAAAAAAATATTTAATTGCTGGTCCTGAAAGAGCAATTTGTGATAGTTTATATCTGGCTTCAGGGCTAGCTTTTGATAGTCTTAAAATGATTGATTTTGATTTACTAAAAAAAGTATCAAAAATTTACGATAATAAGCGACTAGAAGCTGAAGTAGAGAGAATAATTTCTGAAAGGTCATAGATAAAAAAATGGTGTTCTTAAGACAGAGTGTCCGAAATGTCTCATTTTATTACACTGTTATATTTGAATTAAGGTTATTTTTGTTTGTGTTTAGGGGGTGAGAAAGGTGATAAG
>JAHIVL010000009.1 GCA_018816485.1 Patescibacteria group bacterium | reverse complement strand
CCTTATTGTTCTGAGTAATCTTTGATATTCATCAATTTTTAGATATTCAGGTTCAAGCTCTGGCAATGATGGTAATTCAATATCTTCACTTGGATTTGCCTCAATATATTTACGTTTTCTAAGAAAAGTGAAAAAACTTCTAATACTCGATAATTTTCGAGATCGTGTAATCACTGAATTGGGCTTTTTATTACCATTGGGGATAGATAGGTAGGCTAAAAAACTAATAATTTCTTGCTCCTGTATCTGGGAAATATCATCTGACCATTTTTTATCTACTAAATAAGAATTGAACATCTTCAAATCCCGTGAGTAGCTTTTTACAGTACCAACAGAACAACCTCTTTGGATTGTGAGATAGTCTTGGAAGTTGCTGATTGCTGTTTTCATCTTCATTTTTTTGTGTGACTAAGTATGTATTTACGCCAATATAACTAGGTTTTCTGATCTGGTACTTATTTTTAGTCTTATTTTTACTAATTTTTTTGTAGTTTTATTTTTATGAGGTAAGTGTATATTTTTATCTAATCTGTATAATAGGAAGTACATATTTCCTGCAATATAACGGTCAAAAAGCAATTATTCATCACTTTTATCTTCATTTTTCTTAGCTCTTTCATATCGGAGTTTTTTCAAATCTTCATACCATTTGTCTGGGTAGCCTTCATTTTCAACGAGAGATGATTCTGAGTACCAACGATCTAACCTGTCTTTTTCTTTGCCATCTTTTAGGTCATCAAATCTTCCATACAAAGATTTTCCTTTGGCAGTATGGGGATCGATGCTCAAATCTAAGACTGGAAGTTGCTCACCATTCATAAAACGATAATTTATCAAGTTTAGTAAGGAGTCGTTCTCTCTTGATTTTTTTGCTCTACAAAGACGTAATACAGCATGAACTATAAGAAGAAACTTATATAAATCAGAGTTCTTGTTGTGTTTGTGAAGGATCAAATAACTTTGATGAAGTGAGCTCAATACAACTATGGTTAGTGGGTCAGCTGGAGCATCCTCGGAACAAATAATTGTTAGCCTTCTGAAAATATAGAGTCCATAGCCAGAGACAAATAAAATATATGCCCAAAACACAGCTTCGTATTCTTTCCCCCTACGGATCATTTTTTGCATTGAACTAGCTACTTCATCGAACTCATAGTCATTTACACATCTAGGCTTGTATGGTTTACCTGCCATTTTCTTTGTCCTTTCTGAATTGATTAGTAATTGGGTCAGATTGTCTAATAAGCAACTCGGCAAACTTGCGTGTAAAACAAGTATGCTTATTCATTGCATCTATGAGTTCTTTTTGTGAAATAGGCTTAGTATTATTTGAATAATAATGCGATAGATCAATGTTTTTTGTGTTCATATTTGAATGATGACACAAGAGACACGAGAGTCAATATGTACCGATACATAAGTGCATATAAATGAATATCGAATTGATGATTTCAGCCTAAATTGGCCTAAACGAGCCAAAATAACTCTATGGTAGTGCCTGAATGGGGGAATTGGAATCTCTCTAACCGTGTCTAAACGTGCCAAAATAAAAAGAGTTTTTTATGTTTTTGTGCCTTACCGTGTCTTACCGCGTGATACAAAACTGTCTCATTACTTCTTCAAAAGCCCTACTAAAGTCATGATATATAATTGAGTTGATAAAGGAAAAAATATATGGACCTCAAAACAGTAAAAATAAAGTCACAACATTTCAAAGCATTTGGAGAAGAAGAGCAAGGATTCGATTCTGTTCTTCCAATAAACCTTATTGTAGGAAAAAATAACACAGGCAAGTCAGCTCTTATTGATACAATAAATCACTGCACAGCTCCACAAGACTTTCCTGTTGTTGGCAGAGAAAACAAAACCCCATTATTCTTCGTGTCCTATCCAATTGAGGATGATGTAATAAGCATAGTATTTCCTTCTAGCACAAGCGGTGGTGCTATTGGAGGCAACTACAATGAATATGGAAAGAAATGGTCAGGGAAATATATAACTTGTAGAGTAGATAATCAGCAGAACCACTATGAGCGAATGGAAAAAAATGATTCAGGTGAAGAAGTTCACACTATGTTCAATGAACAATTGAACAGAACCATAAAAAATCCAATGAGAGGTTACATTTTTAGAAGACTTCTTGCAGATAGAGATATATCTGAAGAGCCTGTCTCTAATAATTTTGAGGTAAAACCAGATGGAAAAGGTGCAACTGCTGTCGTTCAACGAATATACAATCTAGCAAGTGAAAACCCAGCTCTAATAGAAAAAGATTTATTAGAAGCACTGAATACAATTTTCTTTCCAGACTTTCAATTCACTCGTATTTTTCCAAGAGAAGTTGAAAACGGTAAATATGAGATTTTCTTAGAAGAAGAAAAAAAAGGATTGATCGGTTTATCTAACTCTGGTAGTGGTCTAAAAACAATACTACTCGTTCTAATAAATACGATTCTCCTTCCACGAAGAGAAAAAATGCCATTATCAAAATATATTTTTGCATTTGAAGAACTTGAAAATAATTTACATCCTGGAACTCAAAGAAGGCT
>JAHIVL010000097.1 GCA_018816485.1 Patescibacteria group bacterium | reverse complement strand
TCTTTCTCAGAAAATCTACAATAATATTTTTAGGGCTGATAGTTGCCATTTTACCTCTTGGTTTTTTTTAGTTCTCTTGAACTATTATTGCCCTAAGATCATTAGGGCCTGATTAAAATTATCAACTCTAAAAAATTTATAAACAATATTGCTCAAAAAGAGAATATTGTTTTTCTGGTAAGGATAATTTCACCCCAATATTCTCTCAAAACTTTCTTTTAACTTATTCTCCTTAACTTGCATTAAAGCAGGCCTCATAAATGGCTGGGCATTTGTTCCTGCTCTTCTTATTTTTTCAGCTACTGCTCCGGCTGCACTTTCATCGCCTAATTTTCTTTTAGCCCAATCTCTTAATTCTTTCGAACTTACAAAATGCGGAGCTGTCCCAAATTCAACATCTCCGGCATACTCGACAGTTGCAGCAAGGATATATTTTACAGCCCCTGGAGAAGACGGAAATAATTTTATTGAATTTCTTAATCTTCCTGTATCAACAGGGCATTTTTGTTTTGCAATCTTTTGCATATCAATCATAGCTCTAAATAAAACTTTTTTTAATTTTTCTAAGATTTCTTTATTTTTTACATTAAACCCAACAGATACACTTATCATTTTTAAGAACCCAATCCTATATTTTTTAAAACAGAAGATATGAAAATTGCATTGCTTCCTACTTGTTTATGTCCAATGATTGCCTCGACTCTCCATCTTTTATTTGTTGTTGGTTCTTCGATTATATCTCCTTCATTTAAATCAACACTCCCGCTTACAAAAAATTTGACATTTCCTGAAACAGCCAACCCCATTTCTCTTATGTCTCTGTCTTTTTCATTTATCTTCTGCATTATTCCTTGTATGGATGTTGAAGATTCGCTTACAGCTGTTTTTGCGCCCATTGTATCAAGAGTATCAGTTACTTTTATTAAATTAAAATTCCCTCCCAAGTCAGTTAACGGCCCGTTCTCAAAATCAGAACTTGTTATGTTTGCCATTAGAATACCGCCGGTCTTTTTCTAACTCTTTGAAGGATTTCATCTCGTTCTTTTATCAATTGCACTGTTGTCTCTCTCCATTGAGTGTATGGCTCCCCCTTTTGTACTTGAAATTCCCCTATTGAATATCCTACAATGTCCTCAGAAGATTCCCCTACAACTCTTGCAACAAGAGCGATTCCAGCAAAAATTCTCATAAGTTTTTTAATCACTTCGCTTACTTCCAACTTAATAACAATACTTTCATCTTCATGAGAAAAGCTTAAATTGTCGACAGTGATTTGATTTGCTGCAACTGCTGTTATTTTTGCAGCTTCATGATTTCCGTCCATTCCATAAATCTCTATCCAGTCGTTTTTTGAAAATCCTGCTTCAGAGGCAACAGATAAATCAACATTCTGTCCAGGACTTGAATCAGCTGTTAATTCTGTTGATTTATTCCCCTGTTCCAACCA
Source organism: Patescibacteria group bacterium (assembly GCA_018816485.1). Classification (GTDB taxonomy): domain Bacteria; phylum Patescibacteriota; class Microgenomatia; order UBA1400; family PJMF01; genus VFLK01. Next base: position 3,059 of record JAHIVL010000097.1, on the reverse strand, counting down.
ACCATGAATATATTTAATTATAACCTTCTGGCTTCCTTTTTTGAATCTAGATGTTTCAGGGGCCCCATTTGGATTTAACTCAATTTTTCCAGATGGTTTTTTAAAGAAAATATTCCCGTCTAAAGTGATGTCTGCGCCATCGATTTTCAATGCTCTAACTGCCAATAAGGGATTTTTAGAGACAAAAATTCTATATGTTCCATTTCCATCTAAATTTTCAATAATTTCTTGAGGAGTAAAAGAAGCATTGAGGTATTTTTCAAGCTGTTGTTCTGCTTCTACAATCGCATCCCTCACATCGTCGTCAGATGCTTTATCAATTGAGGTAACGCCGCTTATTCTCCGCACCTCAGCAACTGTTGTATGAGTCATTTTAACCTCCTACAAAAGCTACGATCAATCCTGTACTTAGACTTCCTAAAATAGTGATTAAAATAGTCGCCCATACAGGCAATCTTTTAGAATAATGATTTGTTAATTTTGCCAAATCAAATTTAATAGATTTAATATCTTCTTTTATCTCATTAATCATAATCCGATTTTCTCTTGCTAAAACATTATTTTTTGTTGCCATATTCTTTTTTGAGTAAATCAGCTATGTCATCTCTGAACGGAAGTTCTTCATTATTAGAAATAGCCTCAACTAACTCTTCCTCGCTTGGATAGACATTTGCAATATCTTCAGCAGTTTTCTTGCCGATTCTTTTGAATTTTTGAAGACTTTCAACCAGATTTTCTTTTTTTTTAGATTCCTCAAACTGCTTTGTCTCAACTTTCTTGTCTGAGACTTTTCCTTCTGTTGCTTTTCTCTCTTCATTTGCAACAGGTTCAAATCCATAATCCTTGCCAATTTCCTCTGGCAATTCAATGGTCTCGCCTGTTTTTACAGTCTTCCAGAGGTATTTTCCTGGTTTTCCTTGTCTTACTTTTTGGGTTGGTCCTTTGTTTATAAATTCCATCTTAAGTACGAACATTGATAAATACAGTCACCTCATCGTTTTCAGTTCCAGATGCTATTGACAGCTTGACTCTTCCATGAACTGCAAATGGCACTTTAATTGCATTTGTTCCGTCATATGAAACTGCAGATCCAGTGTTATCCTGCGCCGATGTTGTTGGATAAACAACCTTGTCTGTGTTATCAGCTGATAAATCAATTATCTTTTGAACTACTGCTTCTTGGATATCTAAATCTACTGTGCAGGTATTTGCCGGATAGTTGATTTCAACAGATAAAATATCGCCTTTCATAAAGCGACTTACAGCTGTTGCTGTCCCATCTGCTGCAATAGGCCCTGAATTTATCCTATATTGCTGTATTCCCATTTTACTCCTTTCATTTAATTGTGACTAATTAGGGTTTAGTCAGACCCTTATCAAATAATAAAAAAAATAATTAATCTACATCCACTTCCACGCCACTAATAGCTGCATCACATGCTACATCATTTGCTGTTGTTCCAGTAACTTTAACATAATACTGGTAATCATCAACCACTCTTTCATTAAGTCCTGTTTTTTCAGCGTCGAGAGCTGTGTCGGCCTCAACAGAAACTTGAGTGATTGCACCAACAGATGCATCAGTGACAGCGCCAGCACCTTTTGTTACTTTTCTCAGGTCTGCATCAACAACTGTTGCCAGTCCTGTTGTAGCTCCAAGTGCTCCAACTATTCTAAATCCCTTAATTCTATGGTCTTTTTTCAAACCATTGATAGGAATTGTAAAAACTTTGGAACTCAAATTAGTCGCTAAAGTAATTGTGCCATCAGCTGCATGAGCCCATCCAGTGGCTGTAACAATCTGGTGAGTATTGCAGAATAGGATGTTATTTCTCACTACTTTATCTCCAGTTGGCAATCCCATTTTAAGTTAGAACAGCTTACTTAGCGAAAATGATAAACACTCGCTTTTTATCATCTGTAGATCCGCCAATCGTAATTGTCAGGGTTGTGCCTGAAACTGCGGTTGTTGGAGCCTCAGTTATAATAATGGAATTAGTAGTTGAATGTGTCTGCCCTAAAATACCTAAAAAGGTAGTTGCGCCATAATCTGCCAAATCAATCGCGATAGTATCGCCATCATCTGCAGTGGCCGGAGCTTCCACAACTAAAACTTTGCATCCTAAATTAGGAACGCAATCTATTACAGTGCTTCCAGTTACAGCTGCCATATTTTTTTTACCTCCATTTTATTTATTTATTTAGTGTTATTTTTTCTCAAGCAAAAAATAAATTATTTTAAAGCTAAAAAATAACAAAAAGACTTATGCAATGTTGTCAATAAAGCTATTGAACTCAGGCGCTCTCAAGGCAAGGGTCTCGTATATCTTCAACATGAACTTCTGACTGTCATTTGTTATCGCTAACTCTTGAAAAGTCATGTCTAATAGAACTCTCATCTCAATTTGATCCACGTCTAAGAAATAAATTTGCTTAGCTCCGGATGTATTTGATAAGAATCTACTAGGTATCACTGGTATTGCTCCAACTAGAGTCTGCAATGCAAGATTCGTGCTTACTCCAAACGGCAGTTCAGCTCCCACTCTCATATCAGCTGGGCCGAATTTGAAAGTGTCAATCATTATGGTTCTGATATCCTGAATAACAGAGCTAGAAGCAACTGCAATTTTTGGCCTTCCGCCAGCATCAAATGCTGTTCTTGCCGCTGTCTCAATATCATCCCATGTTAATGATGCACCGCTCAAATCAATTACATTAGTTGTGCTTTGCTGTTTGACAATTCCATCGAATTCTGTTGAATCTGTAGATGAATCCCCATTGATTATCAAATCTTCTTCTTTTTCCCTCAAAGCTCTTGCTTTAGTTACAACTTCAAGTTGCCTTGCGTTTGGTATAGCCGCTGATGAAAAAGGATTTTCATTCAACCCTGTTCCAGTCGCTAAAGCGCCCTGCAATATAAAAGAAGATTGAGCTGCTTGAACTGGTCCTGTGACTCTTCCAACTGCATATAGGAACTTTATCTGTTTGCTTACTCTTTCATAAGTATCATTAGCTTCATTAAGCGATCCGTCTTCTGCAGCTGTGAATGCTGAACCTTT
>JAHIVL010000096.1 GCA_018816485.1 Patescibacteria group bacterium | reverse complement strand
CCTTGGATACGTAGTTATTGTCGATACTGAAACTGAGAAAATAATATTCAGGGATGACGGAGGCAGCCTTAGCGGAACAAATCATGCTCATTTTGCCTGGTCTCAGGATGGAAAACTGTTGTATCTTTTTGACGGTGAAACCATAAGAGAAATACATAGGATTGATCCTGAAAACCCAGTGAAAAAGCAGTGGTGGGAAATATTCTAGTTTTTATGATGCCCCAAATGTTCATTTTGAAGCAGAAACAATAAAATAACCGGTATTTTTATTTTCATAAACAACATTGACGTCCTTAAAACATGCTTTATTCAATAAATCACACCACACATTTTTTCCTATAGGATATTCGCCATCTTTTTTGAAGATTTTTAGCAGCATCTCTAGCTCAAACTCGGCAAGTTTTGACCCGGCATATCCGTACGCTTCAATTGCACTGAATGATTTTATCTCGATTAGTTTTTTTAGCCTGTCAACTGAGTTCTCATCTTTTACGTCCAACTCTGCAATAATGATTTTTCCATTATTATTAAGCCGATTATAAAGCATCTGCAATGCTTCATACTTCTCAGTTCCACTCAGATGATGAAGTGCTAGTGAGGCTACAATCTTATCAAGATTATCTACCTTTGAATCCAGATTCAAAACAGAACCGATCTGAACATCAATTGTTTTACCCAAAGTTTTGCATTTCTTAAGTAATGACTGTACCATGTCAGGGGAGATATCAATACCAATTAGGTTACAATCAGCTTTATGTAGGATTTCAAGACTTATGATACCCGTTCCAATGCCAACATCAAGTATTCGCTCATTATCTTTTGGATCCACTTCTGAAATGACATTGTTGATCAATTCTTGATAAGATGGAATTTTTAGGTTCTCATCATAAACATTTGCCCATTTCTCATACAGTTTGATTTTCATCACCTTCTTAGTATGACTCATCTGCCTGATATTAATAAATCAATTGCCCTACGAATATTGCCTTCTACAATTTTTTTTACCTGAGAATCAATAGTAACAGCCTTGTGTGCAAGCTTATTGCAAAAACCGCATTTACTGCATGATCTTCTTGTACAATCATTCTTTTTTACAAAATCGATTTGTCCATCTAATGTTTTGTTATCAATATATGGCGTAAATCGAAGGTGATTCTTTAAGCGTTCTAAAGATGCCAAATTATTTAATTCGTCTTCTTTAATTATTCGTGGTCCGCTAAAATCAGGCTCCTCAACTTTTTGCTGGACAAAAAAGCTGCATAAATCCGCAAAATTGCCATCGTAACTTGCAGAACCATATGCATCCATTACCAGTTGGAGAAAGTTGGTAGGAGATGTTCTATCAACAAGTTTGAAAACATTGATACCAACGTCAACATAATGATGCACATCTTCGGGTCTTATCATTGGACCCCTTATTATTGCACTGGGATCTAAAAGCATAACCAACCTGCAACTTAATGTGGCATAGCTTTGGTGTGGATAGCAGCTCCCATCATGAGCAGATCTAGATCCAAAAGACGAGACTAAATTATGATAAGTGTTCAATGGACAATCAGGTATGCATAGATCATTTGCTATCACTTGTAATTTTACAGAACTATTATTGGCAATTTGTTCAAGACTCCCAAAGTCTTTATTCAATCTCTTACTAAGCACAATTCCGTGTACGCCACGATCTTCCCAATATTCAACCTTCTGCAGACTATCTGTATTGGCGCAAACAGATATCACTACTTTCAAGTCTGGAAAGTGCTTCAACACAAAATCTATTAGCAGAGGATTTGCAAGAGTAACATAATCTACACCCATATCCAGCAATCCAGTAAAATATTCAAAACAGCCTTCAATAAATGAAGATGTGAATTATTTATTTGCAAAAGAAATTGAATTGCAAGTATAATTGAATTTTACACCTGTTTGATGTAATTCTTGAATGAACTTTCTTAGTTTATCCTTTTCTGCAGATGTTTTACTGGTTTGAATTCTCGCTCCGCCTAATACATCTCCATTGAACCCGACACTAAATAGTTTCTTTGGTGTAGAAATCCTCTGTTTCATGCATTCACCATTTTTTTCAATACAAAAACAAAACATAGACATATCGATTTTTTAATTAACATTATATCACCCATAAGTATTTTAGAAAGATTATGATCAGCTATTCTTGACTATGGCAAGAGATATGACATACTGCAAGAATGCTGAGTAATATGAAAAAGATCATAGAGTAACACGTCTCTGGATTCCCGGTACTATTGAGATCTTTTTCCTTAGGAATTTTTTCGACTTCAAACTGAGTTGGTGATTTTGGCTCAATTTTAATTGGCTCTTCAGGTTCTGGATCTGCAATGACTGGTTTTTTCATGACGATTATTCCGCCAAGATCCTTCTCGTAGATCCTCGTCTTGCCTGCAACATCCTCAAACGTTACAGTAATTATACCTAGTCTTTTTTGAACAGAATCCAAGCCAGTATCCAGTTCAACATAATGCTTGGGAGTAAGAGTCACGATATAATCTAAACGGTTGAAAGGACTTTCGCTCTTGGCCAATATAGTGTCGGTAGCTGGATTAGGGGTAATGGAAAAATCACTTCCAAAGATTTTGACTACTGTTGCACCTGAATCAACTTCATCCTCATTAATAATCGATACCTTGATCTTGACTTCTTCATCTTCACTTATTGTGGCAGGTGTTGCATTTGTCTTTATGTCCAATTCAGGATAGAATCCGCATACTCTAAAAGTACAAAGGCCAGGAACATTAAGTGTTCCACTCGGACAACCACAAAGAGAACCTAATGCCTCCTCAGAGGTATTCATAAGAAAAAAATGGTTTGTACCTGAGAACAATGGTTGGGATGGACTTAATCTCAAGAGATTGTTATTCCATTTACCAAAAACTGCCCTGACATTATTTACTTTTGCTAGGATTAATGGTGATCCAGTATAATATGATTCACGATCAAAATATCCATTTCGCTGAATTTCAAAATAAAGTTCATTCATTTGTGCTTTTGGGTAGCCAATATCAAAATCAAAATCATACATAAAAACGCCTTTTTCATGTTCAGAAACATAATACCCTATAGTGATCTCTGTGTCAGGATTACCAACTATGTTATTTATGCCTGGTTCAACATAATCAAGGCAACCATCGCGCATATCATCCAAAGGATAGTAAGTACCAAATGCAACAGAAAAAAATCCCAATATTAATATCAATGCCAATAGATATCTCATATCATCCCCCAAAATCAGATTTCTTTTTGGTTTATTTAATTGCTTGCAAAGCTTTGATGTGTAAACCCACATTGAAAATGATCAGAAGTAGACAGAAAAGGTAACAGAATTATATTTTTATTTAAAAAAGAACTCGAAATATGTGAAAAATCACATTAACTATAGTTAAATCAAGGATTTCGACAATTGCCACCATAAAAAACATATATTTATAATAAGAGTGTGTCCTAATATACTTGGGTGGAAGTGAACTATAAGGGTGTAACTTATGGTATCGAGAAGAGGACTATTGTTTGGTAACCGGGGTGAAAAACCTCAAGGAGATATTACTAATTCTG
>JAHIVL010000095.1 GCA_018816485.1 Patescibacteria group bacterium | reverse complement strand
TCCACCGCTATATCCTGAGCCCGTGCCATTATATGTTCCAAAATCAAGATTAAAACGGATACTACTGTTTATTGGAAAGCCCCCACCTTCTACAGGTTGCACAATTGCTTGATTTGAAAAGATCTTTACAATCTTAATTGAATTTTCAATATTATTTATTGTTATTGTAAAAGGTACTGTAAGATCTCCAAATAAAGGGGATTTGCAATCGATACAGCCATTATCTTGTTTACGGAACCAACGAACTGTATTTTCTAAAACTACTTCAATTGGGCTGGTGAATCTAACAAGTAAGACTGCCTCTTGGTTACTACTAACATCTGAATTTCCATTTATGAGGTGTTCTGATCCATCTGCATATTTTGCATAATATAAATCTGTTACTTGATTGAGATCAAAGATTTTAATGAGAACCCTACCCTCTTTATTTTCAAATGTATGTGCAACTATATAATAAGTTCCTGCATTTAAGTCTAGTTTTTCTAAGTTTAATCTAGTTCCCATATCTAAAAGTTTATTTGCAGATCCGGTTTCATCAATTTCCCAAAGTTCAGTCGCAATAAAAGAACCCATCTCAGTTCTGTCCTCTGTGTTTTCTTCAATAAGTGCTTCAATTCGTTGACCAGGAATATATTCAAAAGAATATAGTTTGGCATATCCATCTTGATATTGAGTATCACTGCTTATAATTCTCTCTGGATATGGTCCGTCCATAATTTCCAAAGGTTTAGCTTCTGAAATAGGCATACCGGCTATGGAAGCAGTTGGCGGTGTTTGAAGCGTGTCCTCTAAAGACTGTGCAAATGCTTGTGGAATTAAGTTAATATAATTGATTTGTTCGGTGTTAGGTACACATCCAATCATATCAATCAATGTTTGGTGATATTGATTTAATTTTTCATCATTTGGTGCAAAAAACGTTAGAGAAGTTTTGGCGCCATTGTTTTCACTTAATACTTCAAGAACAACTCTTGTTGAATTTAAAAAGTTTTCCTTTCCTTTTTGAACTGTTATACCATTCACAATATCTTTTGAGTCAAACTCTAGTGTTTGGTTATCAATATATTCTGTAGAAGGGACAACTTGTATTTCTACAAATGTAGTTGTGTTATCTTCATCTGGTAGAAAAGCTCTGGCAGAGAGTGAGTTAGCAGTATTATTTGAAATATTTACTTTCCATCCTTCTGGTAAACCTATCTCACTGTTGTTTGTGCGTAGATAACTGCTCATTTTAGTTTTGATAGCAATTGGCTCATGTGCTGGAGAAATATTTGATGTTGGGTTAACAGTATTGTTTGAGGTATTTATTTTTTCAATTTTATTGGTGGTGTACAGCAAAGCAATACCTAGAGTAATCACAAAAATTGAAACCGTGGTAAGTAATATTATCTTACGTCTTGCATAAGTTGTATCATTATTTTCAGAAGAAATTACTTGTTGATTAAGTAATTCTTGATTAAGGGGATTATCTTTTGATGTAACTTGATTTTCTGTTTTTATATTTTCTATCATAAGAAATTATACCATTTAGGAAAAGCTTATGTGAATTGCCTAAGTTCAAAATGGAATCCGCGCACCTCACAACAAGGGGTAGAATATGCGGATGGAAAAAAAACACAATAAATTAACCGCCTTAGAGCGGGAGAAAATATCAATTTGGTTAGCTCAGGAGATTGGAAAGAGAGAAATATCTCGTAGGCTAAATCGGAGTGATAGTACAATTAGAGATGAAATTAAACGTAATAGTTTTGATGATACTATTCGCTGGTATGATGCCAATGCTAAGCAATATTCTGAGAATATTGGATCATTCTCAAATCCTGAATTATTAGATGAATTTGCTAAAACAGTGGGAGGAGATAAGAAAGTACTAGATGCAGGGTGTGCTGGCGGTAGAGATAGTCACTTACTTAAAAATCTTGGATTACAACCAATAGGAGTTGATCTTTCTAAGTCACTTTTAAAAGTAGCAAGAGAAAAATATCCAGCTATTGAATTTAGATATGGAAATTTCCTAAATCTTCCCTTTGAAGATGAAATATTTGACGGTATTTGGGCACATGCATCGCTCCTTCACTTTGAAACGACAGATGATATTAAAAGAGCCTTGGAAGAATTCAATAGAGTTCTAAAACAAGATGGGGTAATTCATGTTTTTGTTAAACAACAATTGGGGAAAGAAAAAACTTCTGTTGTTTCTGACAAACTTTCAGGACACGATAGATTTTTTCAGTGGTTCACAAAAGATGAAATTATAAATCTTCTTGAAGAGGCAGGTTTTACCATAATTAACCTGCAAGATAACTATCCAGATCCAGCAGATAGGAAAGAGGTGCGATGGGTTTTAGCATTAGCTAGAAAATAATATTATTAAAGTATCAAAATACAATAATATATCAAGTAAAATGTAACCCAACGTTTCCTTACAGCGAACCAAATAAACTTGGTTTTAATAGAATTAAAAAAATTAATAGTATTAAATAAAAATTTCCACTATTGAGAAATCAATCTAGATATAAAACAACTTAGCTTGATCACTCAGTAAGGGGATTTGAACAGTAATTATTTTTGCAAAATTTCATCAACAACACTTTTATGTTCTTCACTAACGCCTAATAGGAAGATATATCCCAATTCATATGGAAATTGCACTCCCAATGTTTCAAGAACAAAACGTGCTCGGGCATTATTCTTTTCGCCAGAATTAATCCACATTTGCATAACGCTAAATGATTCAGGAAATGCAAAGCATAATGAAGATATTGAAGGAATATATTTGGCTAATACCTCTCCAATTTTTTGTGTATCTCCAGTATTAAGCACAGGACCTAATTCAGATTTAAATTTTTCAAGTTTTTCATTTAGTTTAGTTAAAATTTCTTCAGACATAACTTACCTCTAATATTTAATATACTAATAATTTTGAAATTATACACCAACAAATATTTAAAGTATACAAATAGTATCAAATGGTGTCAAAATAAATACTACAAAAATGAAATAAATTGCTATATACCAATCAATTTGTGACCCCACAGGGAATCTACGACTCGCCAACTTATACTTTCTATAGGAGGGCTCGCATGCACTAGGCGGGTGCCTCGCTTCGTTTCACTTCACTCACCACTCGCCGTCGGAACCTAG
>JAHIVL010000008.1 GCA_018816485.1 Patescibacteria group bacterium | reverse complement strand
TTATAGCAACTCGATCAAAGTCGGAAATATAATTCTTATCTTGTTCTTTTTTATATATTGCATATTCCTTATTAGCTTTTTTTTCAGCTTCTTTTGCTCGCACTGTACCCGCATTTTCTAGAACGCCCTTCCCCAAAAGAGTCAAATACTCATTAAGTTTATTTATCCAGTCTTTCATAGTCATGGCATGTTCAGTTTTGGCTTGAATTTCGGCAAACGATAAATATGCATCAACAATACGATTGAGCATCTCCAGCTCGTTTTCGTTCAAGTAGTTTTTGGCGATGTAAATATCACGCTGAATTAGGTGAAGACCTGAAAAATTTGTAAGTCCCATTAGTGGTTTTTTACTATTGGCACGCTCTGTGATTAATTCCGCTGCAGTTTTTCCACTTACTGCAAAATGCATTTTATTTTGGACTGTCTTAAAAAAAAGTTCTGTTTCTTTAGCATTTTTGTGATAGTCAATGCTAGTTGCATAAATATCTGTCACTTTTTGGTACAACATTCTTTCGCTTGATCGAATATCTCGGATACGTTCCAATAATTCCTCAAAAAAGCGTGATTTATAACCACCCTGTTTTAAACGCACATCATCCATTGCAAATCCCTTAACCATATATTCCTTTAAACGATCTGTTGCCCATTGGCGGAAAAGTGTGCCACGCTCCGAATTAACTCGATAGCCAACGGCGATAATGACCTCCAGTGAATACATTTTAACTTTTCTTTCTATCTTTCTATCACCTTCACTGCGAACATGTAAGAAATCCTTACAAGTTGCATCCTGATCAACTTCGCTATCTGCAAAAATATTTTTTAAGTGTTGAGTGATGTTTTGAGGTGTTGTACCAAACAATTCTGCCATGAGTTTTTGCGTCAACCAAACATTTTGGTGCTCAAAACGAACCTCAACCCGGGTTTTTCCATCATCAGTTTGGTAAATAATAATTTGCGATTTTTGATTATTTTTGTTCATTTTAGTTTTTTCATACTGCTGCTATTAATTAATGACTTCATTTGAATAATGGCAATTTGGTTTAGCTGAATAAGTCTTTTTGGTTGTGATAAGCCTTGTCTAATTAATTCGGCATTTATTCCCTCTAAATTAGCCAGTACTACTAGTTGAGTTACGTCAGCATAGTCACGGAGATTTCCATCTTTACCAGAGTTTTTATCTCGCCACTCTTTGGCAGTTTTACTAAATAAAGCCATGTTTAAAACATCGGCTTCGTTTGCATAAACCATAGTGGTTTGTTTTTTAGAGATGTTACTAGGGATTAAGTGTTTTTTAATTGCATCCGTGTGGATTCTATAGTTAATTTTAGTTAAGGTTCTTTTCACATCCCAGCCTAAGGTCAACCGCTGACTTTCTTGCTCCTTGAGTCGTTGGAATTCTTTGATAAGATACAGTTTGAATTCTGGACTTATCCATGACCCAAATTCAAAGGCTATGTCATTGTGTGCGTATGTTCCTCCATATCGTCCAGCTACAGCTCTAAGACCAATAGCTTTCGTCTTTTGCACCCATTCCTTGACACTTATTTTGTAACTATTCAAACCGGCTTGACTTTTAATTATGGTAAATTCGCCATAATTAAAAACGGGATTATTTATTTTTTCCCAAATACCCAGAAATTCAACAGTATTTCTATTTCTTAGCCAATCTGAGATAAAGAAATCTCCATCTTTTGCTCGTAGCATGTCCGTGAGGGAAATATAGTCAGAGTCATTTTTATTAATGGTTGCGATTACTACACCCTGAACAATAATTTTTTGTGATTTTTTAGTAGTCATGATAGTTTTTTTTGTTTACCCGGCAGGTAATTTTTTGCGCTAGTTACTTTTTTGCCACTTTTTATCTCTAAATCTTTGCGGGCGCTTCCGGCTACTGCGCCACCTTCTTTAGCAGCCTGTTTGTTTTCACCAAACCCTTGAGCGTTTTTATTTTTAGCAATTTCGGTGGTAGAGGCTTCGCCTAGCATGGAGAAAATTAGCTCCAAGTCATCCATGTGATCTCGTAAGTTTTGCCCCAGGGCACCTTCTCTCGCTTCGCGATTCACCTTGTCTCGTTTCAAGCCTTTAAATTTTTTGTATTGAGAAGGGGTCATGTTAAAAGCAGCTTTGGAGATCTCAGCAGTTAAAATGGCATATTCACGACTTTCTCCCACATTTCTTTTTTTACACTCATCGGTAAGAGTCTCTCTGACTTCAATACCCCGCATGCGTTTTTCTATCCAAGAATCTGGGTAACCTTTGGCTTTATACAAAGCTCTAGTGCGCTTGGTGGCTAGTTCCGGGTCTTCTATTTCTTGAATTCGTTCATAACCAACTCTAGCCAACCAACGCTTGAATGGTTCGGCTTTTTTGCTTGGAATCGACTGAATTAACCTAAACATAGTCTCTGTGTTAGCACAATCAGTTTTATATTTTTTACCATCAGATGATTCTAGTTTCAGTTGGTGACAAAATGTCACCACCTCACTACCTTCATCTCTTAGTCGTTGTGCTAATTTATTCCAGTATTTTCTAGCAACAGTGTTATCTATTTGATCTGTAAGTGCTTGGACCACATCTACCACGCTAAACCACCACTCATTATTGTAAATAATTTTTCTAACTTTTTTGCCTTTGAAAATGGCAATCTTGGTGGTGATAATAGCGGATGTATTCATAAATTTTGTTGCTACATAGAATAAACAGAACTAGACACAATTCTACTTACAGTAATATTAGCAAATAATACTTGGTTATGGAATAGCAATCATTCTAGCGTTTGAATAAACACTTGGTTAATCCATAGCTATCAGCGTGTTTGAAATGACCAACGATCGAAGTCATTGTTTCAGCCAGTTTTTGGTTAGACAGTGTCCCCTTTTTCACCTGCTTTAATTTGCTTCTGTAATTACGCTCAATCCTAAGTAGGGTGTTGCTTCTAACAAGAACATGATCATAGAAAGTCCGATACCCTACAAACGGCACCCCTGCAGTTACATTTTTGATTGATAATTTTTTAGGGTGGAGTGAGAGCTGTAACTTTGTTTGCAAAAAAGAATTAATCTGATCTTGTATTTGTTTTAAGTAAGT
>JAHIVL010000094.1 GCA_018816485.1 Patescibacteria group bacterium | reverse complement strand
AGCTTTTTTATACCTTTTTACTATGGTTGCCGTTAAGGCTTCTTTTTGTCTCATATTTAGCATCTGCACTCCTTTTTTTGGAGTACATTTTCTCATGAGGCAATGATTCGGTTTCCGTTACATTTTTGATGAGGCAATTCGTATGTTGGATTTTAACCTTAGATTTTAGTATAATAATTACATGTCAAGTCTTTTACCAAAATTTGCTAAAAAATATTTTTGGGGTGATGACTTAGATCAACTTAACTGGCAAAGCCATCAAAAATATATTACTCAAACACTCCTTGACAAAGGGGATGTTCAAGCAATCTCCTGGTTAATGAACCAACTATCAAAGAAAACACTAAAAGAAACTATTCCAAATATTAAATTGACTGCAAAATCTCGTAATTTCTGGGAACTTTACTTCTCATAACAAGCATGATTTACCTGGAAACACTACCCAAAAAAACGGCTGAGTTTGTTGAAAAACTCCAATCAAAGAATAATCACTTTAAATTTCTAAATAATTTTTATCTCTCAGGGGGAACTGCATTATCGTTGCAGATTGGACATCGTGAGTCCGAAGATCTTGATTTTTTTAATAAAAACCAATTTAATCCAGAGTTGCTTCAGCGTGAGTTACTGCCTTTAGGAAAACTTGAAGAAACTGAGCTTGCATCAGGAACTCTCAATACATTTGTCGATAACGTTAAATTGCAATTTCTAGAATATCCATACGAGATGATTAAACCAACTGTTCAGTGGGACAATATTGCTTTGAGCTCCATAGAAGACATAGCTTGCACAAAACTACAAACTATCGGCATGAGGGGTAGCAAAAAAGACTTTATTGATCTATATTTTTTACTTGATAAGTTTTTATTACCAGAGCTTTTTGAATTACTTGACCGAAAATACCTAGAAACTGATTACAGCAAAACACATATACTAAAATCACTTGTGTATTTTGAAGATGCTCAAATGCAACCTATGCCTAGAATGCATATGGATGTTTCGTGGTCTCAGGTAAAAGATAAGTTGAAAAAAGTAAGCAAGAGTTTTTCTTTTTATTAAGGTTGCTCCCCCGACAGGTTGTTACTCGAACTAAGAGGTGGGTGGAAAATTATTTACTAAACTCCCAACTTATAAGCCCTGTCTACCCCCACTGACCCTGTCAATTAGATTATCTCGTAAATTTTCAGCTATGATTGGATCAAGCCCTGGTAAGCGACCTTCTGATGCCTGACCACGGCTAACAGCTGAGTACCCAGCAGTTTGAATTTGTAGATCGCTTATACCTAGCATTCTTGCTAAAATTCCTCTGTTAATATCGATATTCTGTACCCTATCATATGGAATTGAAATATATCTCTTCCAAATTATTCCCTTTTCAATTTTAATGGCATTGTGAGTGAATTCGTATCGCCAGTTGTTATAACTCAGAACTGATAATAAATAGGATAATAAGCCATACAATAATACAAAGAAAATTAAGATAGTGGCAGAAAATAAAAGCTCAAATGAAAAAATTGAACTTAAAGAAATAAAAAAAGGTAAAGCGAAAAATACAATCATGGTTATTCCAGAAAGAAAGTACTGAATAAAAAAGGACCATATTACTTTGGGGTTAAGTTGTTGCATAGATCAAGTATATCAGAATTAATGAATTGATTCGAGTCTTATATCTTCAAGGCTTTCTCTGACTTTAGACTTATTGCTCAAATCTGAGAGGAAATAGATAAGTTAGGACTAGTAATTGAATAAAAAAGTTGAAAGTGTTTCATCAATAAGATTGGAATTATTTTTGGCTAAGTTGTTATCAAGATACACTGAAAATATTTTGTTTTCTCCTTCAACACAATATACGTTCCAATTACATTCACCCAAACAAGGCGTATCAATGTGAGCTACGTACCATGTTTTCTCCCCAATTTTCTGCGTCCATTGACCTAGCTTATTTTCCATTCCGCCATCACTGAATCTTTTCCCAAAATAACTTAAACAGGAATTTTCGTAAGTCTTAATCCCTTCAATTTCTCCAATTTTTTCATCATTTTTGTCATGGATTACACCATTAACCGGTAATTCTGAGCTCCAATCATTGGGTAGTTTTAATGTGAATTGTGATTTGGGAATATTACTTGTAGAAGGTGTAGCTACAACAGGTGATTCTTGAGTGGGATGTGTAGTATTTTCTATTGAATTAGTTGTTTTTACTCTTTTTTTTGTTTCTCGGAACAGTAAAATTCCATTTGACATGACCAATAAGAGTAACATCAGAAAGAAACCATATTTCCAATAATTAGGTTTTTTTTGCTCAAAAGAAGAATTATTTGGGATACGCTCTTTTGTGTCAAATGATTCTGTGAAATTACTATCATTATTCATGGTAGATCCCTAAATATAATTACTAATTGTATTTGAGACCCCCGATTGAACCGGGCAAGCGGTTTTCCCGCACACGGCTCTCCTAAACGATTTTTTACCAAGTATTGTATATTGCATATGTTAATTTTGGTTTTGGTAGCGGATGGGCTACCAAGTACTTATAATATTGTTCCCAATTCCAACTCCTCTTTTGACTTCTACGGTTCATCCATTTAAAAGTTAGTT
>JAHIVL010000093.1 GCA_018816485.1 Patescibacteria group bacterium | reverse complement strand
CTGTAATTTTCACTGAAAGAGCTTTTAAAGGGCCAGGATTTTGAATGATTTTCCTGATCATTTCTCTGCCTTCATTTTTGAATTTTTCTTCTTGAGATTTGCTTGTAAAACCACCTATTTTTCCAGAATATTTTTTCCATGCGTTATCAAATTTTTCTAACAAAGAATCTTTAAATCTATCTTTTGTTGATATCGATGACAAGGCTTCAATGACTTCATGAACTGCCGAACCCAAAGATAGTGGTGCTGATGTTATTTGAACTTTATTGCCTGTTTTTGGATCTTTATAAATATTTTTTAAATAATATGACCTAGGACATTTCAAAAAATCACCAATGGATGAATGAGAAACCCAAGTAGCTGTAAATTTATCTGGCATTATCAATTTTCCTAATAATCAATTATAACAAACAGCCCCCCTTTTTAAATGGGGGGTTTGAACGTGGGGAGGGGTTGAACATATTGCACAATAATTAGATAAATAATAAGATAGACAGATGAGCAAGACAAGTTTTTCTATTAGCGACATTAGATTGTCAGGATTAAATAATGAGTTTGCCAAAAAACAGCTTGACGTGTTTGGACTCAACCAGTTGGTAGGGAAAAAACCACCCACAGACTTATATTTCATCTTAAAACAATTTCAGAATCCACTAGTTTTAGTATTATTGATTGCAACCATAATTACAGTTATTGTTGGTGAATTCTCGGATGCTTTTGTAATATTTTTGGCAATAATTATTAATACTATCTTGGGCTTTATCCAAGAAAGAAAAGCATTTAAATCTTTAGATGCACTGAAAAAAGTGGTGACTCACGAAGCTTGGGTTATTCGAAATAATAGCAACGAAAAAATAGGCCAAAAAATTAAACTGGAAATCGCCAAAATTGTTCCTGGAGACGTAGTTGTACTTTACGAAGGAGACAAAGTTCCAGCAGACGGGATTGTTATCGAAGACAATGATTTGCTCATAGATGAAGCTTTATTAACTGGTGAAAGCGTTTCTGTTTCTAAAAAAGTTTTTAAGAGTAACATTGCCGAAGAAACGATAAGTGAGTTTATCGTGCAGGCTACAAAAGAAAATAACTCAAAAGCAGTTAGTATTTTGAATATGGGTACGACCGTAGTCGGTGGTTCTGGAAAGATCCTCATCACCTCCACAGGAATGAGAACTGAGATAGGAAAAATCGCTACCCATCTTGTGGAAAATAGAATGGCTAAAACTCCTCTTGAAACAAAACTTGATCATCTGGCTAGAATTATTACCGTTGGAATTATTCTTCTTTCTATAGTGATATTTGTAACTGGGATAATGTTGAAAAAAGATCCTGTTGAAATGTTTACAACGGCCGTTGCCCTTGCAGTTGCTGCAATACCAGAAGGGCTTGTGGTAGGTTTGACTGCAATTTTGGCAATTGGTATGCATAGAATACTAAAACGAAAAGGACTAGTAAAATCCTTAGTTGCTGCCGAAACGCTTGGTAGCGTAACTACTGTTTGTGTTGATAAAACCGGAACCCTTACAGAAGGTAAAATGAGAGTTGTTGAGACCAGACTAACCGACGAACTTCTTGCTTACAAAGCTAGTACCCTTGCCAATGATCTCAAAGATCCGATAGAAATTGCTAGATGGCAATGGGCTCTAAAGGTATCCAAAGATAATAGCTTGGGAGGAACAGGAACTAAATTAATTGCACCCGAAGAATTACTTCTTCAAGAAGCCCGAGATGAAATTATTCCCTTCTCTGTAGAGAGGCGTTTTTTAGCTTCAAGACATAAAGAATTTATTTATCTTTCAGGTGCACCTGAAGAAATGCTGATGCGCTCAAGCGCCAACGAAAAAACTATCAATACTTACCAAAATCTAATTGAGAACTGGGCCAAAAAAGGCAGAAGATTAATTGGCTTTGCATACATTGAATGCGAATCGGATAAGAAAGCTAAAGAAGTGTTTACTAAACTCAAAAAAGATGAAGTTAATAAAAAAATAGTCAATTGGTTGGGTCTCATGGCATTTGATGATCCGATTAGATCTTCGGTAAAGGCTTCGATTAGAAAAACTCAAGAAGCTGGAATCAAAGTAAAAGTAATCACTGGAGATTTTAGAACCACAGCTTTGGCAGTTATGGAAAAAATAGGTTTCAATGTTAAAAGTGATCAAATAATTGAAGGACAAGAATTAGAAAAGATGAGCGACAAAGAACTAAAAAATCGAGTCAGCTCAATTCTGTTATTTT
>JAHIVL010000092.1 GCA_018816485.1 Patescibacteria group bacterium | reverse complement strand
GATCTTTACGAATAAGTAAAGATTTATTTTGCAATTGCAGTTATAATATTTTTTATATCAAAAGGGCCTGTGGCGCAGTTGGTTAGCGTGTCTGTATGGCATACAGAAGGTCAGGGGTTCGAATCCCCTCAGGTCCACAAAGTAAAAGAATGGACTTTGTCCATTTTTTTACTTTGTATGAAGTTTGGGATGACTTGTGCCCGATCAAGCGAATTCACAAAGAAGATAAAAATTTGAGCATGACGAAGGCGAAGTACCCGGAGGGTATAAATCCCCTCAGGTCCACATTTGAAAAACAGGTTGCTAAAATAGGCTTCATTAAAAACTTCAGTTCGATCCCCTACCAAAGAGCAAAGCCAACAGGTTGAAGAAGCCTTATTGCAATCAATGCTGCAGGATTTTAAAAAATTATCACTACGCTTTATTCTTTATGAGATGCAAAAAATCAGATCAGTTAGATCTGAAAAACCATTTGACATGGAGAAGGTTCAGAGTCCTGGATTGAAAATTTTTATTAAGAGAATTAGGGATAGAAATAAGCCTAACGGCATTCCTTTTAAAGTTTTGAAAGATTCTGCTAGAAGTTTGGCAAAACAAAACCTGGTGGAAGATGGAACTATAGATAGATTGGCCGAAAATACCAGAGAAGCCAGAGCCGAAGGAAAAAAAGCAACTCCAGTTCTTATTTTAAGAGGCAGCAATGATTTTGTTGTGCCTCATGAAGGTCAAACTTCGAATCTTTATAATGAGTTAATCAGACGTGGAGTTGATGTAGAAATGGTTGATATTAAGGCAGCTGGCCACGGTTTGACTGCAGAACAACCAATCAAGGCGGGAGAAATTGTTGGAGCTTGGTTGGAAAAAAAAGAAATAATATTATAAATTACTCTTCACCCTCTGTTTTTTTGTACGTTAAAGCAACTGCTACAACTTTATTGTTGCCCTTTAACCTCATCAAAATAACACCTTGAGTTGGTCTAGTAAGTGTAGAAATAGATTTCTTTGTTAAAGGCAATTTGATTGTCTGGCCTTCTTTGGTGGTAATCACAACTTCTTTATGTTCGTCAGAGTTTACTTTTCTGGCACTGGCAACTAAGCCCGTGCGCTTGGTAATATCTGCAACTTTAACACCAATACCAGAGCGTTTTTGTTTTGGATATTGAGTTAGCTTAGTTCTTTTACCCATACCGTTTTCAGTCACTAAAAGCAGTTGGCTCTTGAATGTTTTGTCTTCAACTTCTTCTTTGGAAATTGCTTCAAAACCAACAACATAATCGTCTTTTTTAATAGTAATGCCTTTAACACCCTTAGTATCGCGCTGACTTGATTTAACTTCTTTTTCAGAAAATCTAATTGACTTACCATTGCGAGTAATGAGCATAACATCGTCATCGCCAGAAGTAACCATACCTTTTACTAGAGAATCTCCAGTATTTAGAGTAATAGCAATAATTCCATTTTGTCTGATGTTGCCAAATAATTTAACTGCAGTTTTCTTGATTAATCCTCTTACTGTGGCTAAAACAATAAATTTGTTTTTGTCTTCTTTCTCATCAACAACCAAGATCGAGAGAATTTTTTCTTCTACTTTGAGGTTTAGAAGATTAACCATTGCTGTGCCTTTAGCTATTCTAGAAGATTCAGGAATTTCGAAGGCTTTTAGTTTAAAAACTCTACCCAAGTTTGTGAACACGAGTAAGGCATCATGAGTTTCGACTGTCAAAAGTGTTTGGACCACGTCTTCTGACTTCATTTTGACGCCGACACTACCCTTGCCACCTCTAGATTGAGATCTAAATGATGCTGGACTAAGACGCTTGATATAACCAGTTTCTGTGAGAGTAATTACTGTCTCTTCATTTGGAATTAAATCTTCTTCTGAGAATTCACCAACTTTTCCTTTGACTAATTTAGTTCTTCTTTTATCTCCGTAAAGAGTGACGAGTTCGTTGGCCTCGTCAACAATTACATCAAGAATTGCTTTTGGTTTATTCAAAAGTTGGATGAGATCATCAAGAATTTTTTTGATTGCTTCATACTCATCCTCAATCTTTTGTCTTTCAAGAGCGGCAAGCCTTTTTAATTGCATATCAAGAATTGCTAATGACTGAAGTTCAGACAAGCCAAACTTTTTCATTAATGCTTCTTTAGCATCATCCGAGGTTTTTGATTCTCTAATGGTATTGATAACATCATCAAGGTTTGCGAGCGCAATTAATAAGCCTTCCAAGATGTGGGCTCTGTTTCTCGATTCTTCAAGATTGTATTGACTTCTTTTAACGATGATCGACTGTCTATGTTTGATGTACTCCATTAAAATTTGGCGAATATTCATTAATTGAGGCGTGCCATCACTGTTGAGAGCAACCATGTTCATCGAAAAACTTGTTTGTAGTTCGGAGTATTTGAAAAGTTTGTTTAAAACAACTTTTGGTCTAGCGTCTCTTTTGAGTTCGATTGTGATTTGCAAACCATTTCTATCGGAATCATCATTAAGATCTTTAATGCCATTAATTTTTTTGTCTCTAACAAGACGAGCAATTTTTTGGAGTAATCTGGCCTTGTTAACTTGATAAGGAAGTTCTGTGACGATAATATTGAATCGACCTTTTGAATCTTCTTCAATTTTGGTCTTAGCTCTAATGACTACTCTCCCCTTTCCAGTTCTGTAACCTTCTTTGATTGCGTCGAAATCATAAATTATGCCTGCAGTTGGAAAGTCTGGACCATTAATGTGCTCCATAATTTCATCTATGGTAATTTCTGATTCGAAAGTTCCTGCCAAAAGTGAAGAGTCAGCAGTTAGTAAAGCATCGATTTGAGCATGCATGCTCTTGATCTCATCTTCCTTCTTACTCGTACCCTTTAGGGTGCCGGCTTTTCTCTCTGGTAAAACGAATTTGCCCTCTTCAATCGTAGCTTTGCCTTTTTTAATTGTTTCAATAATTGCATTGATGACCTCAGTTAAATTATGAGGTGGAATTTTAGTTGCCATACCAACAGCAATTCCTTCAGATCCCATTAAGAGCAGATTTGGAAGTTTACCTGGCAAAACAGTTGGTTCTTGTAATGAGCCATCAAAATTATCTATAAATGGCACTGTGTTTTTATCGATATCGACCAAAAGCTCTCTAGTAATTTTTTCCATTCTAGCTTCTGTGTAACGCATAGCAGCTGGAGAGTCGCCATCGACTGAGCCATAGTTACCTTGACCATCAACGAGCTCATATCTCATGCTGAAATCTTGGGCCAAACGAACCATTGCCATATAAACTGGGGCATCACCGTGTGGGTGATATTTACCCAAGACGTCTCCAACAATACGTGCAGATTTTTTGTAAGCACTATTCCAGTGAATACCGGTTTTGTGCATTGAGAATAAAATACGTCTATGAACTGGTTTTAATCCATCTCTTACATCTGGAAGCGCACGAGAAACGATGACGCTCATGGCGTAATCGAGATAACTTTTTTCCATCTCACCTTTGATGGAGATGTACTTCATTTTTCCAAATTTTGTATCTTCGATGGTGCCAATTAAAGACTGTTTCACTTCTTCAGAAACACTTTCAGGAGCCTCACTTGAAACTTTATCAGCTTCAACGATATCTGCTACCTTTTTTTCTTTTGTATCTTCTTCCATATGTTTTTTGCTTTTTTTTAGTTTATTTTGTTTTCTATTTTAATGCGTTTTCAATTGCTGGGGCAATCTCTTTTTTCCTAGACATTTTTGGACCAATGTCGAGAATATTATTTTCTACTACTCCGCCGAATGCTTTTTGCGCAATTTCTTTTTCCGCATCAGAGAGAATGAGTAGTTTCGTATTTACCTTCAAAATATCAGTAATAGCAACAAAGAGTAATTTTACTCCTTGTTCAGTTTTTACAGTTTCCATTGCTTTGAGCAGACCAGCTTTTTTCTCTGTTAAAACTATTTCTTGTTCTACAGTTTCTAACTGATCGATCATGGTTTTTGTGGTTGAACCACCGGGGTTGTTGTCGTTGCCGGCTGTGTCAAACTCAAAAATTTTGTAATCGTTTTTAACAATTTGTTCGTTGGTCAAAGATGAGATGTCAGATTTTGCTCTAAAAATTTCTAGTGTGAAAGTATCCACATTTCCAATTTCGGCAATTTCTGCGAGTTCAGCACCAACTTCTTTATCTTTAGCAGTTGTGGTGGAACTTTTATATCCTACGGTGTCTGAAAGAATTGCTGCCAGCATTAGGGAGGCTAGTATTTTATCAGGTCTCAAATCATTTTGTTTCATTAAAAAATAAGCAATTGTATTTGACGATCCCCAGGCTTTAAAAGTCATGAAGATTGGCTGATTGAGATTCAAATTAGCTTTATGATGATCGACAATTTCAACAATTTGATCTTGGTTCAAACAGTCAAGCCTTTGAGAAGCCTCATTGTGATCGACCAAGATAACTTTATCCTCTTTGGTAATAGATTCAGCAGATAATATTTTAGGTGTTTTTACCCCAAACTTGTTTAAGAGGAAAGTTGTTTCAGGGTTAATCGCTTCAGTGATAGAAGCTTGAGGATTTTTATGACCAAAGCAGTTTCTACTCTCATATAAAAATTGAAGAGCGATTGCTGCGACAACTGAATCTGTGTCAGGTTTTTTGTGTCCAATTATGTATGTAGTCATAGTTTTATTTTTTTACCTAAATATCGATAGTTGCTAATTTTGCATGAGTTTGAATAAACTTTTTTCTTGGAGCAACGTCATCACCCATCAAAGTACTAAAGGTCTTATCAGCTTGGTCAGCATCATCGATGGTGATCTTTTTTAACATCCTGAATTTTGGGTTCATAGTAGTATCCCAAAGTTGATCAGGGTTCATTTCTCCAAGACCCTTATATCTTTGAATGCCAATTTTTGCATCTGGGTTTTCTTTAAGAATTTCTGCAATGTAGACGTCTTTATCTTCATCGGAATAAACGTATTTTTCCGTTTTGCCAATTTTGATTTTGAAAAGTGGTGGCATAGCAACGTACAAATAGCCTTGTTCAACAATTTGAGGTAAATGTCTAAAGAAAAAAGTTAATCCAAGCGTAGTGATGTGCTCTCCGTCAACATCAGCATCATTCATTAGAATAATGCGGTGGTATCTGAGTTTGTCTGGATTAAATGTTTCTCCAATTCCTGCGCCTAAAGCGATAACTAGGTTTTTAAGTTCTTCAAAAGCGACAATTTTGTCTAGTCGAGCTCGTTCAGTATTTAGGATTTTTCCTCTAAGTGGAAAGATAGCTTGGAATTTACGGTCGCGACCTTGTTTTGCACTTCCACCAGCTGAATCTCCCTCAACAATATATATTTCACAATCAGCAGCGATTTTACTTTGACAGTCAGCTAGTTTTCCAGGTAGAGTACTGCCCTCAAGGACTCCTTTTCTGATAATTGCATCTTTTGCAGCGCGGGCAGCCATACGGGCACGTGCCGAGAGCATAATTTTTTCGATGATTGCTTTACCAGCTTTAGGATTTTCTTCCAAGAAAGTAGAGAAACCATCTTTGAAAACTTGATAGACTGCAGTTTGTGCTTCTGAATTATTGAGTTTAGTCTTAGTTTGTGATTCAAATTGAAGATCATTGGCAGGCATTTTTACAAAAATAACCACTGCCAAGCCTTCTTTCATATCATCAGTAGTAAACATCTCTTTTTCTTTAAGCAGATTATTTTTTTTAGCGTAATCTCTTAAAACATAACCTAAGCCGTTTCTGAATCCATTTACATGAGCTCCGCCATCTGGTGTATGGATAACGTTAACGTAAGATTCGAGTTTTTCTGTGTACGAATCGTTGTATTGAATGGCAATTTCGATGCCGATATGTTTGCCAGTTTCTTCGTCTTTCCAATCTTCATTAACATAAACTACTTCATGGAGTGGCTTTCGATTCATGTTGATGTGTTCAACTAACGATCTAATACCTCCTTCAAAGTAAAAGTGTTGTTCTTTGCCGACGATTTCGTCAATAAATTCGAAGTAAATTCCTGCCATTAAGTAGGCGCGATCTTTAATAACATTGACTAAAGTTTTATGATTTAAAGTTGTAGTAGAGAAAATTGTAGAATCTGGAACAAAACTAAGCAATGTGCCAGTCTCGTGGCTCATAAGTTTGACTGCAGCTTTTGGGAATAGTTTCAGTACTTCTTCTGCTAAGATTTTCTTGACTGGAGCAAAAGGTATGCCTCTTGAATATGCTTGAAAATAATATTTATCATTACGTTTAACAATAACTTGGAGGATTGTTGATAAAGCATTAACGGCTGATGAGCCAACTCCGTGCAAACCACCGGATGCTTGGTAGGCTGTTTCTTCAAATTTACCACCAGCGTGAAGTTTGGTCATAACAACTTCAAGAGCTGAAACTCCGGAAGCATGCATATCTACTGGAATACCACGACCATTATCAATAACTGTAATCGCCTCTTCACCAGCTTCTTTATTACCAATTAATTCTATTTGAGCTTCTGATAAAGGAGATCTGAAAAGTTGAATTGTTTTTCCAAAGCCAGCGATCGCTTCATCTACGGCATTGTCTAGAATCTCTTTTGCGAGATGATGTAGTCCTCTTGCATCTGTGGAGCCAATATACATTCCTGGGCGCTTACGAACTGGCTCAAGTCCTTCCAAGATCTTAATCTCTGATGCTTTGTATTTTGATGTTGATGATGTGTTTGCCATAAAAAATTATACCAATCAATTAGAGACACTTTTATATCATACTTGAATGTTTATTTCAAAAGTTGTGGGCAGACGATCTTTTATTATTAATATGTTTTTATTAGTTTGCTTTTGATACTTATCATATTACTATATTTTTACTCAATATAATAGTGTTATATATCTCAAAATTTAAATAGACGACCGTTGAAACCTATTGAATTTAGAGCAAATAATTTAGCAGTCTAATCGATTGTCTGCTACATAAGGTAACAAGAAATATTATCTTATGTATAGGTGTATTATTACTTAATATTTAGATATATTACTGTATATATTGATATATTAAAGAGCGACAAGCTCAAAAAAACAGTTTTCAAGCGCTAATTTGACATTAACATTTTGGTTTAATTGTTTCATTGTTTCTAAAATAATTCTCAAGTGGTTCGCAATCGATTTGTTTTTGAAATTAGAGGTACTAGTATTTAGTTCAAAGTTTAGACATGCAAGTAGTTTATTCAAGAACAAAAGAGCTTCGCTTCTTTCTTTATAGTTATTAGCTAAATCAATAAGTTCGTAGTGTTTTGATTTTAGTATT
>JAHIVL010000091.1 GCA_018816485.1 Patescibacteria group bacterium | reverse complement strand
GATTTGAAGAAAGAAGAGGCCTTTGCCCACTTGAATGTGCTGAAGTTGTTTTACCAGAAATGAACAATTTTTTGACCTTTTTGAGAAATTCACTTAACCTTAATTATACTGGTTCTAGCCCGTGATTTGGTTACCAGCGCCACATTTTTCTTTTTTTGTTGCATGATCTCGCTACCTTTTATGAGTTTTCTCAGGTTCCAAGCGGAATCATTCTGACCTCCATATCCTTTTACAGCATTATATTCTTGGCTATATGCAGACTCGACGCAATTGAGCACATCAATTGTCATGCTACAAATAATCTCAAGTTGTTTTATTAATCTTTCAGCATCATAAACATTAAATGCAGCAAGAGCAGACATGTATTGAGTACCATTCATGATAGCCAATCCCTCTCTGTAAGCAAGAGTGAGCAAGGGAATTTCGGCTTTTTTCATCGCTTGTTTTCCAGACATAATTTTACCTTGATAATAGGCTTTGCCTTCACCAATAATCACCAATCCCATTTGAGAGAGAGGAGCAAGATCTCCCGATGTTCCCACGGAGCCTTTATTATAAAAAACTGGAATGACATTTTTGTTTATCATTTCTGTCATAGTACGAATAAGTTTGGGTCTAACTCCCGAATAACCTTTTGTAAATAAATTGGTTCTTAGTAGGAGAGTTGCTTTTGCAATTTCTGGTTTTACGATATCTCCGTATCCTGCAGAATGAGCTTTTAGCATTCTGGTTGAAAGTTCTCCAGCTTTATTTTTTGAAATTTTCACATTTCCAAAGCCACCTATTCCGGTGTTTAGGCCGTACATGGTGTCACCTCTCTCTAACATTTCTGTAATAGCATCCCAGTTTTCCTGAACTCTTTTTACTGATTTTTCTGGTATTATTACCTTGGCGTTATATTTAGCGATAGCAATGATTTCTTCAATGCTAAGTTTATCGCCCGATAAAATGATTTCTTTTTTCATTTTTATTTTCCTTTCGTCAAAAACAATCCCTTAATTTTTTTTATTCGCATTTTGTTTAGGTGCTATAAAATAAAAAAACCCGCTTGTTTAGCGGGATAATGATTGTTTTTTTATTTTAATTTTTATTGCATGTTAAATCATCCCGCTTGTTTGCAGGATATGATGACTTCCTTGATTTGTAACTTTTTTGTCTAACATGACGATTATTATAAATGAAATTTCTTGCATGTCAACATGCTAATATGATAACATGCAACTAGTGTATTAATTATCTCTTTGATTCACCAAACATTTTTACAAGTACGACAGCATATCCTTGATATGGTTCTTTGTAAAGCCAATGTGAGACTCGAGTGATAGTAGTAGTGCTAGTGTTAACTTTTTTAGCAATATCAAGATAAGAATCGTTTGTTGTCCATAATAGTTTGGCAATCTGAAAACGACTGGAAAATTCTTCAATTTCAGCGGGAGTAAATAAATCACGTAGAAAATTAGAGATCTCCTTTTCACTCTTAAGTTTTGAAAATCCTTCAATTAGCTCTTTATCTTGTTTAGTTGGATATTTTTGCATGTTATTAGTTTAACATGATAATTTAATCTAGTCTTGAAGTGTCAGTTCAACCGCTCCATCTTCGGTAACCAAAACCGTATTCTCATAGCGATAGCCAAACTCATTTTCGAGATAAATTCCTGGTTCAATGGTAATCGTCATATTTGGATAAATTTCGGCAACATTACTCCAACTAATAGATGGTTGCTCATGAATTGAGAGCCCAAGTCCATGCCCGGTGGTGTGAACAAATTTTTCTGCATAACCTTTGTTTGAGATGAGTGCGCGCGCTGCGTTATCCAAGTCCTTGGCTTTGATGGTCGGTTTTTTTAATTTCTCAAACGTGGCTTGATATGCAGCTCGCACAATTTTCTCAATCTCCAGAAACTTTTTTGAAGGATTATTTCCAAACCAAAAAGTTCGAGTCATGTCCGAACAATAGCCACTAACTTTTGTTCCCATATCGATCAAGACAGCCATATTATTTTCTAGTTTTTTGTCATTCGGTTGGTGGTGGGGTAGAGCCGAATTTGATCCAAATGCAATAATTGTGGGAAAAGCTAGACCGTCTGCGCCGTGTTTTTCAATCAATTTATCTATTTTGATTTTTGTTTCATACTCAGTAATTCCCTCAAATAGTTCATTCTTAATCTCTTCAATAACTAGTGCGGTAGCAATACAAGCTTTTTTAATTTGCTCAATTTCTACTGGTTCTTTTATATTTCTAAAATTTTGGATTATCGCAGTATCACAGTTATTAACTTTTAGATCTGTAAATTTTTCTTTAATTGCATTTAGTTCAGCAACAAAAAGAGTTTCAGCATCAATTAAAATTTCCTCAATTTTTTCTTTATCAATGATTTTTTCAATATGATTGGCAAGTTGATTTGGGTAACTTCCTTTTAAGTAATCTATAAAGGGATAATCTCCGATTGGAGAAAAACTTGTGTGAATCAAACTAGCAGAATTTTTTGTTATAAAAGCAAAGGCTTCTCGTTCTTCAGGTAATAAAAAGTTAAAGTCGGTATAATAGGTAATGTCACTTGACGATGATAAGAGTAGAGACTGGTTGTTCTCAATTCTTTCTCGAAGTTTGTTGATTCTATTTTGAAAGGTGTTATTCATCTGATAGTGGGGCAAGCGATCTTAAAGTTAAAGCAGTAGTGCTGATATCATCATTGACACCCGTAACTAAAACGTTTATGTCCTTTGAAAAATTACTCGCACTTGCTTCTTCACCGTCTGAATCTTGATAGTTGGTGTCTTTTGATAATTTAAGTATTTTTTCTTCATCTCCAGACCTGGTGCTAATTTTTACTTCAAAAGCTGAGATGGATGCGATTGTTCCAATCATAACTTCTTGGGTTTTTGGTCTGAGGGTCTTTGTAGAGACATAAATAAAATGTGGTGTAAATTCATCATCTTCAATTTTGCCAAGAACCATAACCCAGTTTTCAACTTCAATTTTTTCAACAGCAATTTCTTTTGAGCTCTTGATAATTTTAGAATTGTTGTTCAGAGCTAAGATTTTTATTCCTGATGTGTTTGTGATAGTGATTGATTCGTCTGTAATACGAGTAACCTCTCCGATCATGGCCATTTTTTTGTTCAATAGATTATTTATTGCGCCATTAACTTTTTCTAAATCTGCATTTTTCATAATATCTTTGAGAGATTCCGAGCTATTTGTTGCTTCATTGGTTTCTTCTACAGCAAACACAAGAAACACCGGAGCAAACACTACAGATAAACCTAAAATTATTAAAACAAGAAGTTTTTTTATGTTCATAATTGCTCCTTACTAGCCGTTGTTTCTTTTTGTTCAAATGCATCAGATACAACAACTAGTCTTTCTTCGACAGTTACGCCTCCGGCATCATTTAGAACATGAACTCTAAGGACATTAGTTCCATTTGTTAACTCAATTTTAAATGAAAAATGTCCTGATTCATCTGAATTAGAAATAAAATCAGTATCATTTACAAATAAAACTACAAATGCGTTTGGAATAGTTGTCCCGGTGACAGTAAGCTCTTTTTCAGTTTGAATGGTTCCATTTTCTGGATTGTGCAACGCTAATATTGTTGTAGCAGTAGTAACTTCGGCCTCAGGAGGACTTTCTTCTAGGTTTGCTGTTGGAGTTTCAGTAATTGATTTTTTAACCCTATATACGCCAAAAGTAATAATCAGACCCATGGTGAGTCCTACAAAAATAGCAATAAGTACTTCTTTTTTCATACTAGTTATTATACAACTGCTTTATTGTAATCGAAAGCAATGATATCATAAGGCAGAATAAAGGAAAGATTTTATATGATTCTCACATATCATGGTCACTCGACTTTTAGAATTAAAGGTAAAAAAGGCACTCTTATTACAGATCCTTATGAAGATTATATTGGTATGCCTTTGCCAAGACTAAGCGGAGACATAATAACTGTTTCACACGATCATAAAGATCATAACGCTATCAAAAAAGTAGCAGGTACGGCAAGAAGAAATAATCCATTTATTATAAATAAATCTGGAGAGTATGAAGTAGGTGGAATTTCAATTTTTGGTGTGAGAACTTTCCATGATGCCAGTGGCGGAGTTGAAAGAGGCGAAAATATTGTTTTTACAGCTTTGGTAGATGGCATTCGAATTTGTCATTTAGGTGATTTGGGTCACGAACTTAGTCCTGAGCAAATCGAAGACATAGGTTCAGTTGATGTATTGTTGTGTCCGATAGGAGGAGTTTACACGATTGATCCTGAATTAGCCGTTAAAACAATTAGATCTATAGAACCTGGCATCGTAATTCCAATGCATTATAAAACTGCCCAACATAACTTGGATGTTTTTGGTGATCTAAAAACACTTGAAGATTTTCTAAAAGTATATGGAGTTTCACCTGAACCAGTGCCAAAATTAGATATAGATAGTAAACTCAGAATTCCAGAAGAAACTGAGCTTGTTGTTTTGAGCGTAATTGCTTAAATAAAGTATAATTTGCATTAGCTCGATATTTTAATACAGGAAAATTTATGGCAGATAATCCAATAGGCAGATTACCACCTCAGAATTTAGATGCAGAAAAATCTGTGTTAGGTGCTATTCTCATTGATTCTGATGCTATTGTGGCTGTGGCAGATGTTTTAACCCCAGATAGTTTTTACGATACTGCTAATCAATATGTATATGCTGCAATGGAAGCATTATATGAAAAAAGACAACCAATTGATGTTGTTACTCTCAACAATGAAGTGAAGAAAATGAAAAAGCTCAAAGCGGTAGGAGGCACTGCGGCAATCGCTGAGTTATCAAACGCGGTTTCAACAGCAGCAAATGTTAAACATTATGCAAAATTAGTATCCGAAGCATATGTTAAAAGAAGAATGATTGGTTTATCAAGCGAACTTAGTCAGTTGGCTTTTGATGATGGCAAGGACATTACTGATATTATGGATTTGGCAGAGCAGAGGGTTTTTGCTCTTTCTCAAACTCAAAATAAAAATGTATTTTTACCTATTAAAGATACTCTTGTGGAGTCTTTTGAGAGATTAGATGAACTTCAAAAACATGGCGGAGAACTTAGAGGAGTTCCAACTGGGTTTGCTGATTTAGATCGAGTTTTAGCTGGTTTTCAAAAATCAAATTTAATAATTTTAGCCGCAAGACCCGGAACTGGTAAAACGGCGTTTGCATTGAATATGGCTCAACATATGTGCGTGGTTTCTAACAAGAAAGTGGGTTTCTTTTCACTTGAAATGAGTAGGGAAGAGTTGGTTGATCGTTTGTTAGTTGGACAAGCAGATATTGATGCTTGGAAATTAAAGACTGGCAGGTTGGATCAACAAGATTTTTTGAAGTTGTCTGATGCTATGGGAGTTCTAGCTGATGCAAGTCTTTATATTGACGATACTCCTGCTTTAACAATTTTTGAGATGAGAACTAGAGCTAGAAGATTAAAAACTGAGTTTGATATTGATATGCTTATTGTTGATTATCTGCAGCTAGCACACGGAAGAACTAGAGATAATCGTGTTTCTGAAGTTGCTGAAATTTCTCAAGGTCTTAAAAATATTGCTAGAGAATTAAAAATCCCTGTTTTAGCTGTTTCGCAGTTGTCGCGTGCCATAGAGAACAGAACAGAAAAAACTCCTCAACTTTCAGATTTAAGAGAGTCTGGCTCTATTGAGCAAGATGCCGATGTCGTTATGTTTTTATATAGAAAAGACGAAGATATTAGAGAAGCTGTTAATTTAAGAATTTCTAAGCATCGTAATGGCGGTATGGGAGATATCGATTTGTATTTTAGAGGTGATAGAGTTAAGTTCTATGGTATGGAGACACATCGACAGAAGTAAAAAATGAAATAATATTTAAAAAGCTCTCGCAGACAGTTCGTCTGAATGTTCGCTTTTTAAATATTATTTCATTTTTTTATCAGCAGTGCTTTTGTTGAAAAAGTTAGACTACCTGATAGCCAAATAGTAGATAAACAAGTCCTCCAGATAAAACGACGAACATAGCTAGGAAGCCTAAGTTTGACTTGAGGTCTTTTAGTGATTTATCAGAGTTAGGATTATCAACACTAACAATTACAACGATTGCTACCGCAAACCAAATTAAAGCTCTAATAACCACAGACCAGATGCTATCCAATCTAAACATGGATTCAAGGATGTTTCTAAAAATTTCCATATATATGATCATGCAATATCTCTATGAAAAAAGCAAGTTTCTTGATACAATGACTGTTCAGCTAAATGTATATTTTTATAGGCAATAGCCTGGGAAAACCGCAAAAAAATAAATTTTTGCTTTTTTCTTTCAAAGTTCTGAAAATATATTTTTAAGTGCCGAGATGGCGGAATTGGTAGACGCGTGGGTCTCAAAAACCCATGAAGGCAACTTCGTGAGGGTTCGATTCCCTCTCTCGGCACACATGAGGTGAAGAAGGTGCACCGCAAGGGTGTACATAAAATAAATTCCGAAGGAAGAGAAGCTGGCCTGGGCCATGGCAAAGCCAGAGAAGGTGCTCTGGGGTACAAGTAGATTTTTGCTCAAGATTTTAGATTAGTTCGATTCCCTCTGGCCCTGCAAAATATATTTTTATGTGTGCCTAATAAGCTTGAGTCAACAACATAGGTTTTCTAGTTTTTCTACACTTTTTGTAAGCTTTTATTTATATATTTACCACTCAGTAATATTGATGTATAAAAAGGTTAATATGTTAACGAGTCTAGATATTAAAAAACTTCAGAGTGTTTTTGCAACCAAGGAAGATCTGAAAGGGTTTGTCACCAAAGAAGATTTAAAAGATCTTGAACACAGGTTCTTATTTAGTTTGGATAAGGTGATGAACGAATTAAAAGGAATCAGGGAAGATTTAACCGCAGGAACTCATAGAAGCTCTCAGAACTCAAAAAAGATTGAAAATCATGAAGAGAGAATATCTTCTGTAGAAGAAAGTTTGTATTTCTAAAAAATCTAATAATATGAATATTCAAAATTTTGAAGAAAAAGCTGCAAAAATGCAAAATCTTGTAAAAGCCATGTTATTAGCTATTCAAAGGGCAGAAGTTACAAATGATCTTGGAAAAACACTCGAGTTAAGGGTAAAAGAAATGCGTACAAAAGATGTTATGACTAAGAAACAGGAAGAAGAAATTTTGGAAGCAGCCGCTCTTAAAAAGCGACAAATATATGAGAACAGAAGACTTGAGTTTATAGAAACTATCAATCAATTAGATAGACCGGGTGAAATATGTGATTTTTATAGAAAAATGTCTGGTAAAGATATGGAAGATAGAATCTTATTACATCCTGAGAATAACATTTTAAGAAAAACTATTCCAGAGTTACTTGATAAAGAAAATATGGATTTATTCCGTGCTCAAGTAAATTCTAGATTAAAAGAATTGAATAGCGACGAAGTATTTTAAATTATCGTCAAATTCCAGATTTCTACTTCAAAAACCAAATCAGCCCAACAACAAATACTTGAGGCAACAGTCCCACAGCTATATTAGTAGTCGAGTGGTGAAATAAACCATGTAGTTTATTAAACGGCTTGATAAACCATGGCTCCCAATTAAGAAAATTTCGAGGAAATTCGATTAAATCAGGGGCAATTCCTGTGAGTGCTCCAAGCCAGATATGTGGCTGCAAATCTACGCCAGCGCTATCGAAAAAATAATAAATTAACGCAACTGTAATTCCCAATTCGAATATTTCTCCGACAAATGCCGTGCTTTTGCTCCTTTTTCCGCTAGAAAGTCCAGTTCCAAAATCCCAATGAGGGATCCAATCTTGCAGGTAATGAATTCCTAAAGTTAGTGGGATATAAAGTGCAGGATGGGGTAGTTTACTGGCTATAAAAGCACCTGTGAGTGAGTGAGGTATAGATAACATGTCGTTAAGTATACTAATTTGTCAAAGCATTGTACAATTTGGGATGAGGTTCAATTATGTTTCCAGTCTTGTTTTCCATCGGTTCAGTGTCATTTAAAACAGCTAGTTTATTGCTTTTTCTAAGTTTTTTTGCAAGCAGTTTTGTTTTTTGGAGGAAGGGCAGAGAAGAACACTATGACATCATTGATTTATTTGATGGTTTTCTTTTGTCTGCTTTGTTTGGTCTAGTATCAGCAAGGGCAACATATATAGTTTTGAATATCAATAATTTTGGATTCGATGTTTTAAAGTGGTTTGATATTTTAGATAATCCAGGATCTAATTTGATTGTTGGAGTTTTAGTTGCAAGTTATTATCTTTATCATTTTGCAGTCAGAAAAAAATGGGATTCATTTGAGGTTTTAGATTTTTGGGTGACTAGTATTTCTCCTGGATTAGTCATATATTTTATTGGTTTATTTTTTGAAGGAGTAGGGTATGGATACTCTACAAATATGCCTTGGGGAGTAGTTTTCCCACAATTAATCGATCCTCATCATCCAGTCCAATTGTATACAGCACTTTTTTATTTTGTAATGTATTTTTATCTCTCAACCGTAGAGTATAAATATCGAACATTTTCTTGGTATCGATATGGTAAAAAAACTGCACAAACTGGTTTTTTAGTATCTGTATTTTTGATTTTGGTTGCTGTATTTAACTTCTTGATTACCTTCTTACGTCCTGCAACATTTGAATTTCATAGTGTTAATGTCGATTTACTAATTAATATTTTTGTGTTAATTGCGGGTGTGCTTTTGTTATATCATCGATCAGGTAGACAGTTGCCGTTACCAATTCACAGGAAGCCTAAGGCGGTACGTACAAAGCTGGAAAATCTAAGTGAATAAGTATTTTCAAATTTTAGAAGTTGTTTTGTTGGTTGTAGTGATAGATCAACTTTCCAAATTTTTAGTTCCATTTTTTGGCTTTGATATCATTTTGAATCAGGGTATTTCTTTTAATTACTTAAACTTTATTCCCAGCAATTTAATGACTGTTCTGATGCTTTTTTTTGTAGGAGGAGTTTTTCTTCTTTTTAAAAAGGAGTGGTTATTGCATTCTACAAGCTCAGGAATTTTTTTCGGTGGTGTTATTTCAAATATTTTGGATAGGATATTTTTTGGGGCAGTGAAAGATTGGCTAAGGATCCCATTTTTTGATGTTTACAATAATTTAGCTGATTGGTTTATTTTTGTTGGGTTAGCGATGTTTTTGCTTTATAATAGTAATAATAAAATATATAAAAAAATAAACTAAACTCGCTAGATTTTAGAATATTGTAAATCTGCGCTTCGTCATATTTATTTTTTCATACATTTTATTAAAATATTCAAAAGAAGAAAATTTGAAATATAAGATGAACATAAAAATTATTCACGAAGATCAAGACTTGTTGGTGATTAATAAACCTGCCGGCTTGGTTGTTAATAGAGCTGAGTCAGTAAAAGTTGAGACTCTTCAAGATTGGCTAGAAAATAATATCGAAGCTATTAAGAACCGAAATTTTCCAGACGATTGGAGAGATTTATTGCCTGATGATTTTACCAATGAATATGGGACTCCAGAAGAAATTTTTGATTCAAGAACAGGTTTAGCTCATCGTTTAGACAAAGACACTAGTGGCGTGATGTTGATTGCAAAACACCCAGGCTCGCTCATAAGTTTGCTCAAAAAGTTTAGATTGAGGGAAATTCAAAAAAAATATACTTGTTTGACCCATGGGAAATTTGCAGTATCAAAAGGGGAGGTTAACCTTCCTTTGGGTAGAAGACAGTCCAATAGAAAATTGTTTGCTGTGGTTCCCGACGGCAGACCTGCTCTAACAGAGTATGAGGTTGAGAAATTTTATCCAGCTTTTGATTTAGAAAAGCTGATTCTAGATAGGCAAAAGTTGGATAATCGGGAATATGGCACAGGAAAACCTGTAAATATAAAACAAAAAAGGTTTTCTTTATACGAGGGATTTTCTTTAGTTAATTGTTGGCCAAAAACGGGTAGGACTCACCAAATTAGAGTGCATATGGCCTATTTAAAGCATCCGATAGTGGGTGATCAACATTATGTTGGGAAGAAACGAGTCAAGCTTGACAGTTTGTGGTGCCAAAGGCAATTTTTACATGCTAGAGAAATTGAGTTGGTACATCCAAGGTTCAAAGAAAAGATTAAGTATGAAGCTAGCTTATCGGATGATTTGGTAAGTAGCTTGAATTATTTATCGAAATGAGTAATTTTTTTAGTACAAGACTGATTGATAAATCAAGTATGATGTCTTATAATAAAAAGATTATGGCTTTATTTATATTTATTGAGAGTGTATAGTAAGAATATGTCTTCTAATCTAGATTCAGGTCTTAACGGTGTTGAAAATCTCCAAGCTCGTGAAAGCAAGTTTAGCTTTACTTATGCTTCTGGAACCGATAAAGGACAACGACGCACTCACAATGAAGACTGTGTTCGTAGTGAAGTATCGGCAAATAAAGAAGTTGGCATATTTGTAGTAGCTGATGGAGTGGGTGGTTCTTCTAAAGGAGAGGTCGCATCAGAGAGTGTAGTTAATACCATCATTGACTTATTACTTGTAAAACTTCAAAAGAATCCAAATACTGACGTTAAATTAGGGCTTCGTGAGGTTTTTACAAAAGCCAATGAAATTCTTTCTAACTTGTGTTACCAAAGGGCATGCAAGGAGATTGATAAAGTTGGTGGCGATTATAATGCAATAAATCGATGGCTTGACAATCCAAAAAATTTGATGGCTACCACAGCTGTAGTAGCTTTTATTAAAGGTACTGAGTTGACCGTATGTAATCTTGGTGATTCTCGTGCGTACATAGTTAGAGATGGTAAGTTGGGGCAAATAACCGACGACCACACTACAATTGAGACCCAGAATGGTCGTACTAAAGAATTTTTGAATAAAGCCTTTGGAGTTGATGACAATATTTATCCAGATATTTTTTCTAGAAAACTGGAGCCTAAAGATAAGGTTTTAATGTGTAGCGATGGGTTGAGTAAAGTACTATCTGAGCACACAATACTGCAGATTATTGCTAAAGCTAGCTCAGATGAAGAAGCTGTTAGAGCTCTAATTGCTGCAGCAAACCAAGTAGGAGGTCCGGACAACATTACTGTGACTTTAATTTCAATAGATGAGAAAGAGAAAGAAAGGGTTGAGCATAAAGAGTTGGATCTTGAAGAGAAGAAAAAATTATTGAAAAAATTGGCGCAAAAACTCGACGATAAGTTGCCAAAAAGAAATCAGCATTGGACAAAAGATGTAAAGCAAATTTTAGACCAAGAACAACCAAATGTTAAGAAGTTAGAGAGTTTTTTAATTGTTTTGCAAGCCGAGTATGACCAAATGAAAGAAAAGCAAGATGAAGCAGAAAAGAAAAAAGTGGACAAGCTCATGAAGGCAATTTCTGATTTGCGTAGGAACTCGGATCCAAGGATAACTTATTTTCTCTCTCATAAATATCCTAGAGTAGAAAATCCATATGATGTACTCAATGTGGCCATGGATAGCGACTCGTCACAAATTTCGACAGTTTGTGACAGATTGCGACTAATTTTTCACCCAGACACATACTCTGAGCAGTATAAGAACATTGCTACAGAAGCATTCATAAGAGTAGGTAATGCGCGTGATATTTTATCTGACCCAATCAAGAGGAAAATGATTGATCGCGCTATCAGCGACCAGAATGTAAGGCAAAGTTCGGTAGAGAATGATTTTAATCCAGATAAATCTAGTAGGAAAACTGGTGAAGAATATTCATCGCTAAATATTAGTGACGCCAGTAACTTTGATGGTTTAATACGTATTCTTATTGAGAATAAAGGTATTTTAGAAAGCAGTGATACCAACCTCGCTTCCATAATAAAAATAATCAGGTTAGTAAGAGATTTTCCAAGCAGGGACATGGATCAAATATTAGAAAAAATACCTTTAAAATTGACACAGCTTCAAGAAAAAATCAAGGAACTTAGAGTCAAAGAAGAAGCATATTGGAAAGATCAATTGTCTAGTACTATGAATGATGAAGGTTTTGATACTTTCTATGAATTGTTAAAAAGGGTTGTTTGGATTCCAGGTAGTAACGGTGGTACACATCATCTGAATTTAATATATGACATTGATCAATACAGATCAGGAGTAGCTTTATTAGAAGATACAAATTATCGCAAAATACCTTCATCTTACGGAATCCGTAAAGTGGTAAGGCAAAAACTAGAGAGAGAAGAAGTGTATAGAATAGATACTATTGCAAAAGTAGAGGATTTTACCCAACTAGGAAATGTTTTGAATGATCTTGATTGGCTACCATCACCAGAAGGAGTGGTTACGGCAGAACTTATGATTTATAGGTTAACAGATCTAAGAAGATTCACTCCCGATTATGTATTTCAACATCCGTCAACATTATTGTGGCTAACATCTGTAGGAGGGATAGATGTTAAATTTAAGGAAATTATTGGTAAAGAAGAAGAAAGTCGTGAGCAGCTTATTGGTAAAGCAAGTAGTTTTACAGATTTGGCAAAAATAATTGATGAGTTGGGTTGGTTGCCTAGTCAGACTGGTCAAGTTATGTATCCAGATACTTCTTTAGGCGACAGCTACACTTTTAAAACATACTTTTCTGACTATTTGGAAAATCAGACGTATGATCGAGATTTTTCTATTCCACAATGGATGCCATTTACTGGTGGGCTGTGGGCAAAAGTTAGGCAATTATATGATGAGAAACAATAATATAGTGATAAAAATTGCTAGCGCAATGAATATGGGTTTAGATGTGCGAGTTTATTGAAATAATTATTGAAAAGTTTACTTGATATATGATGTGCCTTGATGTATAATGAACTCTCAAGAAACAATAGTTGCGAAAGACACTTTTAATTAGGCTTTCGCTCCCAAGCTACATCAGTTTTGCATAGAAATAGGGACTTTAGAGTTTTACTTTTAGCAAAATGGAAACCAAGCAGAGCGTAAAGCTTAACATAGGTGTTTTTTTATTTGAAAGCAAATTATGCCATATCGGACAATAAAATTTAAAGGTGAAGACTTTAGTTATATTGCTCCGACTTGGGATGAGATGCAAAATTTAGCTTTCGAAATTTCCAAAAAAATGATAGATGATGGTCATAAATTTGATCGAATTATTACGTTGGCTAAAGGTGGCTGGCCCATGACGAGGTCCTTGGTTGATTTTCTACAAATTTCAGAAGTTGCAAGTGTTGGAGTTAAGTTTTATATAGGCGTCAACAAAGCATTAGAAAAACCAGTTGTTTATCAAGATTTACCAATTTCTGTGAGTGGAGAAAATGTTTTATTATTTGATGATGTAGCTGACTCAGGTAAATCTTTAAAATTTATTAGAAATTATTTAAAAGAAAAAGGGGTAGGGGAAATTACTACGGCAACACTTTTTTATAAGCCATTTTCTGAAATAAAACCAGATTACTATGGTGTAGAAACTAGTGATTGGATCATTTTTCCGTATGACGCAGTAGAAAGTATAAAAGTACTTGGGGGAAAATGGAAAAAGTCGGGAATGGATTCGAATGAGATAAAAAAGCGATACTTGGAACTTGGTTTTAATAAAAACTTAATTGAGCATTACTCTAAATAAAATTAAATCAAAATATGA
Source organism: Patescibacteria group bacterium (assembly GCA_018816485.1). Taxonomy (GTDB): domain Bacteria; phylum Patescibacteriota; class Microgenomatia; order UBA1400; family PJMF01; genus VFLK01. The sequence continues at coordinate 6,452 of JAHIVL010000091.1, read as the reverse complement.
TTTTAATTGTTGATTACGGGTCACAAACAACTCACTTAATTGGAAGAAGGATGCGCCAGTTGGGTGTAAAAAATGAGTACGTTGATTCTGAAAATATTTTTGATGAAGTAAAAAAGTATAATCCTAGTGGGATCATTTTGTCTGGTGGTCCATTAAGCGTTCACGATAGTGGTGCTCCAGATATTGATAAAAAAATATTTGAAATTGGGTTGCCAATTTTAGGTATTTGTTATGGTTGGCAATTGATGGCAAAAAAATTGGGAGGTGAAGTTGAAAGTACTCATAAAGAATATGGTCCAAAAACAATGTCATATTCAAGTAATTTTTTTGATTTTCCAAAAACCAATTACACAGTTTTTATGTCTCATGGAGACTCTGTTACAAAGTTGCCAAAGGGATTCAAAGTTTTTGGTTCAACAGAACAAGTCCAAAATGCCGCTGTGATTAGCGAGAAAAGAAAATTTTTAGGATTACAGTTTCATCCAGAAGTAGATCATACACAGTGCGGACAAAAAATATTGAAATATTTTTCAAGTCAATTTTGCAAAGAAAAAATCTCTAATTTCAAACTTAAACCAGACGAAATAATCCAAAAAATAAAATCCGAGGTGGGAAATAAAAAAGTTATTTGCGCAGTTTCTGGTGGAATTGACTCAACAGTTGCGGCATTTTTAATTGGCAAAGCGATTGGGAAAAACTTATTACCTGTTTATGTAGAAAGTGGTCTCATGCGTCCCAAGACAAAGGAGTTAGTTACTCATATTTTTACGGATTTAATAGAAGCAGATTTGATAGTGGTGAATGCTCGCAAGAGATTTGCGTCTGCGCTCAAAGGTGTAACTGATTCAGAAAAGAAACGAAAAGTGATTGGAAAATTATATGTTGATATTTTTCAGGAAAAAGCAAACTCTCTCAAGAGTTTGGGTGAGTTTGAGAATATAGAGTTTTTAGGACAAGGAACAATTTACTCTGATGTAATTGAATCAAAGGGATCGAAGAAAGCTTCCAAAATTAAATCACACCACAACGTTGGTGGTTTGCCCAAAAATATGAAGATGAAATTAATAGAGCCTGTGAGAAATTACTATAAAGATGAGGTAAGAAAGATTGGTCAATTATTGGGTTTGCCAGAAGAGATAGTTATGCAGCAACCTTTTCCTGGTCCTGGGTTTGCAGTTAGAATTAGAGGAGAGGTAACTCCTAAAAGATTGAATCAAGTCAAAATCGCCGACAGTATCGTGGTCGAAGAAATTAAAATTGCCAAACTATATGGGAAGGTTTTTCAGTGTTTTGCTGTAATGACTGGCGCATTTAGTACGGCAGTGAAGGGCGATGCGAGGGCATTTTGCGAAGTGGTTGCTGTTCGTGCTTTTGAGTCAAAAGATGTAATGACCTCTCAGTGGGCTAATATTCCATATCAAGTTTTGCAGAAAATTTCTTCAAGAATTGTTAATGAGGTTCCTGAAGTATCAAGAGTTGTTTATGACATTACTACAAAACCCCCAGCAACAATGGAGTGGGAGTAATATAAAATGATTTTCCTTTTTCTATCAGTTTCAAAGCAATTTTTTTAGCTTCTGGATGTTTAAAGTGTGGTAGTCGTAAACCCCTTATGCCTTTTTTCATAAAGTTGTTATGGTCTTTTTTGGAAAAAGTGGGTTTGATAAAATTGGTATCCAGCATTCCCAACGTATCTGCTTCCATGAGTAGTATTTCGTCTTCATTTATAAGATTTTTGATTTTGTCATGAAATAAAACTAAATGAGCAACTTTTAAAATTTGATTTTGAGTAAAATGTCTACTTAGTCTTTGGTGAAGTAGTCGCTCAATCATATTAGCACCCCTAATCATGTGCAGTTTTTTGTTTTTAAGAATTTTGTCTAGAGAGTTGGCCTTTGATTCAGAGAATAATCCAACATAGCCCCAATCATGAGCGTAGGCTGCAGTTATTAAAACCTGTGGGTCTAGAGTTGAACTTTTTCTAGAATTTTTCCCAGAATTTTTTGGTTGCAATGACTGGATATTTTTTAAAAGATACTTCATCCAGTGCACCACAGCTTCTGTGTGTGGTTTGTCAAAATCTTTTCTACCTTTACTGAGGTCTTTCAAGATAATTTGTTTTAGAACTTTTTCAATTTGTGGTTTGATTAGTGGAAAATTTTGTTTGTGAGACATATTCCTGTATTTTACTACATGTTAGTTTCGAATGTTTGTGACTTATTATGATAATATGTATGAGTAAGGATCAAAATGAAAGATAAAGTTTTTAAAATAATAGAAAAAGAGTTAGTTCGTCAGACAGAGATGATTGGCTTGATTCCATCAGAGAATATAGTTTCTCCAGAAGTTTCGCAAGTTTTGTCAAGTTGTTTGTCAAATAAATATTCAGAGGGCTATTCAAATAAACGTTACTATGAAGGCAATCAATTTATTGATGAAATAGAGTTGTTAGCAATCGAACGTGTCAAGAAACTATTTGGAGTGCCGTTTGCAAATGTTCAGCCATACTCTGGCTCTCCTGCTAATTTAGCAATTTATTTTGCTTTGATCAAACCTGGAGATACCATCATGGGTCTGAAGCTTTCAATGGGAGGACACTTAACTCATGGTCATCCAAAAGTGACTGCTTCCGGAACTTTTTATAAATCAGTTCAATATGGTTTGAATAAAAATGCCAGAATTAATTTTGATGAAGTTAGGGAGCTGGCACTTAAACATAGGCCAAAGATTATTGTGGCGGGAAATACTGCATATCCATTTGAGTTGGACTTCAAGAAATTTAGAGAAATTGCTGACGAAGTGGGTGCTTGGTTAATGGCAGATATTTCTCACGTAACTGGTTTGGTGGTGACTGGAGAACATATGTCTCCAGTTCCTTATGCGGATGTAATAATGTCGACCACACACAAGACTTTTAGAGGTCCAAGAGGTGCAATGATTTTAGTAACTGATAAAGGTTTTGAGCGAGATCCAAAATTAGGTTCAAAAATTGACTCGGCAATTATTCCTGGGCTTCAAGGTGGACCACACAATGCCACCACGGCCGGAATTGCAATTGCAGCTGGCGAGGCATTAAAGCCTGAGTTTAAAAATTATGCGCGTCAAATTAAGAAAAATGCTACTGCTTTGGCAAATGCTCTCAAGAAAAGAGGGTTTACATTAGTTGGAGGAGGAACAGAAACACATCTAATTTTAATAGATCTAACGAGCTACGGCATCAGTTTTGGAACTCAAGCTGCTTTTGCGATGGATGTGGCGGGTATGTATGCTAATAGGAACACAGTTCCAACAGAGCAGGGGTCTCCATTTTATCCATCTGGTTTGAGGATTGGTACACCACTCGTAACTACGCGGGGTATGAAAGAAGCAGATATGGATAAAATTGCCGACTGGATGTTTAGAGCAATTGAGGAAGTTAAGGAGTATCAGTTGCCGGAGGATAAGAAAGAGCGCAGGGTTTTTATTAAGAAATTTAGAAGTGAAGCGTTGGGAAATGAAAACTTGCTAAAAATTAGAAAAGAAGTGATTGCATTTACTAAGAAGTTTGGGTTGTTTGGTTGGTGATTTGCAAGAACTATACCTATTTTTCATATTCTAGAGTAAAACATCAAATAAAAACTAATGTAGAACTCCAGGAACTAAAGATTCTAAACTTACTCCAGCTGCTGACATTCCCGCAACTCTTCCCATGTTCATGGCTTGTAAAATACCTCTAGCAACTCCAGACATATCTCCGACTACATAAAGACCAGAAACAGTTGTTTCCATCTTTTTATTTAATTGAAACTTTGGCCAAATATGTAATTCTGGTGCAAATATTGTTGGATTACCTCTTTCTACTAATCCTCCACCAATTATTTGATTAAAATCGTGAATAAAATTAATTATTTTATCTATTGTAGCATGGGGAATAAGTTGTCTGATATCAGCTACTTGCCAACGTTTAGGAATACTAGAACCTTTGTTTGTAAGATTATTTCCACCAGGATTTGTTTTATCGATTAAAGATTGAAAAGATTGCCCAATTAGTCTTGCGTCAGATAATTTTATATATTTTCGAAAAAATTCTTTTTCCCACTCTTTTAGATCGGTCAAACTTGAAAAATTAATAGCTTCTTGTACAGAAAAGTTACCAAAAGGTGAGTTTGGCCAGACACAACCTTCCAAAGAATCAGCTGTTGAAATAGCATTTATACTTAAATGAGATACAACCGAGTTTGGAACATCCATTCCTACAACCTTACCTTCTGGACAAAAACAAAACATTCTGGCTCCATCTCTTTTAAACTTTGGATCCAAAACATTTTTTCTTAATTGAATTAGTCTTTCATGAGCCAAATGCTCAAATCTTAAACCAATGTAACCAGAAGCTCCATTTACTTGTGTACCCAGATTATTTAAAATTTGTGTTGATTTACTATTTCCAGCTCTTCCTGTTGCAAAAATAACTTGATCAGCACCAAAAATATCGCCCTTAGCTGTGATTACAGATAAGCGACCGTGTATCTCTCTAACATCAGTGACTCTCTGACCAAATTTTGTTTCTACATTAGGACTTGAAACAACATCTGCAAATAAAGCATTCATTAGTTTTTCAAACTGAGCTCCTTCTACTTCTGAACTAGTATATTGTTTTGTCTCCATACCTTGAGCTGTGGCTGAAGATAATAGGTCAGAACTTATATTGGGAATAACTCTATCTAATGGTTCTCCATTAATATCATGAACCCAGTTCATTCCTAGTGTTTCTAAAGCAATTAATTCTTTTTTACTCCAGTACTCCAACTGTCCTGTTCCGGCTGGAAACTCAGATAGCATACCACAACTCACAGAACTACAAGCTCCTCCAACTCCTTCAATAATTTGACAATTACCCCCACAACCAAAACATTGTTTTTCTTTGAACAAAACAGGACATTTTCTATGCTTTGATGCGTTACCACTTTCTACCATCAAAATTTTACCAGTTGGGTTATTTTCTGAAAATGCTTTTGCAGCACTCATTCCACCAGGTCCTGTTCCGACTACTATAAGATCGTGCTTTTGAATTTCTTTTCTCATAATATTTCTTTCTTACTTTTGAAAAATAGAGAAAAGTTCTATTCCTCGATTATCATTTTTTTTGAATGTAAAACCTGTTTTTGAAGCTAATTGGTTTAGTTGATCTTGATCTTTTATTGGTTTTTTTTTATCTACTGAACCGTTAACTAATTGTCCATGGATAATTTTTCCGGACTTGTTTAAAAATCCACCGGGGACAGAAAAAACAAGTTTTCCTCCTGGAGAAATAATCCTGAACAATTCTTTTAAAACATCTTTCTGTTCTTGTTCTCTAAAAACAATAAGAGTTCGTAAAGAAAAAACTATATCTGCTGAATTTTTTGCAAAAGAGATATGATTTCCATCAACTTGAAGTAAATTGCCATTATTTTGATCTTTACCCCTTTTTAACGCTGGAAAAGAAATATCTGTATTAATAGTTAATTTGGCTGTAGAGAGTGGCATAGCCTTCATTTCCAAACCAGAGTTACCTCCAATAGAAATAATAATTTTATTATCTACTAATAAAGTATTTTGTAAAAAAAACTCTTGCCAAAAAGATTCTAATGAACTAACTTTTAAACCAAGAAGTCTTTCTTCTAATTCGGAGTTTTGGTAAGAACTATCTCCATATTTAATACCACGAGCTTTTTGCAAAGCGCTTGCACTAGAAATATTATCTTCTTCACCAATTTCTATCGCGAGCTCCCTAGCTGAAATTTCATACCACGCTTCTGTACCTAATCTCTTCATATATTAACCTATATTAACCACTAAATTGGTATTATATACTATCACATACATATTTAATATGCAAATGTTATTTATATTATGTTATTTATATTATAGGCAGGCAAGTGGTTCTCTGAAAGTATTAATTCATTCAAATTGGGAAGTTGCTCAAGTTTTTTGGTAACGTATTTCTCCAGTCTCACATCTTTCTTTGTCTAAAAGTGGTTCAATTGTTGGGAAAAATCATATTGAAAACATTCTTCCAAAATTTAGTTTAGACCACTGTTAAAATTAACCAAAACTACCCAAGTCTTGTTTGGCTCTGCGCTACAAGTCTAATGTTTGAGTAGTTTTTGACTACTTTTAACAGTTGCCACAACTATCACCAACCCCTTAGCTTTCTTAACATCAACAATTTTAGTCCCCTTATAAAGCTCCACTTCATGGGTTTCCTCAAGAAATTCCACTAGCTTTTTTAACGACTGCGACTTATGTGTATGGAACTCAATAGCCATTTGTTCAATAAGTGGTAAGCTTTCAACAGCGGTAGTTAAAACTTTTTGCTCAACACCTTCAATATCCATCTTCAGAAAGTCTATGGGCTGAGTAATAAATTCACTCAAAGTATGAGTTTGTACTGTAACACTGGTTGATTTTTGTGTTCCGACCCAAGAACCTTT
>JAHIVL010000090.1 GCA_018816485.1 Patescibacteria group bacterium | reverse complement strand
GATTTGAAGAAAGAAGAGGCCTTTGCCCACTTGAATGTGCTGAAGTTGTTTTACCAGAAATGAACAATTTTTTGACCTTTTTGAGAAATTCACTTAACCTTAATTATACTGGTTCTAGCCCGTGATTTGGTTACCAGCGCCGTATTTGTAGTAAGACTCAAAACCGCCATAATAATAACAACTGAAGCAACAAGAATTGAAGAAAGTATTTGCAAGAAACCACCTTGTTCAATAATAGCAAGTTTGAGTGGTGCAAAAAGTTCAAGCTCTGTCGATCTTAGTTCACATTGATATATCAGATCTTTTCATTATTTGAGTTTAATTTTAGTCTTAATATTCTAACGCAAGAAACATGTAAGCATTAATATGCTATATTAAGGTTGTTATGAAAAATACCTCAAATAATGTTGTTATTTACCAGGCTAAAAATGGATCAATTGAGTTTCGTGGAGATTTTGATAAAAATACTATTTGGGGCACTCAAAAACAAATAGCAAATATTTTTAATGTTAACCCACAAGCGATTACAAAACATATTAAGAATATTTATAGTGAGAGTGAGCTTAATGAAAATTCAACTTGTTCCAAAATGGAACAAGTTAGAGTAGAAGGTGTTAAGAAAGTTAAAAGAAAGCTTAATTTTTATAATCTAGACATGATTATTTCCATTGGTTATAGAGTGAACTCGAAACAAGCTACTCAGTTTCGTATTTGGTCAACAAAAATACTCAAACAACACTTGCTTGACGGCTATACTTTTAACAAAAAAAGAATCTCACAGAATTACGAGCAATTTATTAAAGCAATATCTAATATTAAGACTTTATTGCCAGCGAGTAATAAAATAGAAGCGACTGATGTTTTAGATTTGGTTAATATTTTTGCTAGTACATGGGTATCTTTAGAGGCATATGACAAAGATGATTTACCTAAGATTGGTTTGAGTAAAAATGGAGTGAGTTTAACTGTTAGTGAATTGTCAGAGTCAATCTTGGCTTTAAAAAAGGAGTTAATTAATAAAAAACAAGCAACTGATGTTTTTGGTATGGAGCGTAATAAAAATTCTATTGATGGAATCATAGGTAGCGTGTTTCAATCTGCCTTTGGTAAAGATGTTTATTCTACGGTGGAAGAAAAAGCTTCACACCTGCTGTATTTTATTATTAAAAATCATCCATTTGTTGACGGAAATAAGCGAAGTGGTGCATTCGCATTTATTTGGTTTTTGAGCAAAGCAGGTATTCTAAGCATGACTCTAACGCCAGAAGCTTTAACAACACTTACTTTATTAATTGCTAGTAGTAGTCCTAATGATAGGGATAAGATGATTGGGTTGGTTTTATTGTTATTAAAAAAACCAATAATAGATAGTTAATATTTAAAATAATCCACAAACCCTTGATACTCCCCTGCTCTATAGAAGATATCTTGATCAAAATTCTGTAGTTCCCAATGTAAAAGAATAGATTTTCTAAGTGGTTTTAAAAGTTCAAGCTCTGTCGCTTTTGGTTCACAGATATTATTCTTTATCTTCCCATTTTTTCCAGATGTTAAAAACCATTTGTGTGTATTCTTTCCAATAACCATATTCTTCTGGAAGAATATCTAGTCTAGCTTTTGCAACAACATCTACGACAATTTCTTCTACTGGGTGCGTTCCAACATCAGTAGATTGAACAGCTGAGTTATAAACGGCCTCAGTTGGTTTAGAGTGATGATTATCTATTAGATATTTGTCCATCGCGAACACTCCTTTCCAGATTTGTTCTTCAGAGACATTCATTTGCTTGGCAATTTCCTTTATGTGTAAACCTCTAAACCAAAGCAGTTTTTCTTTATCTCCATCGGTATTAGTTGTTTTTGTGTTAGCTTGATTAAGTACGTAAAGTGCATTTTCAATGATCTTAATTTCATATAAATATGTAGTTGAATCAGGTTTAACTTCAGCTCTATTAAATCCGTAATAACGCAAAAACCACTCATTTAATGCTTTAAGCCTCATCTCTGTTAGCCTTAATAATTCTTGAGGTGTAATAAGATAGTAGTTTCGATCTATATATTCCCAGCATGTTGGTATTACCATGCAATGACCAACTTGGTGTAAATTCATCCAGGCCATAGTTGAACTTTGATGATCAGTGTGAACTGGAAAAGGTCTTTTCCATTCACTTGGAACAGTTTCCGACTCATTTGTGGTAAGTAAAAGCGTATTAATACCTTTTACTAATTTTTTTGCAAAAGGTGGAAGGCTCATTTGGTGAGGATGTTTAGCAAATGCATTAGCTAGAGGGACTCTACCCCAAAGTGTTTCACTACCTCTAGTGATAAATATTGTTGATAAAGATCCTTTGGGTAAATGCTTTTCAAAAAAATCTAGTTGAGGTTGAGTTTTATATTTGCTAATTTTGGGCTCCATACTTATTATTCTTGTTTTCTTTGTTTTGACAACATTATCCATCATAGGTGTATCCCAAAATGGATTTTTGGGGTCATCTAAGTGTTCTACAAGATTCTTGGAAATTCTTGGGTGAATGCCATTCCAAAAAGGCATAGGCAAGTTTTCTGACAAGGTAAGTATATTTTCCCAAATTTTCCCGTTTCCATTTTTTGGTATATCATCTTTATTTTTCATGTAATCTGCATATTGTTGTTCTCTGTAAACAAGTCCAGATATTATTCCTGCAGGGTCATATGGAGTTTGAGAAAACTTGTTTCTCATAACATGACGAACTCTAGAGGCAGTTGCCATAATTAATTCTCTTGAAAATTTTTCTACCATACGAATTAGTATAGCAAAATATTTATTTTTATTAAATATTATTCACCGCTAGCACGATCTAAGTTATTTATTTCAGTTAGCACTGCTTCGGTTTCTAGATGGCCGTGACCAGCTCTGGCAATTGCCGCTCCAGGGCCTCTTTTGCGCCTCTTGGTCTTAGCGATTGCAAGCCAATTATCTGATCTATGAGGCTTCAGTCCAATAGCAAGAGCTATTTTAGAGAGAAAGTTTGTTATTCCAGGTGCTCCATCGAGAGATTTGGGTGCATAAGTACTAAGTTTGGCATCTCTGACTGCTTCATGGCTATTAGTTGCGATGTCTTTTCGATTTTTTGCAATTTCCAAAAGAGATTCTCTTGCCTTTTGAATATCAAGCGAAGTTTGTTGTTTTTCTTGATCAAAAACTGTCTGTTGTCGCCTTTCTTCGGAAGTAATTCTAAATTTGTGTTGTTCAGCTCTTGCTGCTATTTCTAATGCTTTTCGTTCCTTTTCTGTGGATGCGGAGCTCGGATCAATGTTATCGGATCCAAATTCACCTTTATTTGAGCGAAATGCGCCTTCGCCACTATTTGCAGCACTATTTGCAGCCAGTGCTTGGGCAAAAGGATTCCAATTGTTGTTATCAGGAACTTGATTAATTTCAGATCCCAGAATTTCCGGTCCTGTTCGTTGACTAGGTAAGGTTGTTATTGATGCGCTAGTGTTTACTATGTTTGTTTTTGCCATTTTTTATATTTTTTAATGGAATACTACTACAATGTATCCGCAAAATTTCCTTATTATAGGATCAATGGGCAGTTTTGTCAACTAAGTAACTACTATTTAATAGATAAAAGATAGTCATCTACTTTTTGTCTTAAAATTGTTTGATTCATCATGTCAATATATCTTGGGTCAGCTTCTTGTTGTTTTCTTAGTTTTTTATCTGAAATTTTTTCAAACTCGGTATCGAGATCAGCTTTTTCAACAGTAATTTTTTCAGTTGTGGCGATTTCATTGATAATAAAACTCATTTGAAGTCTGCCCAATGCGCCAGTAGCTAGTTCGCTAGAAAGTTGTTCAAAAGTCATTTTTCGATGCTCAAGAAATTTTTCAAAAGGAAGGTTCATGTCTTTAAGTTTTAGACTAAGATTATCCAAATCATAGTGGACTTCTTCTTTGATTAGAAGCTCTTGAATTTCAGGCTTGATACCCTCAACTAGTTCTTTGTAGATAAATTGTAGAGTGAAGTTTTTCTCTTCGTTTACAGTTGGTTTTGCTGGTTTGTGTTTGTGTTTGTGTTTATCATCTTTGCATTCTTTTTCGTGTTTTTTAGCGGCTTCTTTATTTGCTTTAATCTGAGCGTCAATCTCTTTAACTGCCTGTTTTTGGGCCTTTTTAATGATTGTTTTATATGATTTTAAGTCAATCTTTGGTCTTTCGGCTATATATGCTTCCAATAGCCAATCTTTTCCTTTTTCGAGTGAGATAGGATTAAATTCTGGACGTGTTAGAGGTTGTTTGCCTGATTTTTTGAGTTCTGCTACATAGATTTCTGGTACAATTATTTGGAGGGCATCTTCAATAATTTGTTGTGGGTTCAAACTTTCTTCTGCAATTTTTGCAGGAACATTGCCTTTTCTAAAACCATCAATTTTGATTTTTTTAGCAAGCTTCTTGAGAGCTTTTTTGTAGGCTAGTTCGGCATCTTTTTTAGGAATTGTGAGTTTGATTACTGTGTTTGGAACAATTAGTGTTTTTGTCATAGATGGGTATTATATCTCAATAATCTTATTTTGTATCACGGTTTTGCTATTTAACATTCTGAATTGACCTCCCGCTTTTTACTTGTTGGTTTATAATGTTTTATTGAACTATCTTGATTACTTTATTGAGTGGCGCGTTACCAGAGTGGTCTAATGGCTAGGTCTGCAAAACCTCAGTTCGCGGGTTCAAATCCCGCACGCGCCTCATTTAATTTAAAAATGAAAAAAAAATTATACTACATTCATACTTTTGGTTGCCAATCAAATAAAAGTGATTCAGAGCGTATTGCTGGTGATTACGAGGCTAGAGGTTATGTTGAAGCCCAAAGTTGGCAAGACTGCGATGAGCTAGTGATAAACACTTGTGCAGTTAGACAGCGAGCTGAGGATAAAGCCAGAGGTTTCTTATATAATGTAATGGTTCATTTTAATGCCCTCAAGGATACAAACAAAGATGCTAAGTGTCCAAAAATTATTCTCACTGGTTGCATGGTTCATCATGGTGATGAAAAACTATATGCAATGATGCCGATGGTTGATGAGATTTTGCCTATTAATGAAGTTGGTTTCAATCAGGCAGCTATAAGAAAAGATAAGAAGCATGCTTGGTTACCAATTTCTACAGGTTGCAATTCATTTTGTACCTATTGCATCGTTCCTTATTCTAGAGGACGAGAAAAATCAAGAAGTATGGAATCAATAATGGAAGAAGTAGAGAGTTTGGTTGAAAAAGGTTATTCGGAGATCACACTTTTAGGCATGAATGTTAATTCTTGGGGTTTGGAAAAATTAGGTATTGGTTTTAGGAAGTTGATGATGAAAAATAAAGAATTTAAACGTGAAGATTTACCAGATACTCAATCGCAATATTTGAAGCCAAAAGGCATTCCTCCATTTGTAAAGTTGTTGCAACAAATTTCAAAATTTAACGAAATTGAAAAAATAAGATTTATGAGTAGCAATCCTTGGGATTTTCATGATGAGTTGATTGCTGAAGTGGGAAAAAATAAAAAAATTGATAGGTATGTGCATTTGCCAATTCAGTCTGGCAGTAATGCCGTGCTTTACAGAATGAATCGTGGCTATACCCGCGAAAGATATATCGAGGTTGTAGAAAAACTTAAGGCTACGGATCCAGATATTGTGATAGGTACAGATATTGTGGTTGGATTTGCTGGAGAGACCGAAGAGGAATTCCAGGAAACTGTAGATCTGGCAAAACAAATGAACTGGAAAGTGGGTTTTGTGGCTATCTACTCTCCTCGCCCAGGAACCGTTGGATGGAAAATTTATCCTGATAATATTCCACATAAAGAGAAGAAACGTAGGTGGGAAATTTTAGATCAAATCATTAATAAAGATAATTTAAGTCAACGTCCTGTGGTGATTTAATTTTTTAATAAATATTTAAAAACTCTCATCGAAACAAGTTCGAAATGTTCGTTTTTAAATATTTATTAAAAAAAACTATCGTTGAAAAAAGTTCGAAATGTTCGTTTTTAAATATTTATTAAAAAAAACTATACTTTAGAAAATGTAATACATAGATATATGAATACTTTAGTCTCAGTTTTAGGTCCAACAGCTACTGGCAAAACCTCATTTGCTTTAAAATTGGCGGAGCAAGCATTATCAATTGAAAGTATAACTGGAAAAAATTCTGGCAAAAAACTTTTTAGTGGTGTTGATTTAATTTCAGCTGATTCAAGACAAATATATCGAGGTCTAGAAATACTTTCTGGAGCAGATGTTCCCAATGAATTTAAAAAAGTTTTACCAAATAAAGAGGATGAGCAAAACATAGATGCCTTTATGATAGATGTTTTTCCATACTTCGAGAATAAAAACATACGACTTCATGGAGTTTCAATTATAGGTTTAAATGATGAATGGTCAGTGGCTCATTTTAAAAATTTTGCGATTAATATCATTAATAATTCTTTTGCAGATAATAGGTTGCCAATAATTGTTGGTGGAACAACTTTGTATATAAATCATTTATTTAACAAAGATAACAATTTGTATGTTAAACCAATTACAGAAGTTCGAAATAAAGCCAGTCAAATGACAGTTCAAGAATTACAAGAATGGCTTAGGTCGGTTAATCCAGAAAAGTTGGTCCAGATGAATAATTCTGATATCAATAACTCACGAAGACTTGTTCGTGCAATAGAAATTTCTATTGGAAAACCTGAGTTAGAAAAGATCATGAATTTGCCTGATGATATAAATAATATTAAAATTGGATTAACAACAGATTTAGAAAAAATCTCAGAAAAAATAAATAAAAGAGTTTTTGAACGTTTTAATAATGTGGTGGTTGATGAGGTCAAAAACCTCCATTCAACATGTCCTACGAGTTCAATTAATTCACCAAATTTTTCAACATCTAGCACAATTCTTGGCGCAAGTGACATTAGCTCATATCTTAATAATGAAATAGATCAGGAAAAATGCCTGGAAAATTGGGCTTTACACGAGTTTCAATATGCCAAAAGACAATTAATGTGGCTGAAGAAAGAAAAAAACATTATTTGGTTGGACGATTCGGCAAAATACAGCTATACTTTGAGTAGTAAACTATTTGAGAAACAAAATGAAAAAATATATATACAGTGACCACGCAGTCTCGATTTCTCCTTTTACAATTATTTTCACAGTTTTTTTCTTACTGAGTCTTTATGCTTTATATCAAATGAGATCAGTAATGATTTTATTAGTTTTGGCGTTCATAATCATGGTTGCTCTCAATCCAATGGTCAAATTTTTGACCCATAAATTGAAACTTCCAAAGGGAGTTAGCATTTTTTTATCATATCTTACTTTAATTGGATGGGTCTCACTTATAGTTGGTTTATTAGTTCCACCTTTGGCGAAAGAGGTTTTTCAGTTAATTAATTTGATAGATTTGCCAGTTTTTCAGGAAGAGATTCGTAACTTTACCTTTACTTTGCAAGAAATTAGTGCGGTAATTAAAAGTTTTAGTGGTTCTTTCGGCGCAATTTTTTCTATTATCAACAGTACCTTTACAGGTGTTATTACAGTGTTTACCCTAATAGTTATGTCTTTTTATCTCATGATGGAAAGACAGGTTTTGCATAAAAAGGTGTATTGGTTCACTTCTAAGCCAGAATATGTAGAAAAAATCAAAGATTTTATTAGTTCAATAGAAGAACAATTGGGTGGTTGGGTAAGAGCTCAAACAATTTTAATGTTCTCGATATTCGCAATAACTTATATTAGTCTTTCTTTAATTTCTATACCCTATGCTTTGCCATTAGCTTTATTAGCAGGATTATTGGAAATCATTCCAAACTTAGGTCCGACGATTGCTATGGTTCCCGCTGTGTTTGTAACGTATCTAACTTTTGGACCAGTTATGGCAGGAATAGTATTTTTGCTTTACATAATTATTCAACAGATTGAGAATAATGTACTTGTTCCAAGAGTGATGCAAACGAGTGCAAATGTTAATCCCTTGGTAGCTATAACCGTTATTTTAGGTGGATTCCAGCTTGGAGGAATAATGGGTGCTTTGCTTTCAATTCCAATATATATTATGGCTAGAACGTTTTATTCAAGTTTTGTTAGAACAAAAATCTAGTTTTACCTCTTTAATTTTCATATTATGGGCTATATAATAACATTTACCTAATTGACGAGACAATGGCTCTTATATTTATTTGTAGGAGAGGAAAGTCCGGACAGCAGAATAGATGGTGTCTCATGAAGTGTTGAGTTTCGATTTAACACGAGTGAGAGATTTGCAAAACTTGATTTATCAGGTGATGCAAAGCCAGTTAGAGCAACAGTGACGAATCGGGTGGCGCCGAGTGAAACGACTAAGCTTCAGAGTTCTTTTAATTTACTTTTTGTTTATTAAAAGAGGCAATCCTCCCAGCTGCAACTGACGAGCTTCACCGCATTATGGATCTGTTCCCTATTCTATTTTGTACCTTAGGGTATTAACTTAGATCGGTGATAAAGTCTCAGGCACTAGATAGATCATTGTCAAATACAGAATCCGGCTTATTGGCAGTTAGGTAAAAAAACGTCATCTTAAAATTGAGTATGACGTTTTTTTGTTTTACCGCTATAATGAACTAAAGTTTGAGTTATCAAATTAAGATAAGGAGATTTATGCCTAAGACAATTTATGAATCATTAGTTTTCTTAAGTAGTCAACTACTCACTGATATCGTTGTCTATCTACCAAAACTGCTTATTTCAATGTTGGTATTAGTCATTGGCTCTGCTTTAGCAAATACATTTAGAAAAGTTGTTATCAAATTGCTAGAAACTTTGAGAGTTTCTTCTGCTTTTAGTAAAACACCAGTTGAGCATTTTTTGAAAGATGCTGAAGTTGGAAATAAAATTGAAGAAATTATTGGCTCCGTATTATATTGGTTGGTGATGTTGGTGGTTATTCATACTACTGTAAGTATTTTGGGTCTAGAATCTTTGACCATAATTCTCGGTAGTGTTGTATCTTATTTGCCAACCGTAGTTTCAGCCATAATCATTTTGTTCTTTGGACTATTAATTTCTGGAGTGGTTGAAAGTTTGGTAAAAGGTGCAATTAAGAGCGTTGATGGCAAGAGTGCAAGATTGTTAGGAAGAATCTCTAGCTATGCTGTGATGACAGTTACAGTTTTGGCAGCTATATCAGAATTGGGAATTGCTAAAGAATTTATTTTAATACTATTTATTGGTTTTGTAGTGATGTTATCACTGGGCTTTGGTTTGGCAATCGGTCTTGGTGGAAAAGAATTAGTAAGCATGGCCTTGAGCGACTGGTATAAGAAGTTTAAGAGTGATACCAAAAGTAAATAGGTCGTACTCATGAGTTTTCTTGATGCAATTTTGTTAGGTTTAGTTCAAGGATTAGCAGAGTTTTTACCTATCTCAAGTTCTGGTCATTTAGTAATTGCTCAGAATCTTCTTGGTGTACAACAAGCAAGTATTTTCTTTGAAGTTTTTCTTCATTTTGCAACTGTTTTGGCAATTTTGATTTATTTCAAAAAAGATATTCTCGCTATTAAGCTGACGGAGATAAAATTAATAATAATTGGAAGTATTCCAGCGGCTATAATAGGAGTTTTGTTTAAGGATCAGATAGAAGTTTTATTTGAGTCAGTTGTAATAGTGTCAGTACTAATTATTGTTACTGGTATTATTAATTTGATCACAGATAGGAAACTCAATACTCTAGAGAAAACTTCTGAAAGCAAACTAGAACATCCTGATGTAAAAGAGATTGGGATTAAAGAGGTTTTAATCATTGGAATATTTCAGGCATTTGCAATTTTACCAGGAATTTCTAGATCGGGTTCTACTGTTGCCGGTGGAATTTTACAAAACATAGATAGAGTCAAAGCTTTTAGATTTTCATTTCTAATGGTTATCCCTGTTATTCTCGGAGCATCTTCGCTTCAATTGATTGAAGTGCTTGATTCTGGAATAGGCAGTTTAAATTTTGGTATCTTATTTGTTGGAGGATTAACAGCCTTTGTTTTTGGATTTTTGAGCTTGAAAATCTTTGAATACGTAATTAAAAAGGCTAGACTTGAAGTGTTTGGCTATTACTGTATCAGCTTAGGTTCTTTAAGTTTGTTGTTAAATTATTTTGTTAAGTAATCTAAAATTTTAGAACGAGATTTTTCTATATTGGAGTGCTTCGGCGACGTGAGATTCATTAATAAAGTTTGTCTTATTTGTATTACAGTTTCCATATTCCAAATCCGCAATTGTTTGCGCAACTTTAATTATTTTAAAATAACTTCTAGTAGAAATCACAAGTTTATTAGAGGCCTTTTTTAATAGTTGATCTGCCTTTGTTGAAAGTTTACAGTATCTTCGCACTTGCTTGGAGTTTAATTGTGAGTTAGTTATTAAATCAGTATCTACGTATCTTGTAAGTTGAATATCTCTTGTTTTAATAATTCTCTTTCTGATATTTTCAGAAGCTTCATTGAGTGATAGATGATGGTCGGAAATTTTTTTAATTTCAATTGCTTTTACAAAAACAACCAAGTCTATTCTATCGAAAATTGGACCTGAAATTCTTTTTTTGTATTGATCTAGCATATGATTATTACAGATGCATTCTTTTACTTCACTATTTTTATAACCACAGGGACATGGATTACTCGCGGCTATGAGAGTGAAATCGCTCGGATATTCGATCGATCCAGTTGCTCTTGAAATACTGATTACATTATCTTCCATTGGCTGACGTAAGCTCTCTAAGACGCTTTTTGGGAACTCTGAAAATTCATCTAAAAATAAAATACCTCTATGCGCTAACGATATTTCTCCGGGAGTGATTTGACTTCCCCCGCCTATCATGCCGGCGCGAGTAATCGTGTGGTGCGGAGACCTAAAAGGTCTATCTATTATAATTTCATTTTTAAGTAAACCTGCAACAGAGTAAATCTTTGTAGTTTCTATTGCTTCTTTTTCAGTTAGCGGTGGCAAGATGCTAGATAAAGCTTTTGCCATCATACTTTTTCCAGCACCTGGTGGTCCAATAAGTAGAACATTGTGTCCTCCTGCCGCAGCAATTTCTAGTGATCTTTTAGCAAGTTTTTGTCCATAGATATCTGCAAAATCTATTTTAAAATGCAAACTGCGTTTAGAACTAATAATTTTTTCGTATTTTATCTTTTTAATTTTCGTGGGTAGTTCTTTTTCAGTTTTTAAAATCAAATCATTGAGATGTTTAACTGGATAGATATTTATATTGGAGATTAATATTACTTCATTTCTATTATCAAAAGGAATAAATACATTTTTGATTTTCATTTCTTTAGCAGCAATAACCAGTGGTAATAAACCGGTTATTTTTTTCACTCTTCCACTTAGAGAAAGTTCGCCAAAAAACATTGCATCTTTTGTTTCAATTAATATTTTTTCATATGCCTTTAGAATCCCAACTGAAATAGCTAAATCAAAACCACTTCCTTTTTTTTGAATATCCGCAGGTGCTAAATTTACTATAGTTCTTTGAGATTTTGGCCTAATGTTTGAGTTGATGAGAGCTGTGGTAATTCTTTCTTTAGATTCTTCAATTGATTTTGATGGCAATCCAATAATTATTAATTGAGGTTTGCCACGAGTGAGATCTACTTCTACCTGAATTTTAATTGTTTTTAGTCCACTAATGGTAGCTGTGTTAATAAAAGTGAGCATGCTTAAGATACTACTCAATTATTATTACACCAAGTTTGCATGAAAATTTAGTTGCTGAAATTAAAGTTTTGCAAGTTGCTCAACTAGCCTATTGCAGTAGCCCCATTCATTGTCATACCAACTAATGATTTTAACAAGGTTTCCACCAACTACATTGGTAAGATCCAGATCAACGATTGATGATTCAGATCTGCCTACAATATCTGAAGAAACAATTGGATCATTTGTAACGGCTAGAATGCCTTTCCATCTGTTTTCTTTACTGGCATCTATGAATGCTTGATTGATTTCTTCCTTAGTGACATTTCTTTTTGTTATAAAAACCATGTCAGACAGCGATCCAGTTGGGGTAGGAACTCTAATAGCAATGCCATCAAAGATACCTTCTAATTCAGGGATGATTTCAGTTGTAGCCTTTGCAGCACCTGTGGTTGTAGGGATAAGATTTTCAGCTGCCGATCTAGCACGTCTCAAATCTTTATGAGAATTGTCTTGGGTATTTTGATCATCAGTATAGGAATGAATTGTTGTAAGCATGGCTTTCTCAACTCCAAAGATGCTGGTCATTATTTGAGCTACAGGTGCCACACAATTTGTGGTGCACGATGCGTTTGAGAATATCTTAGCAGTGTGATCAACTTCGTTAACACCGATGACACTAGTGCTTATGTTTCCACCTTTAGATGGAGCTGTTAGCAGAACTTTTTGAGCTCCAGCTTCTAAATGTCCTGATGCTTTTTCTTCTGTGTTGAAAATTCCAGTGGCTTCAATTACTACATTAACTTCATATTTTGCCCAAGGAATTTTTTTAGGGTCGCGTTGAGCCGTGACGACAATTTCGTGATCGTCAATAACTATACTTCCTAGAACTGGATTTTCATCGGTAGCATTTTTTACTGATTGGACTTTATTAATTTTTATATCTCCAGTAAATACACCATAATTAGTATCGTATTTTAACAAATGAGCCCATTGATCAATTTCCATCGAACCAGATGTATTAATAACTTTTAAATTAGAATTTTCTCTACCTTTTGCCCACCAAACCCTAAGAAATGTTCTTCCAATTCTTCCAAAACCATTAATGCTAAAATTTTTCATAGGTTCCTTTGTCTGTTAATTATTGTACAAATTTTGTTTCAACATTATTGCTTACGTATGTTCCAATGTTTTTACCTTTAACGGCCTGAAGTAGACTATCTCCATCAAATAGTTTGAAAACCATCAGAGGCATATTGTTTTCCATGGACATAGCCAGAGCTGAGGTGTCCATGATTTCCACATCGGTTATTTGAATGGCATCCTTGAAAGTTAGCGTTGCAAATCTTCTTGCGTCATTGTGTTTTTCTGGATCTTTGTCATAAATACCGTTTACTTTTGTAGCTTTCATTAAAACATCACAGTGGAGTTCTAAGGCATGAAGGGATGCTCCAGTATCAGTTGTTACATATGGTACTCCTGTACCTGCCCCCAAAATAACTACTCTTCCCTTTTCCATGTGTCTAATTGCTTTTCTTCTAATAAAGTTTTCAGCAACTGATGGCATTGAAAGTGCTGATTGCAATCTAGTTGGAACCCCGATTTGTTCTAAAGCATCCTGTAGCGCTAGGCCATTCATAACTGTAGCCATCATTCCAATATAGTCTGCAGTTGCTCTATCAATTCCTTGCTTTGATCCTGCTACACCTCTAAAAACATTTCCTCCTCCAATAACAATAGCAATTTGAACATGTTCTGTATATATTTGTTTAATTTTTTCTGCGACTTCTATTGCAGCAACTGGATCGATTCCAAAGTTTCTATTTCCCATCATTGCTTCACCACCAACTTTAAGTAAAATTCTTTTAAATCTTTTTGGAGGCATAATGATCTTTCATTTTATTTATATATTTAATTTTGTTCTTATTCTTAGTAATTTCCAACGAATATTATCTCCAATTTTAAATATTTGGTAAAGAGGCGGATTAACCACATAGTCATATGTTCCTAAGAATTCAACTAAGTCTCCTCCATATCCCATTTTAAACTTGTGAAATCCATACCATTGATGCTTTTTGTTTGGTTCTGGCCCAAGAGAGCCCCACATGTCGAGTATAGAACACTTTTCTTTTTTTCCTAGTTTGATCATTTCCCACATCATAAGATTGTTGGCCATGACATCTCTATGTATCGACCTAGATGACCCGTAAGGGTAGTAAATAATTCCGTTAAAGATAAACATTATCCAGCAGGTTAAAACATTTTTTTCGTAAACAGCATTAAAGATTCTCAGATTTCCTGATTGTCCTAGTTTTTCCCACATATTTCTGAAGTACTCAGGTGAGTGAGCATAGAATCCTTGTCTTTTGGTTGTTTCTTTAAGAATTTCAATATATTGTTCCATTCCTTCAGCAGAAGTATTTTCAAAAATTCTCACACCTTTTTTGTATGCTAAATTAATGTTATATCTGGTTTTACTAGCAAGGTTTCTAAATAATATTTCTTCAGGTTTTGTAAGGTCTAATCGAAAAGTATATTTTGTGAATAATGGTTTTCCTGGTACGCAACCATTTTCGATTAAAAACTTTGTGATATTCTTGTGAGCAGATGGAGAGCCAACTTTTTGAGCTATATTTGGTTCTATTTTTATGAAAATTGCGTTATTTTTTTGTGCTAGATCTTTTAAAGTTGCGAGTTGAGTTGCGTCTGGCATGCTTCCTCTTGGAAAGTAGCCGACATTTTTATTTAAAAAAGGCACCGGATGGAAAGTTACCTGCAGTGCTTGAGTTAGTTTTGATTTTTTGTAAGTGCCTACTCTTTCGACTGTTAGACCAGTTTTTTTCTTAAATTCACCCCATTCCCATGACTGGAGAGGATGACCGACGACCATATTATAATCATTTTTTTCTTCTTGTCTTATGGATCGGATAAACATATCTAATCTGCATTATACGTTAAATTAATTAACTCTCAATAAGCTTGTCGATGTCAAAATCACCAGCGAGAACTCCGTCTAAAAGATCATCATCGATGACGATTCTTCTTGTAGGTTTAGCTGGTTTTTTCTTGAAACCACCGTCGTAGTTGGGCTTGTAATCATTTTTGGCATTTTTTGAGTTTCGACTGTAATTGTTATACCTTTTTGGCTCTAACTCAAGACTGAGAAGCTGTTGCGGAATATCTTCGATAAACCTACTTCGCATTGCTGAAATATTTGCTCCATATTGGAATCTTGATCTCGAGTAGGTTAAGTATAAACATGATTTTGCTCTAGTTATACCAACATAACAGAGTCTTCTTTCTTCTTCCATTTGCTCATTGTCCATCAACGACCTTGAATGAGGTAGCAAGCCATCTTCCATGCCTACCATTAAAACTACTTCAAACTCCAAACCTTTTGCCGAGTGAAGACTCATTAAATTTACATAATGGCTATTTTCGTTTGGGTCTCCTTTATCGGCAAATTGATTATCTTGAATTAGTGCGATATTTTCTAAAAATTGAGAAACATTATCAAACTGAGCCGCGACATTTAACAGTTCGTCAACATTTTCTTTTTTGGCAATGTTTTCTTCGGTATCTCTTTTAAACTTGTCGATATAGTTAGTGACTTCAAGAATCTCTTTTAAAATTTCGGCAGCGGTATGGGTAACTTTAGTTTT
>JAHIVL010000089.1 GCA_018816485.1 Patescibacteria group bacterium | reverse complement strand
GTTCAAAAATCGTTCCAGTGAGATAACCCTAGAATTTAGGCACAGATTTTATCCACATAGCTCATTACTCTGGAATGGACCCGAACTTTTGATGCCTTTTGTTATAATTCCTTCATGTCGTCTCGAACTACTGAGAGATTAACTCAAACCCAAGAACTGTTACAAAGAAAGGGCTGGAAACCCTCTATTTTTTTGGAATTAACAATTCTAAATGCACAGAAGCTTGAAGAAGAAGGTCTGGACGCACCACAAGCAAAAATTGTTGCATATAATCAGGCTATCAACCAACTAAAAAACGACGGTAGATTGTTCGGTGAATCTCCTCAAAATCGTGCAACTCGGTTTGAACTTGCTCACGCAGTTTGTTTAATTGAAGATGGAAAGGAAGACATTATCGCAATTGAAATAAATGGCATCCAACCAGCCTTGTTAACTGACGAAAAAGCAGAAGCGATTATTTTTTCTAGCAAAGATCAGTACCAAAAATTAATTGATGACTTGTCAAGCAGAGAAAGTTCATTTGGAAGTTATTCGGAAAGATCTAACGCCCGTATCCGATTGATTGTTGCAAGAGACCTGCTCCCCTAGCTAATTTCTCAGGTAATGCTAGCCCTAAAATTGTTTTATGAAGCGAGATTTTGGAGTGGCGAAGACTTGGGTAAAAAATCTATAGTTAGTCTTCAGTCCAATAACTTATTTTTTCAATCTCAATTTTTTTTGGTGGAATAGATTGCTTTGAGTATCCCAGAACAACACCAGCTACTAAATCGTTTTTTGTGCCAAGATATTTTTTAATTTTGTACCTACAAAAGTTAGCATCGGCAATCCAACAGGCACCTAACCCATAATCATGAGCTGCCAATAAAATACTTAAAACAAAGTTCGAACAACTTTCAATCTCAACCGTATGAGCCAAAAGAGCTTCTTTGTCGATTTCATTAATAACGTTTTCTTCACCGGCAGTGTATGGAGCTTTGTTAAACACTAAAACTAAAACCGGTGCTTTTCGAATAAATAGAATACTTCCAACATTGGTCATTACGGTGGCATCACGGAATTTTTCAATACTCTTTGTATCTAATGCTTGGGCTTTTGGTTGAATGTCTTCTCTCTTGCGAAAAGGCTTACCTCTTTTTGGATATTCCTCAACAACAATATCACAAATTTTCGCTTTTTCTTTTCCTCTTAAAATAAAATATTCCCATGGTTTAGTATTTTTTGAAGATGGGGCATATTCTGCTGCCTCAATTATTTTATTTAATATTTCTTCTGGAATCGGATCTTCCTTAAAAAGTCTGACGCTTCTTCTTGTTCTCAGGCAATTGATTGTATCCATACTTACTATTATTTTATCACTTAGATAAATATGGTATTGATAGTATCAAATTAATAATTCGATTTATATTTTTTCTTATGATCGGAGGCAGGGGTATAGACTGCTGAAACAATTCAAAAATCGCTCCAGTGAGATAACAAGCATTAGTATAATACCTAAAGATACGCCAAATACTTTTTTATATTATAGTTAAAGAGAGACAGTTTTAGTCTTGTTGTTATAATCCTCTTATGTCAAGCAAACAAGAGTTAGTTTCTCGAATGCAGATCGAGGTTACTCCACTTATTGAGCCTGACATTGATCAGTTTGATTCTATTTTACGGCAACATGTTTGGGATCGTTACACTAGACAAATCCTTGAAGATGAGATAGCTTCTATAAAAGGTTATATGAGAGGTGAAGCAGACGAGTATGGCAGAAAACGCAAATACATTGTTGCCAAAACCCCATCAGGACAAGTGGTTGGTTGTATGGCCTTCTCATCACCAGATCCAGATATGGTGACCCATTTTCATGATATTGATCCAGAAGAATCTGTTGAGCTGTTAAATGCTTTTGTTGACAGTAAAGTCTTTAGGGGTGGTGGTGTTGGTCGTAAATTATTTGAAGGTATATGTAACACTGCCAAAGCAGAAGGTAAAAAATATCTACTTGTTCATAGTGGTCCACGATATAAGGCTAGTTGGGGATTTTATGATCATCTTTGTGATGAGAATCGAGGCTTCATTGTCGAAAAATATGGCAGAGGTGGTGATGCTAATACTTGGTTAAAAAGACTTTAGTTCGAAAATCGTTCCAGTGAGACATCCATATTTTCCCCTCAAGAAAGCATCCTAATAACAGCGCTACCCACGGTTGGATTCGAACTAACAATAAACAAGTTCTCAATATTCACTAATATTTTTTAGCCAAAAGAGTGAAATAAAATCATAAGTCGAGTAAGATATAAATAAATGAAAATTCGAAATAATCATAAAAACATTAAATTATTAGCTTGGTTTAACTTTTTTCTTAGCTTTAGATTTTATTTTCCCATACTAATCATTTACTTTGTCAAAGTGACTGGTTCTTATGCGCTAGGAGCCAGTGTGTTTTCCATCATCATGCTTTCTTCAGCATTATTGGAAATCCCAACAGGAATCTTTTCAGATTTGATTGGAAGAAAAAAGACTTTAGTATTGGGTGCTTTTGCAACATTAATCTCAGTTTTATTTTATGCAGTGGGTGGTTCTTATTGGATACTTGCTATCGGTGCAATACTGGAAGGCCTAGCAAGAGCATTTTACAGTGGCAACAATCAAGCTTTACTACATGACACTCTAGCAGAATCTAAACAAGAAGCAGAATATTCCGAAGTTTACGGTAAGACAGGCTCAGCTGAACAAGTTGGCTTGGCAATAACAGCTATTGCGGGCGGTTTGATAGCACACTGGTCTTTTGCATGGGCTATGTGGCTATCTGTAATTCCTGCCATCGTAGGCTTATTCATCAGTCTAAAGATTGTTGAACCAAAAACTATTAAATCGACCAGTGGGGGAAATGTTTACTCTCACCTCAAAGAAGCGCTAAGGGGTTTTAAAATTAATAAAAGGTTAAGAATGCTTAGCTTGTCATCAATCATTGGTTATGGACAAGGAGAGGCTGGTTTTCAATTCCGCTCAGCTTTTGTTGCAACCTTGTGGCCAATTTGGGCAATAGGAGTAGCACAAGCTCTGTCAAACATTGGCGCCACATTGAGTTTTTATTTCGGTGGAAAACTGATTAAAAAGTTTAGTGCACTTAAAATCCTTATGGGAGGAAAAATATACGCCCTCGTCAGCAATACGATCGCACTTATATATCCCACTGTTTTATCTCCATTCTTAATGTCATCAAATTCTTTATTTTTTGGGGCAGGAACAACATCTAGAAGCACATTAATGCAAAAAGAATATACAAAGGAACAAAGATCAACTATGGAATCTCTAAATTCTTTAGGTGGAAGCATTGCTTTTGCACTATTGTCATTTTTATTGGGATTAATGGCTGATCTATTAAGTCCTGCTAAAGCATTGTTGATATTGCAACCTTTGGGATTTGTTTCTCTCATTATTCTTTGGAAAATTTTAAAAAAAGAAAATAACTTTAATAAATAAAAGGCAAAAAAAATTCTTATTGATCTTAGCTTAATTGAAGACAAAAGTTTTTATTCATAAAAAAAGTTCTAACATAGTCCACTTGTGCCAACAGATTTGATAAGATTTGGTATGATTAGTTGGGGTGAAAAAGACTATTTAAATAAAATTCCAAAAGATAGGGCTCTAAGATTTTTTATTAGAGCAAGACTATTGAGAACTTTTAAAAATGAAAAAAATATCTACTACTCTGTTAATGATTGGGATTATCTTCTCATTTCTTGTTTTTATTGGTTCTAGAAATGCGTTAGCAACAGGACTAGTTGGAAATTTTGATGGAATAGATGAATCTGACTGGACACTAAAGGGTTGGGTTTATAATTCAGATACTCCAGATACACCCATCGAAATATATGTTCAGGTTGAAGATAATGGATATATCCTTGGTAATTATTCAGCGAATATTTTTCGCCCTGATGTAAATGCTACCTTAAATATTGCCGGTAACCATGGCTTTGCTGTTACTATTCCTGAATATTTACGCAACCAATTTCATACTTTTTATGTTTATACATTGGATAAAAACAATCAAACTCCAATTCAAATAGGCTTTCCAAAAACTATAGGTGATCCTCCAAATCCAAACTACAGCATCTCCGGGGAATTTGATGGCTCGACAATAGTCATTAGTTCAAGCACTCGTAATGCTGGCGCCATTGACTCGGTGATTTGGAAAGGCAAAGAATTCATTAATGCATGGGATCACGGTCGCGAACTTCAGTCTGCAAGCCAGCTAGACGGTGAAGGAGAAAACTATAATCCTACAGAAGCCGGATCGCTAGATGATGCTGTTGGACCAACCAGCTCAAGTGTCCCTAATTATATTTCTACAACTGAAAATTCCGTTACAACAATTATTTCTCCAGCATATTGGAAATCACCAGAAATTCACCAAGAGGCGGTCAACACCACAATTGTTTCTGAATATTTAATAAAAAAAATAGTCACCATTGGATATAAAAATCTCCCAAATATTATTATCTACACTACTGATTATTTTATGCCTCGACCACATCAATTTGCAGTTTTTGAATTCGTTACGGGTTATATGACCAATGAATTTACTTCTTATTGGAAATATGATCCCACAACAAATAATCTTGCTGCCTTCACTCCAAGCTCACAAGGAGAGCAAAATCTTCCGCTTATCTTTTCAACACCAGATCAGAAATATGCAATGGGAATATATTGCCCGGGATTACCACAAGAACCGTGGCCTGATGCGGGCTATGGTCAATTTAATTTTTCTGGAGACCCCATAATTGGCACAAACAAGTGGAACTGTGTTCACAGGGTAGCTTACCCGTCTAATTCTCATTATATTTACACTGGTTATATAGCAGTAGGAACATTATCTTCAGTCAAGTCCTCTCTTCATGCGCTATATTTAGATCTTAATTTTTTGTCTGTGACACCAACTGAAGCGCCAATTCAAATTACATCACCGGTTATTATTCCTGGGGTTGATGTATGTATGGATATCTTTAAGGGCAGGGGTGATGCAGATCGTTCACTAACAACTGATATAAATGATGCTTCTATTTGGAGAAGCGAGTTTATAGAAGGTGAATACGGTACAGTCTCGAGAGACTGGAAAGCAAGTAATCAC
>JAHIVL010000088.1 GCA_018816485.1 Patescibacteria group bacterium | reverse complement strand
GCCATCACAATGTTTTCAACACGATTCTTGAATTGAGGGCCACTCAAATATTTATATAAGAGCCCCATTTTTTCATCTCGTCCTACCAAACTCAGCTTCACTTTAGCCACTTCTATCAACTGAATTCTGAGCGCATTAACTAAAGGAATCACATGAGCATAAGAAACCACCCAAACTCCATTTACCAATCCAAATCCATTGACACCTTTTGGTAAGACTTGAGTCACCAAAATTGCAATATCCGCTTTCACCAAACCCTGATCACTTTTTAATTTTGAGATCCAACTCTCACTAAAAGCCTTGGTATTTTTTGATTCCCAAATAATTGTTCCTGCATTGGTGCCCATTTTGGCATTAATCCTTTGCACCAAATCGGCACCTTTTGCACCAGTGACAACATCAGAAACTTCATCAGTAGCAAAAGTAGTTGCAAGTAAATTCTTCAGATCGTCTTCTTGAACCTCACCCTGAATTTGCTGAGATCCCTGCTCCGACTTACGCTTAAGCTCCCCAATAGTTTTATTCAAGATCTCCATCTGCTTATCTTTTTCTTGAATCTTGAGTCGATACTGCTCTTCTTCCTGTTTTTGAGTGGACTCAATAATTTTTTTGCGTTCCTCATCCATTTTTCGCGCCATCTCAAGTTCGAGACTTTTTTCTCGCTCTTCCAGCTCACGAGATTTTTTTCTCAATTCTAGTTCGTGTTTTTCCGATTCTTCAAGTTTTTTTGCGTTAAACATCAACTCTTCACGCAATTCCTTCATTTCTTTTTCCTGCCTAATTTTTTCTTTCTCTTGCTGAAGCCTCTGTTTTTCCAGCTCTTTTTTTTCTTCTCCAGCCTCTTTTTCAATTTTCTCTCTAGCTTTTTCTTGAGCTACTTCCCAAAGTTCTTTTTTAAGCTCTTTTTCTCTTTGAACTAGTTCGCTTTCCAGGTCATGCTTCATTTGCTCACCAAGAGCCTTATCAAGGGGAATTTGTTTTCCACAATTAGGACATTTTATTACTTGATCTGACATAAAATCCTACCTTTCATCTTTCATTCTACGAATTTTTCTATCAAGAAGATTACTCTTCATTTCATAAACTTTTTTAAGTGAACCATCTACTGAGTATTGAGCTCTAACTATTTTTTTTCGCTCTTTAAGGGATTTTTTATATCTATCATTAGCATCTTGAGATCTTTTTTCACCAAAAGATTTAGGTCTAGAACCAGGATTGACTCCAGCACCAATGCTATTGCTAGTTGATGAACTTCTACCAAATTGGGTCTTAGAGGAAAACGGACGTGTTAGCTTCAATGGATGTATTAGTTTCATAGTAATTCGAGTATATCAAAAACAAGTGGAATTTGTATGGAATTCTAACATAAGCTTCTACGGTTAATGCAATAATTACTTAGTATTATTTTTTTAACTTATGGTTTACTATAAATTATAGCAAAACCCAAAACGATTTTCGTTACTTAAAGGGTATTAATTGCAAACAACTATAAATAATTGTATTAAAAGGAAAAAATGACAAAAAAACCTAAAACTGCTAAACCAATTGAAAAATCTCCAGAAAATTTAGCTAAAAATCAGGCAGTTTCAATCGCAATGCAACAGATTGAAAAAGATTTTGGAAAAGGGTCTATTATGAAGATGGGAGATTCACTAAAAAACATGGCAACAATGCCTGTTCTCTCTACTGGATCTCTCTCACTGAACTTAGCCCTAGGCATTGGAGGTTTTCCAAGAGGTAGAATTGTAGAAGTATATGGTCCAGAAGCTTCTGGAAAAACCACTCTATGTTTGCATGCCATTGCTGATGCCCAAGAAAAAGGTGGCATTGCAGCCTTCATTGATGTCGAGCATGCACTCGACCCAATTAGAGCAAAAAAAATAGGTGTCAATTTAGAAGAAATGCTTATCTCACAGCCTGACTATGGTGAGCAAGCACTAGAAATAGCAGAGGCATTAATTAGATCTGGTGGTATTGACATAGTCGTCATCGACTCTGTTGCGGCATTGGTACCAAAATCAGAAATCGAAGGCGAAATGGGCGATCATCAAATGGGAACTCAGGCGAGATTAATGTCCCAAGCAATGAGAAAACTTACTGGCGCAATTAGCAAAACCAATACCCTAGTAATCTTCACTAATCAAATCAGATACAAAATTGGTGTTATGTTTGGAAGTCCAGAAACAACTACAGGTGGTAATGCACTAAAGTTCTATGCTTCTCAAAGACTAGACATCAGAAAAATTGGAAATATCCAAGAAGGTGACACTGTTGTTGGAAGTAGACACAGAGTTAAAGTCAAGAAAAATAAACTTGCCCCACCTTTCCAAACTGCTGAGTTTGATATGGATGAAAATGGCATTTCCATGACAGGTGATGTTATCGATATCGCTGCCAAAGAAAATGTTATCCAAAAAGCTGGTAGTTTCTATAAATATAATGGCGAAGTTCTTGCACAAGGCAGAGAAGCAACTAAAGCATACCTCAAAGAAAATCCTCAATTTATGAAAAAAATTAGGAAAGAAATCTGGGAGGCAATCAAGGCTCCAAAAGCTTCAGAGAGTCATTGACTCCTTCACAATCCAATAGTACAATAACTGTTGTGAGTGTTTTAATTTTAAAAACATAAACGAATTATTTAACTAATCTAGAAGTAAATTGAATGTATAAAGTAAAAAATAAAAAAATTATTCAAGCGAGACATTAAAGAACAGTCTAATTTTTGCAATCTTATTTTATATAGTACTTAATTTTAAATAACTTCCTTTTTTTAATTTTTCTACACTCATAATCCGTTAAAATTATGAAGGAGAAATATGTCATTTTTTGGAAATTTATCAACATTATTTGGTAATCAGTCTAGTACCCGCCAACCAGGAAACAACCTACAAAAAAAGCCAGTATTAAGAAAAGATAAAAATAAGAGATCTCACAGACCTAAAGGTCAAGATTCAAAAAAAGCTACTCAGGCACAACAAGCTCAAAATCTTGAACAAATTAATAGAGAAGCAGTAGCAAAAGCTAGAGAGATTGTCGTTGAAGCCAAAGCCGAGGCTCTGACTATTAGAAGTAAAGCTGAAAATGAATCAAGAGAATTGGCTAAAAAGGCAGAACAAGCTCAAAGGAACCTGGAAAAACAACTAGATAGAGTTGAAGTTAAGTTGGATTGGATCTCTCAAAGAGAAGAAAATCTTACTGAACAAAGAGACAGTATTCAGAAATTAAAAGTTGAAGTTGAAGATCAGAAAACTAAAGTTATTAAAAAACTTGAAGAAGCCTCAAAACTTACAACTGATGAAGCAAAAAATATTCTTTTTGAAAGATTGGAAAGCAAACTCAGCACAGAAATGGCTCAATTCATTAGACAAAAAGAGGAAGAAGCCGAAGCAGATGCTGACGACAAGGTAAAGGAAATTCTTATTGATGCAATGAAGCACGGTGCAACTGACTACGTCTCAGAATATACAGTCTCAGTGGTTCAACTTCCGTCAGAGGATACCAAAGGTAAAATCATTGGTAAATCTGGCAGAAATATTAATGCATTTGAAAGAAGAACTGGTGTTGATGTCGATCTTGATATGTCCCCTACTGAAGTTAGACTTTCGTGTTTTGACCCAGTCAGACGTGAAATTGCTAGAATTTCTCTAGAGAAATTAATCAAAGATGGAAGAATTCAACCAACTAGAATCGAAGAAATTATCGATAAAGTCGAAAAAGATATTGCCAAAATTACTTTAGAAGCTGGAAAACAGCTTTGCCATGATATTGGAATCTACAATCTTCCAATTGAACTAATGAGAATGGTTGGAAAATTTAAATACCGATTTTCATACGGACAAAATCTTATCGCCCATACCCTAGAAGAAACAAAAATTGGTATAAAAATTGCTCATGAATTAGATCTTGACGTTAGAGTTGTCAAACTCGGGTGCCTGCTTCATGATATCGGTAAAGTTTCTGATGAAGTTGAAGGAAGTCATGTCGAACTTGGAATAAAAATTGCTAAAAAGTTTGGTATGTCTCAAGATGTAATCGATTGTATTGCTCAGCATCATGAAGATGAGCCATTCTCAGGACCAGAACAAATGGCAGTTTATATTGCTGATGCAATCTCTGGAGCAAGACCTGGTGCAAGATATGAAAACCATGAAGAATACATACAACGTTTACAAAAATTAGAAGAAATAGCCATGAGCTATAAAGAAGTTAAACAAGCATATGCGATTCAAGCTGGTAGAGAAATCAGAGTCCTGCTTGAACCAGAAATATCTAAAGATAGCGACGTCAAAGTTCTTGGTATGAAAATCAGAGATGAAATCAAAGAATCTGTAACTTATCCTGGCACAGTAACCGTTACAGTCATTCGAGAATTAAGAGGACATGAAGTAGCGAAATAATGATACAATTTAAGGACAAGAAGAGTCTATGAACAATAATGCTTGGCTAATTATTCAATCTGTTTTATCAGTGTTAATTGTAGTCTCAATATTACTTCAATCTCAAGGTAGTGGTTTAGGATCAGCTTGGGGTGGTGGTGGCGAAACCTATCATACTAAAAGAGGAGTTGAAAAAGTACTATTTAATGCGACGATAATTTTTGTTGTACTTTTTGCATTTACTTCAATCACATCATTGCTAACAAAATAATCATTTATAAATGAGAAAATTGTATTGGTACCTTACCGGCTTTGCCAAAAAACATGGATTAGTTTTCTTACTTTCCATCGTTGGAGCAATAACAGTCTTTTCAATTTTCATTCCGACATTAGTTTCTAGTTTAGAATTCAAAAAAAGAAATTACGTTGGGTTAGTCGGAAATTACACAATTGATAACTTACCTTGGGAAATTACAGAAAAGCTTAGTGCAGGCTTAACAACTATTAATGAGGATGGATCGGTATCCCCTTTATTGTCTCAAAGGTGGAGTATTGAACAAGATGGAAAAACTTATAGATTCATCTTAAAAGAAAATATTTATTGGAGAGATGGTAAAAAACTTGAACCTCAAGATATTAAATATAATTTTGAAAATGTCGAAACAATAATTACACCTAGTGACATCGTCTTTAAGTTGCCTGACTCATATGCACCGTTTCCTACAGTAGTTTCAGAACCAATCATTAGAAAAGAAGATGTCAAATATAATGTATTTTTCTCTCGTCCCATGTTGATTGGTATAGGAAAATATAAAATGACTAACTATCAAACTAAAGGTCAAAGAATTACCGAAGTTATTTTAGATAGTAAAAATGACAGATACATTTATAGATTTTATTTAACAGAAAACGACGCTATTATCGCATTCAAACAAGGAGAGGTTGATAATCTACCAAATTTGTCAAAAGAGCATGATATTTTTAATTGGCCAAATATAAACCTCACTACAACATTAGACTCCAATAAATATTTAGCAGTTTTTTTCAATATTAGA
Organism: Patescibacteria group bacterium; assembly: GCA_018816485.1. Lineage (GTDB taxonomy): Bacteria > Patescibacteriota > Microgenomatia > UBA1400 > PJMF01 > VFLK01. The sequence continues at coordinate 10,056 of JAHIVL010000088.1, read as the reverse complement.
AATTCATTTTTCTCAAAAAACATTAGACAGGCCCTTTCATATGCAGTTGAAAATCCAAATGATGAAACTGGAGCATATGGCCCTATTAGCCCGAAATCATGGGCATATCTTCCCGCTGGTAAAGCATATGAGAAGGACCTTGAAAGAGCAATTGAAAGACTTCTGGATGAAGTTCCACAAACAAAAATGGATTTAGAATTGACAACCACTTCTATGTTTGAACCTGAAGCTGAAAAAATTAAAGGAGAGTGGGAAGAGCTAGGGAGACGAGCTTTTGATGGATGTATCTCATCAAGCAATGTTTCTAATAAAGCAATTTGTGAAAACATAAAAATAAATGTTTCGTTAAGAATTTCAAATTTTCCAGATACTAATAACTTTCAACTAATGCTCATTGGGCAAAAATCACCACCAGATCCCGATCAATATTATCTATGGCACTCTGAACAAAGCACAAACTTTACTGGTTATAAAAATACTCGTATTGATAACTTATTAGAAAAAGGAAGAAAAACTGTTGATCAAAAAGAAAGAAAAGAAATCTATCAAGAATTTCAACAATTCTTTTTAGAAGACGCCCCAGCAATTTTTATTAAACATTTATATTCTTACGAAGTAAGTAGAAAATAGTTTTACAATTTTCTCATTTTTTTTCTTAAAAATTCAAATGACGAGGTCAAATTATATTTTGCTGACAATGGAATATCGTGTGATGGAAGATACTGAACTTCTCCACCTCCAAAACCTCTTTTGAAAATTGATACTCCTGTAAAACGATGATTTTTTTCTTCTTCTGGAGCTATCCCCCAAAAATTGTACTTTGTAATTCCACGTTTTTTTGCTTCCCTTATTGCTGCCCACTGGCAAGCATAACTACCTGGTAATTTTCCATTTTCTGGAGTTGAAATTCCATAATGATAAACTGCTTCACTATTATAAAAAATAATAAAAGCAGATGCTAACAAAATATCATCTTTAAATGAATGAATTAATAATACCTGATCATCTCCTAAAAATGCCGAAAACTGATTGAACAAGAAATCATAAGAAAAAGGCACAAATCTATGGAGTTTTGCCAAATCATTTTGAAAATCACAAAACTGTTTAATATCATTTTTATCTTTAGAAAAAACAGTGACTATTCCATCTTTTCCAGCTTTCTTTATTGAATACCGAGTATTCTTTCGCATTTTTTGTAATATTTCTTCTTCAGAATAACTAAGATCTAGCTGGAGTGTTAAATCTGCAGTCAAATGCATTTGAGAAACAACGGCTCCAAGTTTCTTTACTGTATCTCTCAATTTCTCAGAATTTAAAGCTTGTGGTCTAAAGCGAATAAAAACTGCGGCTTGTTCTTTTGCAATTCTTTTAATTTCTCCAAAAGTTTGAGATACAATTTCTTCATCATCCCAATTTAACAATGGTCCGCCTGCAATTGTTATGTATGTACCACGCTTTGCAGTCTCTTTAACTAATTGAGCCATAGCGACCAAACTCTCTTCACGTCTCACTAACAATCTAGTAACAATCTTTCCCATAGCTTCTTGAAAAACACCCCAATTCCACGACTGCAAAAAATTTGCTTCATGAAAAGATTTAATGTTTTGTTCCCAAATATTTTTATCAGCAATGTATTCAAAATTTAGTTGCATATAAAACTAAGTCCTTTAAAATTTATTTAAGACATCAATAATTCTACTGGCTTTTTTTAGAGAAATATTTCTATGAGTTGGCAAATTAAAAATCTCATTTGCAAGTTTCTCAGCATTTACAGCCAAACCTGATTTGTATTCAGTGTGACATGCTTGCTTTCCACAGTCGACTGCTGAGCGATACCATCTGTCAGATAAATATATTTTATGGTCTTTCATTAAATCAATTAATTTATCAACCTTAGTGGTTCTAATAGAAAAACGCAGATTACTTCCAGTCTCAACATCATTCTTCGTATTCACAACTTTGATATTTTGATTAGAAATTTTATCTAAATAAAAACTTGCAATTTTCCTACGGTGAATTAATTGTTTTTCAAGTTTTATAAATGATCTCAAAACTAATTCTGCATAAGCAGGACTCATCATACTTAATTTAGATGTTCTTGAAATTGCTGGAGAAGTAATCAATCCAAAAATTCGAGATAATTTTAAAATAATTTTTCCGATTAAAACATCGTGAGTCTTTCTACCAAAGTAAGTAATGAAAGGATAAATCATATCTTTAAATATAATTTTCTTTGTAATTTTTTCTAAATCATTTGTTAAAATAATTTCAATTTTTTCTCGCTGTTCATTTGATAAATTTTTAAAAACTACTGCTCCACCAGAAACTGCATCAATTATTTTATCTCTGCTAAAAGAGAAAATAACTACGTCGGAGTTTGTGCCTAACGGCTGATCTGCTTTGTCAAACCCGCCAATTGCTTGTGCTAAATCTTCGATTAGTAATAAATTATGTTTGTTACACCATTTTCTAATTTCAATAATATCAGCTGGAATTCCTAAACTGTGCTGAACTAAAACAGCTTTTGCATCTTTATTACTTTCCAAAGCTTGAATCAAAGTTTGCACCGACATATTGGTAGAATCCTCACGCACATCAACATACACAGGAATCATTCCCGCTCTCTTAATTCCCTCTTCCACCGCAAAACAACTAAAGGCTTGGGTTAGAACTTTGTATTTAACACTACTATCGTTATCCTCACCAACATTACCCTCACCAAGTAGAATCCTCAAAGAAAACTCAATTGCATCTCTGCCCTTATAAAATAGGAAAGATTTTCCTTGATAAGCTTTGTCCAAATATTGCTGCAAACTATCGATGCTCGCATCATTATTTCTATTGACATCCACGCTAATTCCTCCGCCAAAAGAAATCTGTTTTAGTGCCAACTTCACAAAATTGAAATCATAGTTAGAACCTAGACTATTAAAAATGGGTTTCATATGTATTGTTTTATCCATCCTGGCATTCTACCTTCTATTAAAATCATCTCACGATTACTAGTATTTGACAAAAAGTTAGTTATTTTAGCTTGATCATCTGCAGATTCACCGTTAAAAAATTTCTCACCAAAAACGCTTAAAAATTGCTCTTTTCCTGACTCACCTACATAAAGAACTGTAGCAAAAACCTTAACTGCCTTCTTGGCCAAGTTCTCATGGATACTTTCAGATTCACTGCCCAAATCAACAATACCGGAAGTAATCAAGATTTTTTTCGAAACCTCAATGCTTGACGCGAGATTAATTGCTGCCACAAATCCTTTTGGGTTGCTAGTGCCACCATCATCAATCACCAAACTTCCAGAGTTGAGTTTGTATGAAAAAATAAATTTATCATCAGGAACAAAGCTTGAAATTGCATCTACTATATCCCTATCGCTCACTCCGAATTCCTTTGCAACTAAAATAACCATTCTGATTATTTCTAAGTAATGCATGCCCATAAGATTGGTGTTAACTTGTTGTCCAGCAAAAACAAAAAGTAGTTTACCAGCTTTATTCAAGTGAGCTTTTATAATGAACAAGTCTTTGTTTTCTTCATTAGCTTCAATAATTTTCAAATTTTTGCCTGATTTCGAATCTGCACTCAAATCTAAATCTGAAATCAAGCCAGCTCCAAGCTTACAAATTTTAACCACACCTTTGTCATTACCATTGCAAACTACTATTGATCCAGGATCTAAAGCTTTTATTAACTCTGCCTTTGCTCTAATGACAGACTCTATTGTTCCAAATAATCCCAAATGCTGTTTAGCCAAACCCGTTATCACAGCCAAGTTTGGCTTAAACCAAGACGCTAAGGTTTTTATCTCTCCTTTTTTATAAGCACCATATTCAATAATCATTATTTCCTGATTTTGAAAAGCTTTATTAATACTACGGGCAACTGAAAATCTATTATTGTAGGATTTCGGAGTTTTAAAGACAGAGTATTTTTTTTCTAGAACTTTAGCCAAGATCATCTTTGTAGATGTTTTTCCATAGCTACCAGTAATCCCAATAATTTTTGGATTTGATTTTTTAACTTTTGCTTTAGCTCTAACTAACTCAATGAATATTCTAATAGATGAAACTACCGACGTAGGCAAAATTGCAATCACTACTAAAGCTGGAATAAAAATTAAACAAAGTAGTAACCCAACAATAAAATATGCTATAATTCCCAGTCTTGCTGGACTGAAAAATACCACCAATAACATTACAAGAAAAATAATTAAAAAAGAAAACTGAATAAAAAATAATCCTGCAACAAGCAAAATTCTCATAGTTATTTTTGGTCTCTTTAACCCAGTTTTGGAAAAATCTTTTTTCTTGGGAATTAACCTCAGTAATTCTTTTTTTCCTTCGACAGTTTTTATAAATAAGATTAATCTATCTAAGCGGTACTCTTTTTGCTGAACTATTGAAAGCCACCTAGATGCTCTAATAAAAAAGGATGTTAAAAATAATAATAGTATTGAGAGGATTTTCACTTGTAATCTCCAAAATATTTATCTCTCTTTTGCCTGCTAGTATCATTCTCCAATACAAAATCCATCACTAACTTTGCAGTTTCTTTTACATGAGTAAATTGAGGAGAATGCTTGCCTTCTTTTATAAAAATAAGCTCGCTATTCTTGATTTCTGCTTGCATTTTTTTAGCATGCTTTACTGGAGTTGTTAAGTCATTCTCTCCCCAAATTATTTTTGTGTCACACTTTACTTTTGGCAATTCTTCAAGAATTTCATCATCCAAAATTTTAGACATTGTTCTTCGTAGTAGTGGAGGAGCATTTTTATAATCAGATTCTCTGGCAAATTTATAAATCATATTTCTAAAAAATTCAGACTTAAAAAATATTTTGCCAACCTTTGCAAGCATTAAGAAAATAGTTCTTTTAATAACTGCTTTCGGAACCATATCTCTAATACCAGAGCTATCTACCAAGATTAATTTTTCCATTTTTTCGGGATTTCGTGCTGCATATTTAATAGCCAAATGACCACCGAAAGAATGTCCTAATAAAATGACTTTTTCACCTTTTGATTTTTGAGCAATCTCACTCTCCAACCAAGACAAATAATTATCCATATCCCAAACTTCATTCAGTGGTACCGAAAGTCCTGGAATTTTCAAAAATACTACCTGTGAATCACTCAATTCTAACTCGTTAATAAATGGTTGCCACATCCTCTGATTCTCTTCTCCACCTCTAATAGCCCAACCATGTAGTATAAAAATTGTTTTCATCTTAATTTTTTAAACCAATCTTAATTTTTTAAACCAATCTTAGTTTTAGAATATATTCTTGAGTCAATTGTAGTATATTTTTAGTCTTTTAGCAGTTTCAGTTGTAAAAAAAATTAAAAACTGATTTAAAACTGATTTAAAAGTTGCATCTCTTCAATTCTTAAGTATACTAACAAATATATGAAAACTTCACGAATAATCACTCTCGCAACCTTGGTTGTCTCAACTATAATATTATTTTCAGGCTGCACTAATCCAGAAAATCCCGACACATCAAAAGATTCTCCCGAAGATATTAAAATAAATTTTGATTCAAACAGCAATGATTCAGGTATAGAATTATCAGATACTAAATTAACTAATAAGGAAACAACTCCACAAATGCCAAACAACCAATACAAAACAGTCGAAGATTTCAAAAAAATTGATGCAACTCAAGCAATATTCGAGACAACAAAAGGTACTTTAGTCATAGATCTCTTTAAAGACAAAGCTCCCCTCACAACAGCTAATTTCTTAGATTTAATAGATAACGGTTTTTATGATGGCATAATTTTTCACAGAGTTATCCCTGGATTTATGGCCCAAGTCGGCGATCCTTTTACCAAAGAATCTGGAAATGAAAATAGATGGGGAACGGGTGATCCAGGATATAAAATTATGGATGAGTTTGATCCAACACTTAAACATGATTCCGCAGGAATTCTTTCGATGGCTAACTCAGGACCAAACACCGGTGGTAGTCAAATATTTATTACGTACGCCCCACAACCTCACTTGGATGGAAAACATGCTGTGTTTGGAAAACTTGTCGAAGGCATGGATGTCCTTGAGTCTATTGAAGTAGGCGACAAAATCGTCAAGGCAAGCTATAGATAGTAGAATGAGATAATTAATGTGGAAAAAAATCTTAATATTATTAGGGATAATTTCTGCAACAGTTTTTGTAACTCTAATTATTCTAGTCTGCCGAACAATTAATCAAATAAATAATGGTAATTTTTCGGAAGCTAAAATTACTGCTGTAAAAAGTCTGCACCTAATAGAACCTCTTTCACAAATTACCTTTTCTAAAAATAACAACATTGAATTATTGAAAAATACTTTTTATCTAATAAAAGATATTCCCTCCTATTCAAATACCTTCATTTCGACAAGTAGCTTGAATCCCAATGATAACTACATTTTTGACATATCAGGCTTTAAAAATACATTATTTGAGTTAGGTCAAAAAATAGAAATAATAAACAATCAAATTCATCAATCAAAAATTGCTAAAAAATTAATTGACAAAAAATATCTTCAAAATATTGATCAATTATCAAAAACTTTACCAGACATTATAAAAATTCTTGATAGTGTTTCAAACCGAGACCAAAAAATCATTGTTGTTTTTCAAAACTCTGATGAGATTCGCGCCACTGGAGGATTCATGGGCTCGTATGCTGTTCTTGATATTATTAATGGAAAAGTTTCCGAAATTGTAACTGAAGATATATATGATGCCGATGGCCAATTTAAAGGATTTATTGAAGCCCCAAGTGGTGTTAAGGAATATCTCAGCAATGATAAAGGATTGAGACTGCCCAATGCTAATTGGCATCCAGACTTTCCAACAAGCGCCGAACAAATTTTACAATTTTTCGCGCTGGGAAATAAAAAAAATGTTACCACTCTTATTGCTGTTAATCCTGATTATGCCAAACTAATTTTATCCATTACAGGAAGTATCACACTTAAAGATTACAATACAATTGTTGACAGTAATAATATTACAGAAGTACTTAGATCAAGAAGAAGTACCTTCTTTCCAGGTAGTACTGAAAAAAAACACCTTCTTTCTCAATTGTTAACACAACTACGAATTAAACTTAGTAAACTTAACGAAAAATCCAAATTAAACATTATCCAGGAAACCATAAATCAACTTTCGTATCAAAATATTCAACTTTATTCTAATATTGATGAGGTAGACCAAATATTATCAAAATATGGTTTTAGACAAGAACTTAAATATCAAGAAAATGCGGACTATCTTTTTCTAGTAGAATCCAATGTTGGAATAAATAAAGCAAATAAAAATATTACTAGGAATGTTGTTATAGATAAAAAAAACAATGAAACTCTAGTTACTGTTAATTTTAAAAATAATAATTTATCACCTATGGTTTCAAATTTATCTGAATTGATTGGTGAAGATAATTTAAATATAGATGAGTCTAGTAATAGCAATGAAACCAATCACCTAGGATTTGTTAATTATCAAAGAATAATCGTGAAACCAAATCAAAATTTAGAATATATTAAATATAATGGTTTGCAGATAGTTCATTGGAATGAAAGCATTATTAAAAATTCAAAGAATGAAGAATTTAAAGAAATTGGCTTTATTTTCACACTTAAAGAACAAGAAACTTCGGCGCTTGAAATTAAATTAAATAATCCTCGACAAAACAAAGATCAAATTTACATTCAAAAACAACCAGGTCTTCCCGCAACTCCTTATGTAATTAAAAAAGGCTCCTTCATTACTCAATTTCTACTTGAACAAAATTTTCTAGCTGATCTCCAATAAATTAGATTCATGATAAAATCATTCTATGAACTCTAATCACGAACCTTCACTACTTAGCAAAAATGCAAATACATATTTATCTTTAACCGATATAAGCAAACTAAAAAGTGATTTGAGTGATTTAGAAGAAAAAACTTTTTTACCTAACTTCTGGCAATCAAAAAAAGCTAAAAAAATTATGAGAAATACTTCACTTATTAAAGAGGAAATAAATGATTTTGAAACTGTCAAAAATTTGAGCGAAGAATTAGCAACTTATCAAGACTTAATAGCTGAAGAAAAAGATGCAGAAACAATTAAAAATCTTGAGAATGATTTAATTATCACTTGTTCAAAGTTATCAAAAAAACTAAATGAGTTAAAATTGAAACAATATCTAAGTAGCAAATATGATAACTATGGCGCAATTTTATCAATTCATTCTGGCCAAGGAGGAACAGAAGCTATGGATTGGGCTTTAATGCTTAAAAGAATGTACTCAAGATTTTTTGAAAGAAAAGGTTGGAAAGCAACACTTATTTCAGAATCTCGCGGTGAAGAAGCCGGAATAAAATCTGTGGAATTTCAAATTGATAGCCAATATGCATATGGATACTTAAAAAATGAACAAGGAACACATAGATTAGTCAGACAAAGTCCATTTAATGCTGATAGCTTAAGACAAACTTCTTTTGCACTGGTCGAAACATTACCGCTAATAAATGAAAGCGATGATGAAATAGAAATAAATGATTCAGAGTTGAACTGGAATTTTTCAAGAGCCGGTGGAGCTGGAGGTCAAAACGTTAATAAAGTTAATACGGCGGTTGAATTAACTCATGCCCCAACTGGAATTGTAGTCAAGTGCCGAGAAGAAAGAAGCCAAGTTCAAAACAAAGAAAAAGCACTTATAATACTCAAAAGAAAACTTGCACAAATAGAAGCCCAAAAACTTCAAAACGAGCTGAATAAAGCAAAAGGAATTCATGTAAATGCAAGTTTTGGCAATCAAATTAGAAACTACATCTTGCATCCCTACAAATTAGTAAAGGACACTAGAACTCAAGTAGAAACCACAAACACAGAAGCTGTTTTAGATGGTGATATAGACAAATTTATTCAGGAAGAAATAAAGCTATAAATTACAAGCTGTTTCGGTTATACTTTATAATATGAAAAAAATTGATATTATGGACGACATCGAAAATAAAGCTGTAGTTGACGATGATTTGCTTCTAGAGCATAATCAAAATTCGCCTGACCAGGAAAGTATTCAAGCAAATATTACAGAGAAAGACAGTTCAATGAGAAATACTTCAAGATTATTTATAGTTTTAACAATTATTGCAGTCTTATCAGGTGTTGGTACAGGTTTTGGCAGTTTCAAGCTTTTTGCAAATAAATCTAATTCAACTCAGTCCGATCTTGCACTGCAAGAGCTTCCATCTGCTGAAAAGCTTAATGTAGGTGACATATTTGGTAGCAAAGATGAATCATTCAAAGATTCTGCTGAAGGATATTTAGAAATGGGTGGTCTTGATGGAGAAGGTTCTCATAAACTCTTGAGACCCGGTGGTGAATCCCAAACAGTATATTTAACCTCATCAGTAACAGATTTAACCGAACTCACTGGAACAGAAGTAAAAGTGTGGGGAGAGACTTTTAAAGGTCAAAAAGCAGGTTGGCTAATGGATGTTGGTAGAGTTGAAGTCTTAAAAATTGACGCAGAATCTCCCGCAGAAGAATAAACCTTAATTCAATCTTGCAAAGTCACCAGTAAACAGGCTAAACTAGGTTTGGATTATGATTAAATTTACCTCAGTCAGCAAATATTTTCCTCCAGACTCTTACGCAATTGATGATGTTTCTTTTGATATTGACGCTGGAGAATTAGTTTTACTTACTGGTCCTTCTGGATCCGGAAAAACCACGATCATGAAATTGTTAACTAGAGAATGCCAAGCAACATCAGGTAATATTTTCTTTGCTGATAAAAACTTAAATGAGATCAAGCAATCACAAATTCACGAACACAAAAGAAAAATCGGAGTGGTTTTTCAAGACTACAAACTACTTCCAGAGTTAAATATTTGGGAAAATATCGCTCTCCCCCTTTCAATTATGAGCAAAAAACAAGACGAAATTGAACGCAGAGTTACAGATCTTTTGACTCTGATATCTTTAATAGATAAAGCTTTCTTATTTCCAAAGCAACTATCTGGTGGAGAAGCTCAAAAAATTAGTATTGCCAGAGCATTATCCACAGG
>JAHIVL010000087.1 GCA_018816485.1 Patescibacteria group bacterium | reverse complement strand
TTGTGGTCAATATATAAAAATTATCGCTATGCACAGTGCAGTTGGTATTGGCTACCTGTCTTACAAATATCATCTGATATAATGGTTGTGTGGGGGAGTGTTTGGGGGTTGGTTAAGAAATAGTTTTAATTTTCCAAATCCAAAACATCATCGATCTGAATTTGCCACACAAACTCATCAACGTGGGAAACCAAAATCATAGCACCCTCATATTCATTAAGCGCAGCTGCAATTATTGGTAAGTGACGAAAATTAATATGGTTGGTTGGCTCATCTAGAATTAGTAATCCTGGTCTTAACAAAACTAAACGAGTAAATGCTACTAAGCCTTTTTGACCCTCAGACAAACTACCAATTTTTGATTTAATTACTTGTGAAGATAATAAAAAACCTGAAGCAACAGAGCGCAAGTGTTCTTCACCTTTGTTTGATCCAGAATCTATTAAAGCTTGGGATAAAGCTTGATGAACAGTGTCATCAAAATTTAGTGTCGAAAAATCTTGACGATAGTATCCAATTTGCAAGTCAGATGGAATTTTTAGTCCCGGAAGTGTGCCCTTAGCCATTGATTCAATTAAAGTACTTTTTCCAATTCCATTAGGACCAATAATTTGAAGGTGTCGATTTTTCATTAAAATAATGTCGGCTGGTTTGGTGATCTTTTTATTATTTTGAATTACTTCAAAGGAAGTAATTTTCATTACGTCATTTGGAAAATTGTCTTGCACAGGAATCTTAAATGGGCGGATTGGTTTATCTTCTTTACGAACTTCAACTTTTTCACTTTCATACAAATCTATTTTTTCTCGCATTTTTTTTGCAACTTTACGCATCTTGCCACCTTTAAATGCAAAAAAGTTTGCTTTATCTTTATTTTCTTGGATTCCTCTGGCTTTTTGAGCGTTCAAACGGTTTTCTTTTTCAATTCTAGCTGAGATTTCTTCAACAACATCGTAGTAGTCACCAGCATACTGTTCAATTTTTTGAGTAAAACTATCGAGATACAAAACACCTTTGGTGAAAGTATTTAAAAATTTTGCATCATGAGAAATGACGATAACGCTTTTCTGATAGTTAGTAAGAAATGCTGTTAAATGTTCAATGCCTGCAGAATCTAGGTTGTTAGTTGGTTCATCTAGGAGCAAAAGGTCTGGATCTTGGATTAAGGCGGCTGCTAATAGTAAGCGTACTTGTTGTCCTCCGGAAAAATCACTAACGTGCTTGTCTTCTTGAGCCTTAAGATTTACGGCTTCCAAAACTCTGACCATTCGACGTTTGACCTCATGGTCGGATAGGGGGCAATATTTTTTAAAGTATTCTAATATTGTTAGTGATATGTCTTCAGGTGCAATCACTTGATAGGCAGTAGCTACAGTCAAACTTCTGTCAATTGAGATTTCTCCTGAGTCAGGGTGTAATTTTTTGGTGATTAATTTTAATATTGTACTTTTTCCTGCACCATTTTGGCCCATCAAAGCAACTTTCATGCCATTACGTACAGAAAAACTAACCTCATCAAGAATTTGCTTATTGTGAGTAAAAGCAAAGGAAACTTTTTCAAATCTAATAATTGTATTTTGGTTTGACATGAGGGATGATTATAACCTATTTATCTTCTAAGGTTAATTGTATGCGAAAGAAAAGTTTTTTTGTTTTGAAACTTTGCCATAGCAATGACTAGTAATATAACAATTCTGAAGAAGAGTAAGACATCGATAAAAACATTCGATATCTTGGGAGGGAGTAGCGGGGGTTGAAAAATTCCCAATATTTTATTTTTTGACTCTCATACTTAGTTGCAATCTGCAATAATATTTTTGATAATTGAAAGATTATGTGAAGGAACATTAAAAGTAATGGTTTTCTTGGTTCAACATCAATACAAATATTTACCTCTTTTTTAGTTTTATAGAAGTTTTTACAACCATTCTTATTAACTTTATTACTGCTGGATTCAATATATTTCCGCTAAAATTACCAGGATCTATATTTTCTCGTAATGTTGTCAGAGTAAACTGTGATAAGTCACCAGGACCTATTCTAGCAAAGTCTGCGTGCTTGTAAATCTGTTCGATAAGTAATGCAGAAGATGGTGTTTCGACCATTGTCCCAAATTGTATGTCTAGTTGTTGTGAGTTTGTAAATCTTTTAAAATACTCTTTAAAATTTTTAACTTCGTGGGGATAAGATATCATTGGAAGTACAATGCCGACTGGAGCATCTTTTGCTATTAATTCGATTGCTTTTAGTTGATTATCGAAAGCCTGTTTAAATATCGAACCTAGTCATATCCCACGCAGTCCTAATGGAGATCTTATTTCATTCTAAATACAATTCATAATGTTGTTCTATTGTTGGAGGCAATTTATTATCCCATCCAAGCCATTCTGTACGGAGAATTCCAATTCCCGATGCACCATTTTCAAGTCCTTTTCTAATATCATTTGGCGTTGCTCCATCAACATTAACTTTAATTAATTCACCCTTAAAGGAATAATCTCAAATATTTTTGAAACATCTTTTACTGAAAGATTTTTTGCAAACAATATATTGGAAAAATTCTCAATAAGTTCGTTACTTGTAAAATCTACTAACTTTCCCCATGAGTTAGATGATAATAGACAGTCAACTTTATACTTTGTTTTCATATGAGTATTTTATTATATATTCCAATTTTTATTTATCGAATTTGCTCGATTAGGCAAAAAGGTGAATTTCGAAGCAAGAGAGGTTAGTCTGGGCTGCTAGATATCCCTATTAATATTTTTTATAAATTATACTTTATTTATGCAATATTTTTATTTATCGCTGAACGAGTTTTTAATATTAATATTAAAGTTTCTAAAAAGTTAGTTATTGGGTTCGTATTTGTATTAAATATTGTAGGATTTTTCATTATTACAATTACTCAAGGTATAGAATTTATTTTCTTGTTTTTTATGCTTTGGATTGCGATGATTGTATCTATGATTATTTGGTTGCTTATTGATCGTTTGGAAAAGGGAGTTTTAAATAAAATATCACAATAATTGTAAATTTGTTTATTGTTGCGGAGGCAGTGGCAGCTTCGCTGCATTAGTCAGGCTCACTTTGTTTGCTTGCCGGCAGGAAAATCTCTTCGAGATAATCACTCATCTAATCCATTCTGATCACTCAATATCGCAAAAGCGATATAATTGATTAGAGCGG
>JAHIVL010000086.1 GCA_018816485.1 Patescibacteria group bacterium | reverse complement strand
GTAAGAATAATGTCGGCATTGCTTGCTGCGACCGATATTTCCCATGCTGCGATTTCTAGTCTGGTCTTATAGTTTTTTCTTATTTTTGGTAGCCACTTATTGGCATACTCAGAGAAGTTCATCTTTGGCACTACGAATACTTTAAGAATAAAGGGTTTTTCTCCAGAGTATTCTGTTGCAAAATATTTTTCTACTCCCGGCCAGCCATCTCTTATTTCTACATGAGAACAAACAACTGGTTCTGATCGTAATAAAGCGTCATCAAAAGATTGTTTGGGTGATCCATATAGCTTACCTCCAAAATTTGTGTGCTCTATAAATTTGTCGTTTTGTGTTTCTTGAGTGAACTTGTTTTTATTATAAAAGTAATAATCTACTTTGTTCTGCTCATTTTTCCTAATTTCTCTGGTAGTAGCTGTTACTGCTTTAAACAAAAAACCAGGTTTTAATTCTTGAATTTTTTTTCTGACAGCATCTTTTCCGCCTGCTGAAATGCCGGACATTAACAACATAATTTTTTTGTGTTTTCCAAAATTGGTCATTAGTTGGTCTAGCTTTTTTGTTGGCATCCAAAGTCCGTAACTATCTTTTATGGGATGAAAATTTTTGTACTCAGGAAATAATTGAGAAAGTTCTTTGGGAGTTAGTTTGGGGTTATCATGAAAAAGTTGTTTTAAAAGACTTTGACTATTTTTCTTTTTGGTTTTTTCCATAAAATAAAGTATAGCAGGAGATGGAAAGAAATGGAGATGTTGTTTTTAGGTGCCCCCGCCAAGAATCTACGATTCGCTCATTTCATTCTCTCACATGCACTAGGAGGGTGCTTTGCACTCTCCGTTGGAACCAGCTTCACTGTGTTCAGCGAAGATTCTTTTCTATTTGCAGAGCCAGATAATATAAAAATGCACTTTCAGTTCATTTTTATATTATGTGCCCCCGCCAAGAATCGAACTTGGAACTAGCGCTTAGGAGGCACTTGTTATATCCATTTAACTACAGGGGCATCTAAGAGTATTTTATCAAACTTAAGCATTTTTACTACAAGACTATTATGAGAAGTAATTTTCTATTTTTTCAACTCAATGGCGTACAAGTTATTTGGTGAGTCTGGACTGAAGCTTGTGAGGACAACTAGTTTATCTCCATTTGGCCATGGGTAGATGAACTCACCCATAAATGGACCTGAGTATATATTGGTTTGATTTGTGGTGTCGTATTCCATAATTTTAATATTATTATCTTCAATATATAATAAATGTTTTGAATCTGGAAACCACTGATATGTGTGAGCTGATAGTGAACTATGATAAATGTTAAATTTATTTGCTGTTGTTGCTGACTCCGTTGCTTGTAAGGTAGTAAATGCACTAGGAGAGGCAGAGAGTAATGGTGAGTTCTTGTCCAACATGTCTAGAGCCAATAATTGTTTTGCCAATGGCACCGTTACGCTTTCTGCAGTTTTTTCAGTTCCCACTCTAAAGTTTTTATCTTCCTCTCTGTCGTATACATAAATTCCACCAATTACCAAAGTTCTTTCTTCAGGCTGAGAGCTAGTTACAGGTACAGTTGGAGTAAGTGTGTCCGGTAGCGTGAGTTCAGCAGTAGCGGTGTAAAACATTCTTTTTTTATCTGGAGAGATATAAATATTTTTTGCACTTTCTGTTGCTATGGAAATAATTTCAGCTGGGAATTTAGCAAAAAATTCTCTTTCTCTAAGATACATTTCTTGTTCCCATTCAGATAGAATTTGTTTTTTTCGGTATGAAATATCTTGCAAAGTATCTAGGGTGTTCATTGTAGAGATGTCTAGTAGCACTTCTCTATGATCGGATATGAGAATTACCTCACTACTATCTGGTGACCAAATAAATTTAGCACTTTCTAAATCAAATCCTGGAGAATCACCGGTAATTTGTTTTGCTTCTTTTTGAAATGAAAGTGGATTATTAACTAGTTCTAGAAGATATAAACCATTTTTTCTGTCTGAAGAATTTGAGTTTGAATAAAAAATAATTTTTTGTCCATCTGGTGAAGGAGAAAGATTTTCTGCTCCTGAGAAAGTTAATGTGTTTAAACTTGGAGCTTTAGGAAAAAGAGTTGCGTTTGTTTGGACTACTAGCTCTTTTTCTATTCTAATGTTTTTTGTCCAAGAGGTATAACCATCTTTCTCAATTTTAATATTATAGTTTCCTGGTTCGAGATAAACAGTATCGTCAGTAGCTGTGATAAACTTGTCATCAATCAAGATTTCTGCTGCGGTTGGAAATGAATTTGCCGCTAGTAGGCCGGTGCCTTGAATGAAGCCTTCTGGAGTGACTCTAAAGCCTCCTTTAGCATATTGAATAGCTATAGCCGTACCAATCAAGATTGCAAGTGCTGATAATGTAGTATAAATAAAACGTTTGTTGACCCCGGTTATCATATCTGTATTATATAGCTAAGTTACAAAAGAGTCTAAATGAAAATACCACTTCTATCTAAAATAAACAAGAAAATAGGTCTAGATTTAGGAAGTAAAACAACTCGAATTTGGATTGAAGGCAAAGGAGTTGTTGTTCAAGAACCTACTTGTATGGCAATTGATAACCTAAATATTATTGCTGTTGGCGCCGAGGCATTGGAAATGGAGGGAAGAGTTTCAGATGCTATAAAAGTGATTTATCCAGTCAGAAATGGAGAGATTTATGATGACAGAGCTATAAAAGCTTACCTAAAAATTTTACTGAATAAATGGGTAGGATCAACTTTAATGTTAAATCCAATTATTATGGTGAGTGTACCTGCCTCATCATCACAAGCTGATCGAGAAATAATCACAGAAATAATTTATGACTTGGGTGCTGCGGAAGTTTACACAATTGCTCAACCTCTGGCTGCGAGTATTGGCGCAGGAGTTCCAATAGCAGATGCATCTGGGAGTTTTTTCTTACATTTAGGAGAGGGGGTAGTAGAAGGAGTAGTGATCTCTTTGGGTAGTATTATTGCCTTGGTTTCAAGTGAGTTGGGAGGGGAATATTTTTCAAATCGATTGATATTTTTCTTAAAAGAAAACTTTTCTCTTAATATTAGTAAGTCTGCATCAGAAGAAATTATTTGCGAAATTATTTCAGTTAACAAAAGAAATTCCAGGGAAAAAATGATCGGAGGTCAAGACAGCAAGACTGAAAGTCCAAAGGAAATTATGATAAGCTCTGCAGACTTGATGTCTGAAACAGTTAATTTAATGAATAAAACTGAAGAGTTGTTGAGGAATTTATTGTCAAAGATGCCTCCAGAACTTACTGTGGATGTAATTGATAAAGGCTTGCTCATATCCGGTGGTTTAGCCAATATCGATAGCATAGAAGATTATTTTGTTGAGAAATTAGGAATTCCAGTTACTGTTGTAGATAATCCAGAGAGCGTGGTAATTGAAGGTATCGCAACAGCGCTTGAGCATTTATATCAATTCAAAAAAAGTCTAGGCTATGGAGAGTAATTATTTTGAGTAGAGGACAAGTTTTTTGAATTGATCACCTCTGTCTTGATAATCTTTAAAGCGCCCGAAACTTGCAGCGGCTGGGCTAAGCAAAACAATGTCCCCGCTTACGGCAATAGATTTGGCAGTGAAAACAGCTTCTTTCATATTATTAACAGAAGTAGAGTTGATCTCACGCTGGTATGTCGATGTAAGAGCTCGGACTTCTTTAAGAATCTTTTCTCCTGTATCTGGCAAAAGAATCAAGTGTTTAATATTACTTTCAAGTATGGTTTTGGCCAACTCATCAAATTCAAGATTTCTATTATGACCACCAGCAATTAAAATTATTGGAGAATTATTGAAACTATTTATTGCAGCAATACACGATTTTGGGGTCGTTGACAATGAATCATTTATATAGAGAATTTTATTACTGTTGCTGACAATTTCAAGTCTGTGAGGTAGTGTTTTGAATGTTTTTAAACTTCTATTTATGTCTCTTGTTTTGCAACCAAGCTCTTTTGCAATAATGATGCTAGGAATTGAGTTTAAAATATTATGTTTTCCAATCACTGGAAGCTGATCGATATCGATAATTGTTTCATTTTGGTAAATAATACAGTTGTTTGAAATATTTTTTTTAATGTTGAAGGTTATTTGCTTAGCATTTCCAAGATTTGCTAGTTTTGTAGGAAATTTTTGTTTATCATTAAAAATTACTAGGTCATTGTCAGTTTGAAATCTAGAAATTTGTGATTTAGCCTGGACATATTCATCGAATGAATCGTAATAATCCAGATGTTCAGGAGAAATATCCAAAATCACGGCAATCGAAGGACTAAATTTGAGGTCACTTAATTGGTGAGATGACATTTCAAGGATGACAGTGATTGGTTTTTTAGTTGACTTTGAATCGTTTCGAACAAGTGATATCTCTCTGAGGGCAAGTGATGCTTCTCTGATTTCTGGCCAAAGCGAAAGGGGAGGAATGCCAATATTTCCCCCAAAAAAAGTTTTTAGACCACAGTCAGTCAAGACATGATAAATCATAGAGGTGGTAGTACTTTTGCCTTTTGTACCAGTGACGCCAATGGTTTTAATAAGTAGTGTTTCTAAAAGTTCAAAAAAAATGTTAGTGCTTGAGGTAAATTGAGCTTTGAGTTTTTTAGCTTGCAAGATTAAAGGGTTTTTTGGAGACAACCCAGGTGATTTAATCGCCAAGATTTTGTTAGATTTATTATTTTTGTTAGATGATTCAATGCTTTGACTAATGTTCTCAATCTCGGTGAGGTTTTTAATTTCGGTGGAGAATTCAATATTAGCATCTTTTTCCTTAATTTCTTTCCAATCATTTCCGAGCTCAAAGACTTCTTTTTCATCAATAAGAAATAATTTTTTATTTGGAAAATTTTCACGCAGGAATTTATAACTAGATAAACCCTCTCTCCCCAAGCCAAGAAGAAGAATCGTTTTAGATTCTAGATCGTGGAGCAGGTTTTCGAGTTTTCGATTATTGGATATCCCCAGGCTAGCTTCTCTTGCTTCGCAATAGCCCAGGCTAGCTTCTCTTGCTTCGCAATTCACCTCCTTCACCTTGTATTTTTTAAGCAATTCTGAGAATTGATTAGGGACAGAATTGTCTTCATTCCAGGAATTCAAAATAGCTTGAGTTCTTCTTTCAAGATCAGTTTCATTTATGATTACATTTTGATAAACTTTTTCAAGTAAAGCTGGTAGTTTTTGACCTTTATCTAGGTATTTTTTTATTGCAAGATAAAAAGCAATAATTGTTTCTTCATGAGTGCCGACACATTCTAGAGGTTTTTTTGTACCAAACCCAAGTAATTCTTGAGCAATTGGCCAAAGGTTTTCGTCATCCAACATGTTCTTACCAAAGTAAGAATGAATTTTTTCGTCTTCTAAGAAAGGGTGGATGATAACGTAAGCGAATAGACACTTAGAACATTCACCACACCAAGAATTGGTTTTTTGACCTCGATTACAGCTTCTAAAACTATGGTGATATTTTTTCATTCCTGAGGTTATGTTGGAATTTCCAGAAAATATTTTTGCGATTTGGAGTTCATACAAAGGTCTTAAAAATGAAAAATAGAGTGGGGCATTCTTTGGCAAATATTTTTTGACATAATTTTGAAAGTCTTTTTCGAACTCATATGTTTTTGAGTATTGATGATTTATTTCTTGGTCACAAAATTGAACATTTCCTTCATTAGAACTTCTTTCATTGGAAATTGCTACATGGCTATAACTAAAAAGGTCAGCAGAAAACACGCTCAAGAAGGCAAAAAACGCAGAAATTGGTACATGGCCGTTTAGATAACCTTGATTGTTCAAATCCAGCAGTCTAGAGTCGATAGTTCTTTGAACCTTAATTTTTCCAAAGTTATTTGAGTTTAATTCATTTGATGACGAGTTGTCTTGATCAGAATTTTCTCTTGCTGAAATCAGATCAAGAGCAGCTTGAGTGGGGTTAACCACAAAGGTCCCGACTGAAATTTTGTTAGTAGTTGTAACTCTATCGATGCCTTCAGTGCTATTTTGATTTGGAATAATAGCCAAAGTACTCAGGATTTCCAGAGTAACTGAAGAATCTTTACCTCCACCAATAGGGATAAGAATTTTTGTTTGTTTGCTTAAATCCCGGTGGTTCTCGTCTATGCTTGTGCGGTCATTACTAGAAACTTGGTGGTTTTCGCCTGGGACTGCGGAGCTCTCACTAAAATTTTGGTTATTTCTAGATATAATTTTTACAAAGTCGTCATCTATAAATTTAATATTGTTTACAAAAAAGAACTCACCCATACCTTTAATCAAAAGTTTGTGCCACCAATTAATTTGTTCTTGGTTAAGTTTTCCTGCTTTAATCTCAATGATTGGGGAAGTAGTGCATTTCCAGTAACTAAATATTTCGGCTAAACCAAGGTTAAAAACATATGAATCAATCTTTTCTGAACCAAGTGCATCTGCCATCTCTTGGGAAACATTTTCTATAATTAAAGTAGGGGAGAATGAAATGTTTGGTTCGATCTTATATTGGAAGGTTATTTTAAGGTTGGTGTTGGAAATTTCAGCATCCACGAAGTTTTTTTTGGTTTTACTGACTTCACTGTAATTAACAATTCTCCATGAGTAATTCTCAAAAATAAATTTGTTGTGTTTTTGTCTGAGTTCTTCAAAAGTTGGCATAAAGTTTATTATATCTTATTTAATGAGTTGAGTGCTATTTTTAAATTATTTTTCGGGTTTTGTCTAAAAATAATCAATTATTTTCCTTGCTGGGGGAGGGGTCTCGAGAAATTTTTGTTTTCTCAAGACAAAAGTTGTTCAAAGAGGGCTTTCATTGAAAGCCACATCTAGCTGATGATTACATTATTTATGGTTTTATCAAAATTTGGTTTCGTAATAAAGAACAAATTTTATGTTCACCACGAAAAACACGAAAATATGGCGAATGTTGATTCTTTTTATAAAATACTGTTGTATACTTAAGTTTGGTAAATTATACTTAAAATTAGCAATTCTTTGTAAAAAATGATGATTTTAAGTGAGTCTTATAACTTTTTGAGCAACTATATCAAATATTAGCTTCTTAATGGGTGTTGTATGGTAGGTATGATGGAATGATTTGAATTAATAAAATATGAAAAAGACTGATTCGACAACTAATTTATTTGGATATGAAATATATAGCAAGGATTACAGTTCTTTGCTAGAAATTTTAATTTCTCACTTAAAAAATGGAGACAAGACATTTTCTATCTTTACTCCCAATTCGGAGCAAATAGTTTTGGCAAAAAAGCAAAAAAGCTTCGCTAATTATTTGGGTTTTGCAGACTTTTTGCTTCCTGATGGCGTAGGGTTACTTTTTGCAGCAAAAATTTTAGCTTTTTTTGGTGGTGGCAACAATAAAAATGGAGCCAGCAATAAAATTTTACAAAGAATTACTGGAATCGATTTAACAAAAGATTTATTAAAAATTGCAACCAAAGATGATTTAAAAGTTTTAATCGTGGGAGGAAGAGACTATGAAGGTAGGGAATATGATGGTCAAAAAGTTAAAATTTTAAGTTTGAATGGTAGTAGTGGTGGTGGTGGCGGCAGTAGTGGCGGTAGTGCGACCAAAAAAACAGCTGAAGATGATTTAAATACAATTTGGTGGGCCGAAGGATACAACAAAATCTATAATCCAACAGATGGAGAGAGTAAATCTATCATTTCTACTATTCTCAAACTCAAGCCAAGCTTAGTATTTGTTGCTTTTGGAGCTCCAAATCAGGAAAAATGGATTGTTGAGAATGCCGAGACTTTGAGAATTTCAGGAGTTTCCATAGTCGTTGCCGTTGGAGGAACCTTTGATGTGCTTTTTGGAAAGATAAACAGGGCTCCTAAGTGGATGCAAAACCTGGGTTTAGAGTGGCTCTATAGACTGATAGTCGAGCCTTGGAGATGGCGCAGACAATTGAGACTCTTAGAGTTTGTGGGATTGGTGATTAGAGAGATTTTTATTCTTCAGTAACACCTAGCAACCAAAGCACTGCTTCTTTTTTGTATCGCCTGTCACCTCTTGAGTTGATTCTAATTGCAGGAAGTTTTCCTCTTTTTCCCCAGCGTTTGATTGTCAAAGGAGAAACTCTGAGTAAATCTGCAACCTCTCTAACGGTCAATAGATCAGGTAGATTCTTGATATCTAGCTTACTTGCGTCGTCAGCTCTTCCAGTTCTTTTATCGTCCATTTCGTTAATATCATTGGTGTTTGCTATAATTTGATCGTTCATTTTAGACAGTCCTTTTATATTTTTTTACAAGCAGGCCCATTTTTTTGGACCAAGTTAAATACGTATTGAATGCAAACTAGATAGTTTTCATTCAAAGCATACCGGTGAAAAGTAGCTCAAATGTAAGCTTTACTATTAATAAAGTAGCAGAGTAGATGTAAGTAGGTCAATAGGGAAAATGTTTTGTTGAGACCTTGACTTTTTGTATACAATAGACTAGACTTAGTCTAGTCAGGAGAAATAAAATTATGAGAATTATTAATATGTATCAAGCCAAGACTAATCTATCGGCGTTAGTAGAGAGTGCTCTAGCTGGTAATGATGTAGTAATTGCTCGTGCAGGCAAGCCCCTTGTGAGATTAGTGCCGTATACTTCAAGTATGAAACCAAGAAAACCGGGTTTGTTCAAGGGTAAAATACAAATTCCCGATAATTTTAACCAAGAATCACAGGAAATTATTTCTTTGTTTACTGGTGGTAAGGCAACATGAAAAAATATTTACTAGATACTCATATTTTACTTTGGTGGCTCACCGATAGTTCTAAGCTTGGTAAGTCAATTCGCAAGATACTTTCAGATCCTAACAACTACATAGCAGTTAGTGTTGCAAGTGCGTGGGAAATTAATATCAAACTTGGTTTGAATAAAGAGTTTAATATGTCAGTTAGCCTGGAAGATTGTTTTAATGAGAAAAATGGATTTAATGTTCTACCTGTTTCTTTGAATCATGTTTTTGCATTAGAAAAGCTACCGGCGTTACATAAAGATCCATTCGATAGAATGTTAATATCTCAGGCAATTTCAGAAAAATGCATATTAATTTCTGCAGATAAGAAAATTGGGCAATATTCTGGTGTTACTGTTATTGGTTAGTTTATTAATAAATCAAACATATTCTTTTTAATAACTGACAAACTTTGCAAAACAAAGAGAGCCCCGCCAAGTTTTCAACCTTGCGGGGCTCTCTTATTAAATTTAATTAAAAATTATTTTAATTCAACGATGCAACCTGCTGCTTCGAGATCTTTTTGTGCTTTTTGAGCATCTTCCTTTTTAGCGGCTTCCAAAACTGTTTTTGGAGCTGATTCTACGAAAGCTTTAGCGTCACCTAAACCTAATTCTGGTTTAAGAACTCTTACTGCTTTAATAGCAGCAATTTTGTTTGAACCGGCATCTTTTAAGATAACGTCAAACTCGGTTTGTTCCTCAGCTGCTTCTGTAGCTGCTGCAGGTGCAGCACCCATCATCATAGGAGCTGCTGCGCTTACACCAAATTCGTTCTCTAAAGCTTTAACAAGCTCTGAGACTTCAATTAAAGATAATTCCTTAACTGCATCTACTAATTTTTGCACTTTAGCTGAGAGTGCTTTTGTTTTGTCTGACATATGTCCCTTTCTTACTTGGTTTGTTGGTCAGTATATTACTACGTTTTGCCTTGTCGGCTGATAATTTTTATTTTTAACCTTTTTTTACAATTGCATTCAATGCGTAAACTAGATCTCTGGTGCCTGCTTTAAGAACGTTAACCATTCCTGTTGCTGGGCTTTGGAGTCTGTTGATAAGCATAGAAATAAGTTCGTTTTTGTCTGGAAGTTTACTCAATGATTCAACTTCTGTTGCTGAGAGGACTTTATCATCCATAAATCCTTGTTTAATTTTTAACTTATTTGAATCTTTTTGGAAACTAAACAATTTTTTAATTGCGACTACTGCATCCTGGTATGAGAAGACAACGGCATTCATTCCTTCTAATGAATCAGTGAGTTTTCCTTTGCCGATTGCAATGTCGATTAGGGTGTTTTTGGTGACTAGAACTTCGCCACCGGCTTGAGTGACTTCAGATCTAAGTT
>JAHIVL010000085.1 GCA_018816485.1 Patescibacteria group bacterium | reverse complement strand
GTTGCTGGGCTTTGGAGTCTGTTGATAAGCATAGAAATAAGTTCGTTTTTGTCTGGAAGTTTACTCAATGATTCAACTTCTGTTGCTGAGAGGACTTTATCATCCATAAATCCTTGTTTGATTTCTAGTTTTTTTTCTTGTTTTTGAAAAGAAAACACTTTTTTAATTGCTGCAACTGCATCTTCATAAGAGAAGACAACGGCATTCATTCCTTCTAATGAATCAGTGAGTTTTCCTTTGCCGATTGCAATGTCGATTAGGGTGTTTTTGGTGACTAGAACTTCGCCACCGGCTTGAGTGACTTCAGATCTAAGTTTGACCTGGTCGTTTGCGCTAGTTCCAGAATAATCAACGATAGCTAGTGATTTTGCTTTAGCGATTTTTTCTTTTAAAATTTCTACTTGTTGTAGATTTTTTGTGTTCGGCATAATTTTTTTTCGCGGGGTTTTTCAAGTAATGTAATTCTCACTATTGCCGCGCCTTCTATTTTCTAAATATAAATATTTATTAATTTGTCAAACAAAGATTATAAGGGTGGAGAGAAGATATAAATTTAAGTCAATTATGGTCGCTATCGGGTTTTTTTGATTAACGATTTTTTAATAACTCAATTTTAATTGTCTCAGCCTCGGCGTGACTTATTTTTTTTACTGAAGTTTCAGTTTTTGCACGCTGTCTTTGGATGACAAAACAGTATTATATCATGTATTAAGCCAGCTTCAAGCCAGCTATTCTTTTGAAATGTTTTTTATTATTTGTTACGAGCGTTAAATTTTTATTTTTGGCTGTTGCGCCTATTAACAGGTCAAAATCATCGAGCTTATTGCCTTGTTTTTCAAGGGTAATTTTTTCTTGAGAGTACAGCTCAATTATTTTTGAATCAATTGAGATTACATCAATATTGAATTCTTTGATAAAATTTTTAATTTTACTAATTTGTTCCTGTTGTTGCTTGGATTTTTTTGTTCCATATAGCAATTCTCCAAGAGTGATTACGCTGATTGCAGGGTTGTTGTTAAACCACTCGGCCTTTAGTTTTTGCTTGCCACGAAAATGGTAAATGATGACATCTGTATCTAATTGATAACGCATAAATGATTTATTTTTAACTCAAGTTAAGATCTTTTTTTCTAAAAAACCTTTTGGATTTTACAATTTCTATATCTGGGATACTGGCAAAGAATTTGTCTAAATTTTCTTTTGTGCTTATTTTTTTTGCAACTGTTTTATCAAGTGGAACTATTTTAACTATTGGCTTTCCATGTCTTTTTATGATTATTGGAGTCTTTTTATAAAAAACACTATTAATAATAGAAGATGTATTCTGTTTTAAATCAGTAGCAGTAGTGTATGTAATATTCATTATGTACATAATAGCTAAATTTATTGTGGTTGTCAACATGTATGTAGTATGAGTAATTATATTGTCATCGATAGATTTCTCGCCGATGTCCAATTCGTAGCACAATAATATTATTTTTTTCAAGATCAAAAATAACTCTATGATTGCCTACACGATATCGATAGGTTCCCAGATCAGAATGAATGAGTTTTTTGGAGTAATGCAAGGGATTGGCGGCGAGTAATTCTAGTTTTTTCTTGAGTCTTTTTTTAGTAATTCTGTCTAGTTTCTTAATATCCTTGACAGAAGAACTGGTATATATAAGCGAGTAGGGCATAGACGATAACTATAAATCTCCAAAAATCTGGTCATGTGTAAGTGTATTTTTAGATTGATGCTCTTTTCTTGCTTTCTTAATACTGGCCAAATATTTTTTGTTTTTTAGGGCAAGCAAGTCTTCTAGAAAATCAATATTTACTAGAGCGTGAGCAATTTTTTTGCCACGAGCAATAAGCAGATAATCTTTATTTGAAACCTCATCGAGAGCGTCAGATAGATTGTTACGAAGGGTTGTAGATGTGATAGTGCTCATAATTTCTTTCTTTATGTACGTTTTTATTGTACATGACAAATGTATAGAATGCAATTCCTTTGTTTTGTTTAATATTGGATATAAAAAATTTGACAAATTTTGTGATGTGGGAATTATTTTGGGCTGGAGTGATAACTGGTTTATATCCAGCCTTAACGCTTTGCGCTATGAGTAGTAGTGTTTGCAACCTTAATATTTGCGCAACCGCTGCATACGATTGCCGTACAATCACTACATGTTGTATTTCCCCTAGAATACTTTATGCTTCAATTATAAATGAAAAGTAATTTTATATATCGCACTAGTAATCATATTTGCCTTATTCAAGAAATTAAGATGCAAAGGGTTCGTGTGTTTAAGTGTTAGATAGAAAGAAAAAAAGAAAAAACGCACAACCTCTCAAACAAACGAGAGGCTTTTTTATGAAAATAAATGCGGAAATGAAAGGATCTATGAAAGCAGAATTGGCTGTGTTGCCATATAGCAGAAAAGCATTGGAATTATTGGCAGAGACTTTGAAGATTCATCGTTCAATGGTTTGGTTGGATCCTGTTACCGGTAGAATTAGTATCAAGCAATTTGATCTCGAAGATAAAGACCTTGATGCACAGTCATAAAAGCAATTTTAAAATGTGATTATATTTTTATTGTGATAGAATGTATTTTCATGAATCAAATATTATTTGTTACTACTACTTCAACAACTACACACCCTATTTAGGGAGTTGAGGTAATAGTGTTTAAAACATAAAACCAAAAGCTCCCCAAATGGGGAGCTTTTTGCATTATACTATTAGTAAAGAACAAGCGCTTTTAAGAGCGTAAAAATGAAAGAAAATATGAACAAACAAGAGAAACTAGATAGTGAAAAATCGGATTTATACAAACTTAGACATACAGCAGAACACATCTTGCACCAAGCAGTGAAGGAACTTTATCCAAGTATTCACTTGGCAATGGGTCCCGCGACTGATGAGGGTTTTTATTTTGATTTTGATAATAAACCAGAAGGCTTGGCAGAAATACAGATCTCTGAACTAGATTTTCCTAAAATCGAAAAAAGAATGAAAAAAATTGTTGCTCGAAATTTACCGGTAACAAAGCATGAAATTTCAGTGTCTGAGGCTCGTGAATTGTTTAAGGATAATCCTTACAAATTGGAATGGGTAGCTGAAATTGAAGAAAAAGGAGAGATGGTAACAATCTATTGGACTGGAAAACCAGGAGAAGTTGGTGCAATGGTTGATTTGTGTGCTGGTCCTCATGTTGATTCAACAGGCAAGGTAAAATATTTTAAATTGCTTTCAGTCGCTGGTGCGTATTGGCATGGAAGTGAGGAAAATAAGATGTTAACTCGTATCTATGGAACTGCATTTTTTGCGAATGAAGAGCTCGAAACATTTGTAAAGATGAAACAAGAAGCTAAAGAGCGCGACCATAGAAAACTTGGTAAAGAGCTGGATTTATTTACTTTTTCCGATCTTGTTGGGCCCGGTTTACCACTTTGGACACCAAGAGGTACCTTGATGCGCAACATACTAGACGATTTTGTTTGGGAATTACGTAAAGTTGCCGGTTACAAAAAAGTCGAGATTCCTCATATAACAAAAAAAGAGTTATATGTAGTTAGTGGCCATTGGGATAAATTTGGTAAAGAGCTTTTTAGTATGCATACTAGAGAAGGCCATCATTTTGTGATGAAGCCAATGAACTGCCCTCATCATACGCAAATTTTTGCTAGAAAACCTCATTCCTACAAAGAGATGCCACAGAGATATGCAAACACAACGATGGTTTATCGTGATGAGCAGACGGGTGAACTTTCTGGATTGTCTCGTGTGAGATCAATTACTCAAGATGATGCCCATGTTTTTTGTAGAATTTCTCAGTTTAAAGAAGAAGTTTTGAAGATTTGGGATATTATTGATGAGTTTTATAGCGCAGTTGGGTTTGATTTGACCGTGAGATTGTCTTTGTCAGATCCTAAAAAACCAGAAAACTATATAGGAAGTAAGGCTGATTGGGATATGGCCGAAAATGCATTAAGAGAGATTGTCAAAGAGCGCGGTGTTGTTGCAGTTGAAGCTTTGGGAGAAGCTGCTTTTTATGGTCCAAAGTTAGATTTCATGGCTAATGACTCTCTTGGGAGAGAGTGGCAGGTTGCTACAAACCAGCTTGATATGAACATGCCAAAATCTTTCGACCTTTCATGTATTAACGAAAAAGGAGAAAAAGAGCCAATTGTTATGCTTCACGCTGCTATCATGGGTTCGATTGAGCGTTATATGTCTATTTTGATTGAGCATTTTGCAGGTAAGTTCCCAACTTGGTTAGCTCCAGTTCAGGTAAAAATACTACCAGTTTCAGACAAATATATGGAGTATGCTGGGAAAGTTGTGGAACAGTTGGCTGAGGTTGGCATACGTGTAGAACTTGACGACAGAGCAGAGCGTCTGCAAGCTAAAATCAGAGATGCTCAGATGGAAAAAATTCCATACATGCTTGTTGTTGGCGAAAAAGAGGCTTTTGACAACACTGTCGCAGTTAGAAAACTTGACACAAGAGAACAAAATGTTGTTCCTGTAGAGGAATTTTCGGCTAAAATCTTGAAAGAAATTAACGAGAAAAGTTTGTAGATAAGAAGAGTAGAGGTGGAAAAGTTACAAAACTTAACTTACTAAAAGTCTTACTATTGACAACTATTTCTTACTAATATATTATTTTCCTTACTTATTGCAAGTAAAAATTTAATTTGATGCAAGAGAAAAGTAAGGAAAATAATGCTAGTATCTACAATAATTGTATCAAGTAAAAATCAAATCACTATTCCAGCTGATTTCGTGCGTAAGTTGAATATAGAAAAAGGAAATAAGCTAACAATTTCAGAAAGTAATGGGGTAATATCTATGCAAAAATATAGTGAATTACTAGATAAATATCAGGGTTTTTTGAAAGTTCCCCAGCATCTACGCGGGAAAAACCTTGACGAAGCTATTCTAGAAGCTAAACAGAAGCGATTTGCGAAAAAAGTATGATTTATTA
Organism: Patescibacteria group bacterium; assembly: GCA_018816485.1. Lineage (GTDB taxonomy): Bacteria > Patescibacteriota > Microgenomatia > UBA1400 > PJMF01 > VFLK01. The sequence goes on along the minus strand of JAHIVL010000085.1, from coordinate 2,830 downwards.
TGTAGATACCAATTATTTTTTAAGGTTTTTTCTTGATGACAATCAAAAACAGACTGAAGTAGTTAGAGAGTTATTTGAAAAAGGTAGCCAAGATGAGGTGGATCTTAGAAGTTCTATCGTGGTTTTTCTAGAAGTATATTGGGTTTTAAAGTCATTTTATTCTTTTCCTAAAAGTCAGATTACTGAGTTATTAGGCGCGATGTTAAAGATGGATTTTATTAAATTTGATGACGAAAAAATTATGCTTCAAGCAATAAAATTATTTAGTGATAATAATCTAAATCTAGAAGACTGTTTTCACTTGGCTTATGTACTGGAAAATAATGGCGAAGATAAGAAACTAGCAACCTTCGACAAAAGGCTAAAGAAAGTTCTTGATTTTGTTTAGGAAATGGTACATAATTTGTACCAAATGCTAAACAAAAAACTAAAGTTAGTGCAAACTTTGCCATATTTTACTAAAAATACTTTGCGTACTATTTCCAGTGATTTAGACAATACTCTTGATGTGAGTATAAGGAGAATGTTGGGTAGGGGGCAGTTAATTAAATTAAAGAATGGTTTTTATACAACCGAATACTATTTTAATAAAAATGGGCACAAACCAGAGTATCGAGAATTTATCTCCAGTGTTTTGTCTCAGCCGTCGTATTTATCATTAGAGTATGTGTTGGGAGAGTACGATATTTTAACAGAAGAGACTCAAGCTTTCACAGCTATAACTTTAAAATCAAGCAGATCGTATGAAAATAAACTGGGGTCTTTTCTATACAAAAACATTCCAGAATCATTTTTTGTAGGGTTTGAAGCAAGAATTTTTGCGCATAATACTTACTTAATAGCCTCTAAAGCTAAGGCATTGTTTGATTATCTGTATTCTTTATCAAGCGTACTGGATTTGAGTGTTGATGGCTATGATGTAGTCGAAGAGAGAAGACTTAAAATTGAGCTTTTAAACCATAATGATTGGGATGAGTTTTCAACCTATTTAAGAATTAAAAAAGGAAAGAAAGCAAGTTTAATAAAAGAAAAACTTAAAAAATATGCACCCAATTTATAATCATCTTCATAGTATTGTCAGTGATGCGCATCTGAATAATGTTAGTAGTATGACAATCAAAATGATGCTTAAAGAGCATCTTCAAAATTATGTTTTAGATGCTATTTATTTAAGTTTGGAGTTCTTTATGATCTTAGACTTTCGCCAAATAACTCAGAAAAATTACATCTCAAAGTTGAGATAAATCCAAACCCTAAAAGCAATTTTTTTAAAACTCAATTTACTCCTTTTATGAAGGACCAGATATCTATTATATTAAAGCATTATAGTTTGCCAGTTATGATGACTGGAAAAATAGATGCTTGTCTAAATAGAGTTTTTAAAAAAGGAAGCACTGGTATTAAGGTAAAAGGTAGAGATTACTACGATCTAATATGGTACATGCAGAACAAAGTAAGTTTAGATGAGGAGTATCTTAAAAAAATAAAACTTTCCCAAAAAGAAATTTTTGTAGCACTGGATGAACAAGTAGCACAAGTTGATTCTAAAGACTTGCTATTTGATCTTCAGCCTTTCTTTGCATCGAAAACTTATATTCACGATTGGTGCAAAAATTTTCATAGTTTCTATGATAGATATAGAGAGTTTTATAGAAAAAACTAGTTTATTTTACCAACTCGAGCTTAACACTTGGACTCATAGTTGCAGAAATTGTTGCTTGGAGCATTTTATCTTTTAATTTTCCAAGTAAATAATTGATATTTTCTGCTAATTTTTTGTCAGTCATTGAGACTTTTCCAATATTCACATGGATAACAGGTTCTTTTTTCTGTGTTTTAAGATCAAAACTACCTTTTTCAAGTTCAGCCTTTTTCTCTTTTGGTTTAGATGTGACAGTACCGCTTTTTGGGTTTGGCATTAAACCTTTAGGACCCAAGACACGTGCATATTTTGCCAACTTTGGCATAAATGCTGGGGTAGTTACCAAAACATCAAAATCAATATTTCCGGCAGCAATTTTCTCAATAATTTCGTCAGTAACGATTTCAACTTTAACAGTTTTTCCGGTTGAGTGTGGCAAACTGAATGTGCCAACTTTTCCTATTTCTTTGATTACGCCATCAAGCGTGATAGTGCCATCAAAACTTGAGTATGAAAGGCTTTTGATTAGGGTGATTGCTTCGGCAACTGGATATTTTTTGGTTTTATCGATTTTGCCACGAGTTGAAACATATTTTTTGCTTCTGACTCTTCGTTTAGCAGTTCCACCGAAACCAGTTTCTTTGGAAGCTTTTGCATCAGTTGGAGTGTCACCATTTATTGGAGCGTCATTGTTCATGGCGGCATCCATTTGTGCGTCTGTTACTTCTTCAACAACTTTTACAGTTGTTTCTTTTGTAGACATGTCTACATTTTTTTTAGTTCCCATATTTTCTTTCTATCTCCTTGAAAGTTGTACAAGCTGGGAAGCTTGCGGTCTTTATAAAAAGAAAAGTTTCTTTTAATTAGACCAAACTTTAAGTTTTTGCGATATATCTATTAATTATTACTACTTTGTCGAACAATTAAGTTTAAATATTTTTAATTTTTGTATAAGCAGGTATCAGCGAAATTCTACTAAGTATTATGAGTAAAGAGCGTTAACCTGTGTTACAAATATTAAAAATTTTTGAGTTAATCTATTTAACCTCAACCCCCATACTTCTTGCAGCTCCAGCAACAGTTTTCATTGCTGTTTCGAGGTTATTAGTATTTAGGTCTGGGAGTTTCTTTGTTGCGATTTCTCTAACTTGAGCAGTTGTTAAGGTTCCAGCAACTTCTTTTCCTGGT
>JAHIVL010000084.1 GCA_018816485.1 Patescibacteria group bacterium | reverse complement strand
GTTTCACCCCTACGATAAATAACGATACGTTATGTAGGGGCAATTCCATGTAATTGCCCGCGTAGTAATGTGGCAGACAAGATAATGGGAAAAATTTAAAACAATCGCGACGGTAAAAAGAGAAAAATAGATGCATCTATAGACCTGTCTACCGTAGCGCTATCAGAGGTGGATGTATCTATAGGAATTGCTTGCAAGCCGAAGCTCGGAGAGCGAAGGCTTGACTAATAAATAACTATTGTATATACTATGGTTATGAAAACAGTAATTAATGTAAAAGCTGATAAAGAGACAAAAGAAAAAGCTAAAAAGATAGCTCAAGAATTAGGATTGTCTTTAAGCGCTGTCGTGAATGCTTATTTGAAACAGTTTGTAAAAAATAAAAGTATATATTTTTCAGCCAATAAGTCTTATCGCATGACACCGGAGTTGGAAAATATGATAGGCAAGATTGAAAAGGATATTAAAAAGAAGAAAAATCTATCCAATAGTATAGTCGGTACTAGTGAACTAAAAAAATTCATATCTTCTTTATGAAAATTGATTTTCACAAAAATTTTGAGAAACAATACGATAAACTAAACAAAAAGCAGAAAACGAAATTTCAAGAAAGACTAAAATTGTTTTCAGTAGATCCGTTTGATAAGGCGTTGAATAATCATGCATTAAAAGGCAAATATTTGGATTATCGTAGTATCAATATCACAGGTGATTTGAGGGCAATTTATAAAATGGTTAATACAAATGAATGTATTTTTGCTGTTTTGGGCAGTCATAGTGAATTGTATTATTGACATTCGTCAATTAAATTGATATAATTATCGGGTAAATTTAACCGATAATTTTTTAATTATAAAGAGGAAGGAGTCGCCTTCGTCATCTTGCGGATGACTACGGCGTACCGAAGCATATGCAAATAAAACCATTAGGGGATAGAGTTGTTCTTGAACTCATGCCCAAAGAAGAAGTTTTGAAAAGTGGAATTATAATCCCAGACACAGCGTCTCAAGAAAAAAATGATAGAGGAACTGTTGTCGCTGTGGGGCCTGGAAAGATTTTAGAAAATGGACAATTGGCGGCGATGAATGTGATAGTTGGAGATAAAGTTATATTTTCAAGTTATAGTTCTCCTGTTGAGATTGATGACAAAAAATATTTAATCATCAGAGAAGATGATATTCTTGCGGTGCTTGCGTAAGTGTTTAGAATTTTTTAATAAATAATAAATCTAAAAATATGGCAAAAGAAATTACATTTAACGAGGACGCGCGAATGAAATTAAAGAGGGGGGTAGATAAACTTGCTAATGCGGTTAAAGTTACTCTTGGGCCGAAGGGGAGAAATGTTGCGTTAGGAAAAAGTTTTGGAGCTCCAAATATCACTAATGATGGTGTTACTATCGCGAAAGAAATTGATCTTTCAGATAAATATGAAAATTTGGGAGCAGAACTTGTAAAAGAAGTGGCTGTAAAAACCAGTGAAATCGCTGGGGACGGAACTACCACTGCAACCTTGCTTGCGCAGGCGATGATTGATGAAGGATTGAAACTCGTGTCTGCTGGATTTAATCCAATGGAAATCAGAAAAGGAATTGAAAAGAAGACTCAAGAAATTGTAAAAACTCTTGCAGAAAAATCTAAAATAATTTCAAGTAATGAAGAGATCGCGCAAGTTGCGACAATTTCAGCTCAAAACGCTGAAGTTGGAAAATTGATTGCAGACGCGATGGAAGAGGTCGGGAAAGAAGGGGTTATAACTGTTGAAGAATCAAAAACTTTCGGGCTTTCTAAAGAAGTTGTTGAAGGAATGCAATTTGATAAGGGATACATTTCTCCTTACATGATTACGAATACAGAAAAAATGGAAGCTATTTTAGAAGATCCATATATTCTTATCACAGACAAGAAAATCTCTTCAATTAAAGAGTTAATTCCAATTGTTGAGAAAATTGCTCAAGAAGGCAAAAAAGATATGCTAATTGTAGCTGAAGATGTTGAGGGCGAAGCGCTTGCTACCTTAATCGTTAACAAAATCAGAGGAACGATCAATGCTTTGGCCGTTAAAGCTCCCGGGTTTGGGGATAACAGAAAAGCGATGCTTGGAGATTTGGCGGTTTTGACAGGCGGAAAAGTTATCTCTGAAGAGGTTGGGCTGAAATTAGAAAATGCCGAATTAGATATGCTTGGAAAAGCTGGAAAAGTTATCGCGACAAAGGATAACACGACTATTGTTGAAGGAAAAGGAAGCAAAGAAAATATCAATGG
>JAHIVL010000083.1 GCA_018816485.1 Patescibacteria group bacterium | reverse complement strand
GGTATTTTTTATCCGAAAAAGAGTCAGGCTTTTCTTGGCATTGGAGATATTGAGGTTGGTTCAGTAATTACTGCTTTTGAAAATGCTTTTGGTTGGGGCTGGCAAAGTATTAAAGAAATAAGCAAAGAAGCTTTAATCAAAATTGTTTTTTCTACTTTAGAAAAAATTAATGATGAAGTTTATAAAAATGTGACTAAAAAGATGGAAGACGCTTATTTGATTAAGGATTGGTCAAAATATTTGAAAGATGTGGTTTTTGATACAATAATAAAAGTGAACAACGAAGTTTTAGAGCGCGGATACATCAACGAAAAGGTTTATAAAATTCTGCCTCAATTTGAATCTTTCTTTGCTGAAAAACTGCGCGATAAAATTCAGGATGGAGAACAAGAAAGTTTTAGCGCGAAAACTTTGCAAGCCTTGGCTCAAGAATTAGATGTAACTCCAGATTCTATGTCTTCTGCAGTGGGCACGAATGGTTATTTTGTGCAAATGGCTGATTTAGCTAATAAGAATGCTTTTAATTATGCGATTAGACTGGCTTCTTGGTCTGTTGATCAAGCTATCAAAGGCGAGAGAGAATATAAAGCAGATGAACAAACAGGTTCAGGTTATAAAGCTAATGGCAGGGCAATAGAAGACAATAATCAAACGCCAGAAGGTGATGGCTTAGTTTTACAAACTCAATTGACTTATCAGCCATCTGACATTATTTCTAAATTAGAGAAAATGGGTTACAAAAACATTGGTTTGAATAATCCAAAAAGCATTGGCGAACTCTCCTACGATCCTTCTTATAAGTTTGACAGTGGCATAGACATTACAATGGATGCAGGTAAACTGGAAGTTCAAGCTACTGCTGGAACAACGATGGCTTTTATATTTATTGGTAGTGAAACAGGCGGGCAGAGCATAGTTTTTGCAAAAAATCAGGATACTACAGGTGATAATAATATTGCCAATCAGTTGAGAAAATTTGGCTATCTTCAGACTGGTTCTATTCCAAGTTCTTTGCAACAAGGAGAATTTACAATTTCACCTCCTTATGATCTTTCATTGGAAAAGTTTATTGACTATTTTGCTCAAACAGAAGCTTTTGGTCTGATAAAAATTCAAGTGCGCGTTAAGAAAGACGCAGACGATCCAACTAATGAATACATTGCAAGAATATATCAAAATTACAATACTGATGACGACACTGGCAATGAAGTAAACGAAATCACATTTGATTCTATTTCTAATCTTCCTGCTGGACATCCTGATAAATTACAGGGTTTAGTTAAAATTTATGATAAACAATTCACTGATAAAACTCTTCAAAAGTACCTACTTGCTCCTTTGCAAAAAGGTGGAAAATATGATTTAATATCTGGTATTCTTACTCAACCAGCTACAAAAGTGCATAATTTTGCTGATGGTTTTCTAAAGAAACAATTAGCTAATATGACAGACAAGGACGAGGATTCCAATGACAAAAGCGATAAGTTAGCTCTAAAAGTTGGTGATTTTCTGGGCACGGGCATATCTTCAATGGTTACTACCAAAACAGATCCGGCAACAGGTTGTCCAGTATTAGACTTCCAAAAGGCGCAATTCTCTATTCCGGATTTTACAGAAGAGCTTACTAAAAAGATTTCTGTTTATCCAAAGTGTTTTATCAATACTACTGCTAAAATTTTAAAAGGATCTCTTGGGTTTGCGGCTGGCGCTTTAAAAGATTTGATTGGAGAAATTTTATGTTTAGTTGTTAATTTTATACCAGGTATAAGTCATTTAATACATGCTATAGGCCTTTGCGGAGGAGATGTTCCGCCAGTTGATCTTGATAACCAGCAAAAAAAAGAAGACACAAAAAATGCTTTAAAAGAACAAGGCAAATGGGGCAAAATAGACGCTAAGAGTCAAGATTCTGCTAAAACTGATGTGAGTCATCCTTGGGATATCAGAATACCCTATGTTTTAGCTGAAACAGGCGAAGTAATGATTGAACTTCAAGGTATGAGTGAAGTTAGTGGCTATAATATTGCGACTACACTTATTGTCTTAAAATTAGGAGAAAGAGGACCAGGCAATCATATTGTACATTGGAATGGAGTTGATCAATACGGTCAGAGGGTGCAAATTGAAGAAGCGCCGGATAGTTTTATCCAAACATATAATTATATGGACGCTTTAATCTATACGGGTAAATATGTTTTAGATGCAGACAATAAACAAGTTTTTGAGGAAAAATTATTACAAGGTTATTCTATTTATTCATCCAACTGGAATGCTGAAAATGGTAAAGATTTAGGTAAAAGAGTGTACGCAGACGCAATTAATTTTATAGACAGCAACGGGGTTGCAATAACACAAGCGCAGATAGGCGATGAGATCAAAATAGCTGTAGAATTTACTAATACTGGCTGGAAAGATATAGAGCCTGGTATTTATGGATATAGTATTGGTGGAGAATATGTTTCAATTAATCAAGATATTCCATTATTAAAGGCTAACGCAGTTACTTCCTCTGTTGGACCAAAAGAAACTCAAATATATTTTGAGACAGCGCCTTTCAAAATTGAACCAAATTTGAGAGTGCCTGGAAATATTGAATATACTTTTAGTATTAATGCGGCAACTAATGTGGACAGGATACAACTTAAATCATCCATAGAAATCAAATAATCAAAATTTAAAACCCGCCTGAATAAAACTGGCGGGTTTTTTGATTTAATAAATCCCACATCCTACTTTAGTGGGATTTTTTGCCTGTTATCCGCCCAGGGCGGAGGCTTTAGATTAGATTTTAATACCAATACCCATCCGGAACATATTGTTCCGGAAAAAATTGGATAACTTCGCCCCATTCCTCGTCCTGTGGACCATAGTGGGTAATGGTCTTAAAATCCACTGTAAAAGAACGAGGCGGGACGACGATCTGGTAAGTGTCAACTCTAGTTTTATAATCAAACCAATACCAGAATTGATACTTCCCAAAATCTTCAAAAACTTTTTCTTCCCTGCCAAATGGTCGCAGGATAAAGCTTTCCTGCCCAGGCTCTGGGTTTTTGTTATACGGTTTATCCACAAAAACATAAATCGTATATCGTGGGCTCTCGTTGACAAAGAGCACTTCACGCGGGTCAACCGGCAGAAATAAATTATTGATTCGTCCGCACCCTGCGCAAACTAAGATTAAAAGAAATATAAATCCTATGAAACAACTTTTTTGAGCCATTTTTATGCCTCCTGTTAGTTTTTTAATCCATTTCTATCATACCATAGAATATTACAAAAGTCAAGTTTAAAAGGATTTTGCCCTGCAAGCCTTGCAAGCATGCAGGGCAAACTTGCAGGGCAAAATCCGGTCCATTCGTTCGTGGCTTTTGAAAAAATGGATTTCAAATCTATTTGACTGTTCAAGAACTCAATTTTTGAAAATTTGCGACGCTCAAATAATCTAAGAATTTTTCAAAAAAAGTCAAAAAACATAGTTCTTGGACAGGCAGGTTCAAAATCTTTTCCATTCATTAGCGAAAAAATTGAAATCCGTTTTTTTTCCCGCTGTGGATAACTAGATATATTTTTTAATAATAATTTGTGGTATTATAAAAATAAATTCCATACCTTGCTTTAGCAGGCAGGAATGGAAAAAATATTTACTCAATGATGTTTCTGGGAATTTAGTTTTTTTCTTATTACGGACACTAAATTGTCTTAATTGATTAGGGGACTTTAGTCCCCGTAATTCTACGGACACTAAAGCATTGCCCTGCATACCCATGCAAGCTTGCAGGGTGAACTTGCATGGGTGTCCTAATCGGTTTGTTGATTAGGGGACTTTAGTCCCCGTTGTATTACGGACACTAAAGTGTCCTAATCGGTTTGTTGATTAGGGGACTTTAGTCCCCGTTGTATTACGGACACTAAAGTGTCCTAATCAACCAAACAGTAATGTTCAGTGAGCAAGTATTAGAAAAAGCCCACTAAAGTTGGGTATGGGATTTAGAAATATAATAAAAATAAAAATATGGGAAAAATTTTAAAAATTGGTTTTGTTTTAATCATAGCCGGTTTTTTGTTGGGTGGTGGGATTGTAGGAGCGGGGAAGGCGAGAGCTGTAGAATATAGAGAAGGGGAATGCATCAAGGATGATTCAAGCTGTAATCTTTCAGATTGTGGAGTAAAAAATATATATGGAAAAGACTATGGTTGCTTATCTGGGTATGCATGTGGCCTTTATTCGCCCGAGAGCGGTGGTCAAAAGAATACTTGTATTAAATTATTGGAAGGTGAAACACTTTTAATTCAAACAAGCCGTCCGACAGATTTAAATCTTTGCATAGAAGAGACTGGTGGAATGGGGATTAGAAATAGCGTAGAAAAAAGGGGTCTACCTCCAGAGGCATATACTTTTCAAATTTTTGGAAATCAATTTATAATGTGCCAAAGCGGATATGAATGTTTGGATCAAGCACAATGTGTGGATGAAAATGAATATAATCAGATTACAAGCGGTTCATTAGAATGTGTCATTGATGATAAGACTGGCGAGGCGGGTGGTTGCGTTGGTAAGTATTTTTCTGGAGGCAAATATACACCATGCACTACCAACTCAGGAAATAATGGATGTTTAAAAAGTAAAATATGCACTGACAGCCTGCAGTGTACTCCCTTAATGAATAATGAATGTATTCCGGGAACTACTGATTGTCGCGGTGATGCTATTGATGGAGCTTGCAAAAATAAAAAAAGTATTGGAGAAGGTCAAGAATATGCGCATGGTTGTTTGGAAGATAAAGTAAACGACAAGAAGAGCTTGTGCATTCAACAAGGAGACGCGAGCGGTGGATGTACAGAGATGATAGATTTTAGTAGTTATGATTCCATACAGCAAGCTGGTGTTTATTATAATCAAGAAGGTTTGCCATTTATTTGCGGTGATAATGAGGCAGATTTACAAAAAAAAGACGACAAACAAACTTATGTAGTTATTAGTTCAACTCCTGCAACAACTTGCCCAAATTTTTCATATTTACAATTTAAAGAAAAAATTGAATGGGATAAAGATGTTAATGCATATAAAACACAAAAGAGTGGAAAATATTTAAGTGATGCAACCGAAAAACCGGAAATCCAAACCCTTCTTCAATCCCAATGCATCGGTCCTCTTGCTGATGGCTGTAAAGGCAAATCAGCCGTACAACAATTTCTTACTTCCACATTTGGCAATGTCATTATTACCATTCTTTCCGTAATCTTCGGCTTAGCCCACACCCTTTTCGGCATACTTCTTGCTTTAATTATGTCAGTAATGGGTTGGGTGCTATCTTCTTTTGATGTTACAGCAGTTAGCGCTTTAAGCACTTTTTGGGCTTATATACGAGATCTGTGCAATCTTTTATTTATTGTTATTTTGCTTTATATTGCTTTTGCCACAGTTCTGCGCATAAACGCGGGTCAAGTCAAAAAAATGCTTCCTAGCTTTTTACTTGCCGCGATTCTGATTAATTTTTC
>JAHIVL010000082.1 GCA_018816485.1 Patescibacteria group bacterium | reverse complement strand
CTTATTATTAAATCGGCATAATATTTCCGATCCTTTAATGGCTGATTTTAGCACTTTGAATCAAGCTGATATTATTGCCAGCGCTTCTTCAATCATTGGCACTTTCACTATTTTCCTTGGTTCAATCGCCGCTATTTCTCTAGTAGTCGGCGGAATTGGCATTATGAATATGATGCTCACGACTGTTACAGAACGAACGCGAGAGATTGGCTTGCGCAAATCCATTGGCGCCAAAAAAAAGGATATCAATTCGCAGTTTTTAACTGAAGCCATAATGCTTACCTTAATCGGCGGAATACTTGGAATCCTTTTGGGCTGGCTAATTGCTTTTGGAGTATATAAATTTGGAGGAATTTCCACCAAGATTTCCTTGTCATCAGTTTTGCTGGCCTTTGGTGTTTCTGCTGGTATAGGCATTATTTTTGGTTATTATCCAGCGCGTAGAGCATCTAAATTAAATCCTATTGAAGCGTTGAAATATGAATAAATAATTTCTGATTATTCTAATTTCTAATTAATCTAAATAAATCCTAATATCTAAAATTCAAAATTTTTGATATCAGTTAAACATTAGGTTAATTAGAATAATTAAATTAATTTTTTATGAAAAAAACATTTTTAACTGTTCTTGTCGTCGCAATAATAGTCGGAACTGGATCTTTTTACGGTGGGATGAAGTATGCCCAAAGAAAGTCTTCATCACAAACAAACCCTCAAAACTTTCGTAATTTATCAGCAGAAGATCGCGCTCAAAGATTTCAACAAATGGGAAATGACTTTAGAGGGGCAGGTTCTGATTCTAACTTTGCCTCTGGAGAAATTATTGCAAAAGATGCTCAAAATATAACTATTAAACTTTCAACTGGCGGATCAAAAATCATTTTCTTTTCAGATAGCGCGGAAATAGGTAAATTTACAGCTGGAAATTCAGAAGATCTTGAGATTGGCAAAACTGTTATGATTAACGGTAAAGCTAATGATGACGGCAGTATAACTGCTCAATCTATTCAAATTAGACCTGAAACGACAAAGGCGGAGCAATAAAAAGAAAGCGAGGATAATTATCCTCGCTTTCAAAAGGCGACATGCTATGGTGTTGCCTTTAAAAAATTAAAAAACGCCCCTGCGCAATAAAAAAATTACTTAGCGCAGGGGCTTTGCTGAACAAATTTCAATATCCTCCAAAACATTCAAAACCTCCTTTTGATTGAAAAAAAACTATTTTTGTTTCTTCTTTTTTTGCTTTTCCTTGCTTTCAACAACTACATAAACAAATTTCTCGCCACAGAATCCTTCCACAACGCTGTAACTGCCATTGAGATTCTTTTTCTTTTTAGCAGTTGAAGATATCTCATTCATCAATGCCCTCCTCTTGAGCTAATAAGCCAAAACCCTTTAAAATTCTCTCTGATGAACAGTTGGGATCCTCCACCCAAGTCAAGAAAGCAACAGTTGACTGCCTGCGGGTTAAAGGCACCTTGAATTCTTTTTGTGCCTTAGATTGAAGATACTGCACTTTTCTCTTCGCATTTCTAGCTCTCTTCTCATTACTTCGAACCATTTTTGGTTCCCTGCTTTCGCCTTTTCCATTTCCATAAAAGCCTCTTCCCATTTATTTCCTCCTCTTTTTTGGAAAAAATAAAAAAGCTGATTTCATATTTTCAGCTTACCATGTCTTACAAAATATTACAAGCCCCACCTTGTTCTCTTCTTACTAATCAAAATACCAATCACAAAGATAAACAGCACGACAAAAGCAATTGTTAATACCTTCCAATTAAATCCAGGATTTGGTTTGAGTTCAATGTTTTGACTGATGATCTCTCCTTCTTTGGCAGTGAATTCTTTTGATTGGTATTCTTGATAATTTGGAACTGTAATTTTGAAATAATATTTGCCAGCTGGAACTAGAAATTCATATTCGCCAGTTTTATCTGTGGTTTGCGGATTTTGTTGATCATAGGTTTGTCCTTGCCAAAGTTCAAATTGATTGGTTGTTGAATT
>JAHIVL010000081.1 GCA_018816485.1 Patescibacteria group bacterium | reverse complement strand
CTTGGTCGTTGGGCTGATTACCATGTCGATTACTGGCTTGGTCGTTAGATCGACCAACATCTAATTTGTTTTGAAGATCATCGCTAATGGCTTGTGCCAAATCTCGCGGAGAATTGAAGCTGAATTTTTTTTCACCAAATAAAATCATCGCTATGTTTGTTGAGTAATCACCATGAGACTTATCCGCAGGATGTTCAAGCAAAATATTTTTTCCACTTACCTCACTTAAGTCACTTAGTCCCAAATCAGTTAGCGACTCAAAAATTTTTGCTCTAAGTGTATTTGTAATTTGCATATCTATCCACCATTTTACTTCAAAATTGATAGATTAACAATCCAGTTATTGATATTTTTTTTCCACTGCAAACACACAATCGCACCGAAGAAGAACCGAATATAATTGAGTATGTTATTTACTCGTTAACTTTAGCGATTAATACTGATAAATCACATTTACTAGACTAATAATTTGTGCTCATTTTTGATAAAATAAATAAGTCTATTCGCTGTATCTTCGGTTTATCAAATGGAAACATAATCTGTAATGTTTATAACTGTGTAGGTATATAAAAATCATACTTTTTTCATACCGAATTACAGCCTCAATCTTTTACTTTGCTCTCTGCCTAATAAAACTTTAGAAAAGTAACTTGCCTAAAATGAGCACTTTTTTACTCGGGAAGGACACTTTTTTTTGTGCAGATAATCATTAATCTCTATCCAATTTTCCTGCAAGTTATTTCCGATTTTGTAATTGTAAAACCACTGAATCATCATATAAATCAAAATTGCTTTGAAAGTTTTTTTAATCCCTATAAGATATTTATATTAAAACGTGATTTAGTTCTATTTACGCAAATTAAAAATTTAAAAGCATAAAATGAGTTATATTGCCTCCCAATACTTGACTCCATTAGTAACAAACTCAACAGTTCCCTGACTATCAGTTCTGTAAATAATAGCCCCTAACTCACGAAAAAGATCGATCACTTGAGGAAAAGGATGATTATATTGGTTATTTTCACCACTACTAATCACTGAAATTTCGGGTCTCAAAATGCTAATAAATTGCCTACTAGAGCTTGATTTAGAGCCATGGTGCCCTGCTTTTATTATACTGACAGGCTCTGTCATACCAGACTTAATTACTGCCAATTCCCCTTCTTCTTCCATATCACCAGTCAATAATACGACTATATCATTAATTATGACAAATAGTGCTATAGATAGGTCATTTTCACTAATATTTTCTTCTAAAATTGGATAATAAAGTGTATCTTCAGCCGATAATATTGTTTCGGTTATTTCAATTTTATCAACATTTATGGGTTGATACCGAACTTGAGGTGATACCACAACAAATCGTACTGAATCATCCATAACTAGTTGTTGACCCACATACGATGAAAGTACTTTAGTATCAGCATTATTGTTGGCAGTTTTTCTCGAGACTGCAGTTTCAAAAGCTTCAAAAACGGCTGTTTTTTTCGTAGACGGGTTCTTCAAAATAATATCGGCCGAATAACTTGCAAGAACCGCTGGCAAACCACCAATATGATCAGAGTCCATGTGTGTTGCAATTAATAAATTTAATGACTTATCCCAAAATGGCATATTATCTTCTAAGCACGACAAAACCTTTTCATCTGGCCCTCCGTCTATTAACATTTGTCTACCCTGGTGGGTAATTAAAATCGCATCTCCTTGCCCAACATCACAAAATATAATATGAACAAAGTTATCAGGCCATTGTTTAATTACAGAAATTGAAACCCAAATGATAAAAACTGAAAAAAATAACTGAAAAGTCATTAATTTCATATGCACCGTACCAGAAGTAGAACACTCTTTTTTCTAGTAATGATTTTAACGATCAGAAAAACAATTGACCACCAAATTAGAATGTACCACCATGGAAAATAGTTAACTTTAATTAAAAATATCGGATTATTAAATAAATTCAGCACAAATAAAAAGATTTTTGACAAAAAACTCAAAGGTAAGATAAGTAATCTAAGTAAATGCTCACTCAACTTGAGTAAATATAAAAATATAGCACTAAATGCCAGCATAATTATGCCTGGCACAAGCCAAGTTAGAGCAACTGAGACAACCAAGGAAATAATACTAAATTCATTAAAATGGTAGAGTACCAGAGGTATTATCATTGCTTGAACATAAATACTAATTTTAATTGAATCAATTATATACTTAGAAATATTAGCCATAAAGCCTGCTATATGGTTATTTTTAATTGATTTATCATCAGTCGAAAAACTACTTAAATGTAAAGTAGCCAAAGAATTTGATTTATAGTTTTTAAAATGTTTGAAAGCAGTAACAAAATAAATTATTGAAGCTGTTGCCACAAATGATAACTGGAATGACATTGTTGTTATGACTGATATATCAATTAAAAATAAAATGAATGCCGCCAAAAAGAGCGAGTAAACAGAGTTGCTCTGACGAAATAAGAAACAAGTAGCAATAACCCCGAAAAAGAGCATTAGAAATGCTCTCACCAGAGGTACTTTTATACCCACGAACAATAGATATAAACTCGAAACAGCCAAAGAAAGAATACCAATCGACCTTTTTGCTAAAAAATTTCTAGCTGTCTTTGTAAAAAACCTTACAACAAGACTTAGGTGATAACCAGAAATCGAAGCCAAATACTGCGTCCCTGTAACTTTGAATAAGTGACTGACACTTTCTGACTTCACCTGACTAAAGCCTAAACTAAGCTGTCCTATCAAGTAGCTATCTTTAACATCGAAAAGTGATAAAAAATCAGTCAAGACCAATCTCGCCTTTGTCTGGAAAATATAAAAAATATACTCAAACCAAAGTTTTGGCGAAGACCATATACTTTGATTATTGCTGATTGACTCTATTATCAACCTTTTTTTTTCAAAAAAATCGATGTCAAAAGCAGTGTCCTCTCTGCCAAAGTTTGAGTCGATTGAGCCTACAATTTTGATAATTGTTCCAGGCTTATAGGACTTACAATCTGGTAATTTAAAGAAAAATGAAGTTGTCTCAAATATACAGTTATATGGTGATGTTGAGATCAGTATTGATTGTCGGATTGCGTTCGCTTTGTGAATTGTTTGTCTATAGTATATTCTTTGCAAAAATAGCGTTATTATTAATATATAAATAGTAATCCTTAATATTGTTTTCATATCTAGATATTTACTATAAACATTACATCATTCTTGAATAATTAAGATGTGTTAATAGCATTTTTAACAAAAATAGTTAGTTTTCATGAAATTTTATGTTTTTCTTAATTATTCATAAAAATTTTCTAACCTATAGTAAAGTCCCAATAAGTCATAAAGAAATTGCATTTTTTATATTCTCAAAAATCAACTCAGTGAGTACACTCTTTTCAACGAGTTTAATTAGTGAGTCGTATGGTCGATTGGAAATGATATCTTCTGCCCTTTTCTCACCAATTCCCGTGAGACTCATTAGTTGCTCTTTGGTAGCAGAATTAATTGAGATAATTCCCAAAACACCGACAGCGCTATCATCACCAGTTTGCTGATTTTCTAGTTTTGTTTGAACTTCGATACTTTCTTCTATTGTGGGAATATATAACTTTTCTCCATCATTTAGACGTTGAGATAAATTTAGAACTTTATTTATATAGTATTTGTCGACTGAATTAGAAAAACCTCCAGCAATATTTATTAAATCATTTATTCTAGAACCTGAATCTAATTGATAAACACCTGGATTTTTTACTGCACCGCCAACATCAACTGTTAGTCTTCCAAATTCAGGATCTTTTTCACAAACTTGAACAACTTCAAAATCTCTAGATTTTTGTGAAGCCTGGGCGTCGTTACTAAACAACTGAAACAAGCCAAAACTTGAAATTGAAATACCTAATAAAAAAATTATCGCTTGAATCACCAGACGCACTGATAATTGCTTTCTTATCTGCTGAAATGCCATTGAAATATCACTCGAATCATCAAACATGATGATAATTTATGCTATGAAGCTTGTGGAAACTGTAGGAATGCTAACAACTAAACAACTAATGAAATAATTTTACCTTTAATATAGATCTTCTTTTTAATTTCATGTCCATCTATATATTTCTTAATGCTTTCTATACCTTCAATCATGTTGAAAATAGCTTTTTCATCCCCAACTTTATCAGATTCTACCTCAAGTTGCGCCCTGACCTTGCCATTAATTTGAATAGGAATATTTATTAAATCATCTTTCGCTAGTTCTTGACTAAATGCTGGCCAACTTGTTTGATGTATGCCACTATATATAGTCTCACTTGACATCTTTTTTGAAATTATCTCAAACAATTCATCAGCCAAGAATGGAGCAAAAGGTGCTAAAACACCTATAAAAGCAATCTTGTCTTTTATAGATAAGGTCTTATTCTCCTTAATCATCACGTTTTGCCACAGATTAACAAATTCCATCATAAAAGCAATTGCTGTATTAAATTTTAATTTAGGAATATCATCAGAAACCTTCTTTATTGTTTGGTGAAGTTTCCTCTGAAGTTCAACTTTAGCTTCTCCCAAAACGTCCTCCGATTCCAATTCAGCAACCAACCTATGGACTTTCTGTAAAAATTTATAAATCCCTACCACAGCTCGAGTATCCCAAGGCTTATCTGACTCAAGCGGACCCATGAACATTTCGTAAACTCTAAGCGTGTCTGCCCCAAACTTCTCGATGATTTCGTCTGGACTAATAACATTTCCCTTAGATTTACTCATCTTTTTATTATCTGGACCCAGAATCATGCCTTGATGACGCATTTTGACGAAAGGCTCACTAAAATTAAAATATCCTTCATCACGCAAAAACTTGGTAAAAAATCTTGAGTAAAGTAGGTGAAGCACGATGTGCTCGGGACCGATCATGTATAGATCCACTGGCAACCATTTCTCGATCTGCTCGGTCTTGGCAAAAACATCTGGATTTCTAGAATCTGTGTATCTTAAAAAATACCAACTAGAATCAACAAAGGTATCCATAGTATCAAACTCTGGTCTCCAGCCTTCACCAGAAACATCCCAACCTTTTTTTGTAATTAAATCGGCGTAAACCTCAACAGCATATTTTCTGGTTCTTTCGGCAAACTCTTGGGAAGATTTGAGAGGTGACTCACCAGTTGGCTTGAAATCTACATCTGTCGGAAGTTTCCAAGGAAGGTAGGATTGCTCCACCGGGTGTGGATTGCCTTCAGGATCATAAACAACAGGAATTGGAGTTCCCCAATATCTTTGTCTGGAAATGAGCCAGTCGCGGAGTCTGTAGGAAGTTACACGCTTGCCCCAACCCTTTTCTTCCATATAGTCCATAATTTTTTTGGTCGCATCGTGAATACTCATTCCATTCAAAAAATCAGAGTTTATCATTAAACCCTGCTCTTCTTGAACTTGTGCAACCTTGGTAATTTCTGATTCATCTCCATCCTGGCCAACCACTACTCTGATCACTTCTATTCTTTGATCTCCAGTTTTATCTAATTTATTTATATAATCTGCAAACTCGAAATCCCTAACATCATGACCCGGGACACCAACTACAGCTCCTGTTCCAAATCCTCCAAGTACAAAATCCGAAATCCAAATTGGCATTTTTTTTGCGGTCAAATCATTGATTGCATACAAACCAGTGAAGACTCCAGATTTTTTCTTGCCTTCTTGTTGACGATCTAACTCAGTTTTTTTACTAGCTTTATCTAAATAATCAAAAACCTTACTTCTAATTTCTCCGCTGGCTATCTTGGTAGCCAACTCATGTTCTGGAGCAATAACAATAAATGTTGCTCCAAAATTAGTATCAGGCCTGGTGGTAAAACAAGTAATCTCGTCTGCGCCACCGGGTTTGTTTACTCCCTCAACCTTGTAGGTAATATTTATACCAGTTTTTTTCCCAATCCAGTTTAACTGCTGAGCCTTGGTTGCGTTTGGCCAATTAACCTCGTCCAAACCACTTATTAACTCATCTTGGTATTTTGTAATCTGGTAATACCACTGTCGCATATCTTTTTGCTCAATTTGTGTATCGCATCTTTCACATAAACCTTCTACAACTTGTTCATTTGCCAAAACAGTTTGACACGATGGGCACCAATTTACTTTACCATCCTTTTGATATGCCAAGCCCTTGCTATACATCTGTAAAAATAACCACTGGGTCCACTTGTAATATTCTGGATGACTAGTCGCAATTTCGTTTGCCCAATCATAAGAAATTCCTATTCTTTTGATTTGTCTTCTGAAGGTATCTATTGCACTCACCGTTGTTTTGGATGGATGAACTCCAGTTTCAATTGCATAATTTTCTGCCGGCAAGCCAAAAGCATCCCAACCAACTGGAAAAAAGACATTCTTGCCCTTCATTCTGTAGTATCTGGCCAAAATATCCAAAGCTGTTTTACTCTCTACATGACCAACATGCAAACCATTGCCAGACGGATAGGCGAACGCAAATAAAAGATAGATGTTGTCTCCAACCGCACCACCATTTTTATGGTTATCACCACCTTCACTTTGTTGAAAAAGTTGGTTTGCTTCCCAAATTTGCTGCCATTTTTCTTCAACTTTTTTCTGATCGTACATGATTTATTTCCATTTACTTGATCACTAATTATAGCGCGCATCTATGTATTTGCACGTACCATATCTACTAAGCTATACTTATTGTAATGTCCACAACTAAACATACATTTCTACTTTTAATACCCGTTCTATTAGTCTACATTTGGCTCGCAACTCCAGGCTTAAGAATTTACTCTCTCCAGGCTTTTTCCGTAGCAAGTCTTGGATATTTTGTCGTCAAAAAATTGAATAAGGCTAAACTGTGGCACATTTTACCAAAAAATTTCTCTCTTGAACTAATGTTCATTACTTTTGCTGTATTGCTGTTGGTAGGCTCCACTGGAAACACTAATTCAATTTTCTATCCATTCACATACATTCATTTATTTATTTTGGTTATGAGTTGCAGAGAAAAAACAGCCATCATTGTTGCTATGTCTACAATGTTGCTTCACTACGCTCTTGAAACCACAATTTCCTCCGTTGGAATTGCAACCATTCTCACTATCCCCATGATGTTACTATTTTTTCTATTTGCAAAAAAACAATATGACGATGTTATAGTCAGCCACTCTATAATAGATAAAGAAGAAATTGAAATTAATAACTTATCTGCTCAAGAACACTCACTTGAGAGTTTTATTTATTCATTCCTCAAACCAAAACTCAAAATATTAGAGGAAATTGCAACCAAAGATATTGATGAAAATCAAGAAACTATAAAAAATCAAATATCACTCATAATAAATGAGAGTGACAAAATACTTGAAAAAAATAAATAGCGTGAAAAATAAATTTTTACTTTTAATCATTTCTTCTGGAATTTTATTGTTCATTGTTGCAACTAAACAAATATTTGCCCAAAATCTTACTTCAGATTCTTGGATCATTCAGTTTGGAAACTTCAATGTCACTTCTGGAGAAAAAAGCAGTGCCAGTTATAATATAACCGATACAGTTGGGCAGACTGGTTCTGGACCATATGGCTCATACGGATCTTCAAGTTATTTTGTTGGAAGTGGCTTTCAATATATATATCAAATAGATAATTTTAGTTTTGATATCTCCAAAACCCTTATCGACCTTGGAGAGTTGGTCCCAAATGTTCACTCAACTGATTCTCACACTTTAACTGTTACTACAAAAGGTGCCGGTGGATATTCAGTTTACGCATACGAAATTCACCCGCTTAGACTCATTAATGGATCTGACGAAATTATTGATACCACATGTAACACTGCAAACTGTACTCATCTCGTAGCAGGTGTCTGGAACGATCAATCTATTCCTGGATTTGGGTACAATATGACAGGTAATGATATTCCAGCAAACTTTATCGATAACACCTATTACAAAAATTTTGCCGATGATGAAACAGCTGAAACAATGCAAATTGTCATGAGTTCTGTCAATATTGCCAGCCAAAGACAAGCAACGGTGACCTACAAAGCAGGAATTAACAGTAGCCAAGCCAGTGGTAATTACGAAACTGGCATTATTTATGTAGCAGTGCCTGGATATTAAATAGTAGTACCTGGATATTAAAATGAAAACAGTAAAATATTTAAAAACATTTGCCATAGTTTTATTAGCTTTTTTATTAGCTTTTTTATTTAGCAGCAACTATAAATCAGAGGTTTTGGCCCAAGCCAATATTAGCCTAAGTGTTTTTCCTCCAATTTCTTATCTTCAAGTTCCCCCAGGAACAACTAGAAATCACACAGTTGTTTTGGAAAATACTAGCAATCAAACTATAATCGTAATGCCATCAATTGTAGATTTTTCTTCTGATGGCAAAACTGGTCGCGCAATAATTTCCAATGAATTAAGTTTTCCATACATATCTTTTGGAACAACTAAAATAAAGGAGCTTTCCATCCCTGCTCACAAAAAAGCACAACTTACTCTATATATTGATGTCCCAAAAGATGCTATTGAGAAAGAATATCCTCTTACCGTATTATTTTTCTCTAAAAATGACAATCATACTCAAAAAATAGACACAGCTCAAACCACATCTACCCGCTCTGAAATCAGTGGAGGCATAGGTAGTAATCTCATTGTTTTAGTTTCCAAAGAAAGTAAGTTGGCGCACGCCCTCAAAATTATTAGTCTAGACACGCCAAGATTTGTTGATAGTTTTAGGGGAATTGAGTTTCTTCCATTAGTAAAAAACGAGAGCATTTCATCGTTATCGGCATCTGGAAGTGCGGAAATACTTAATTGGAAAAAAAGCACAGTCTCAGAGTTTGAAATTTATCCAGATGTCATACTTGGCTCAAGTACTCGAGAACTAAGAGCCTTGAGACCAGGCTCAGCTTTAGACAAACCAGAGACTGGGACTTTCTCATATCAGCCGAAGTTTCTGCTTGGTCCATATCAAATTGTAGTTAACCTTGAAAATAACTCTGCATATATCGAGGTTATTTATGCATTCCCATTCTCAATCATTTTTGTTGCTATAGTAGGAATAATTGTTGCATCAACATATCTAAAAAAGATAAAAAGTGCTTAAAAATCAAAAACAAAGTGCTTATTGCGCATAATCATATTTATATGTAAACTTAAATTTAAGAGTATCAGTTTAGGGGTTCAGTCCGAGTACTGGATATATTTCAGGTAACAAAAAAAACACATCAATGAAAAAAAAATTTATCCAAAAATCCTTAATCTTAACTTTTTTGATATCATCAATGTTTATTGGTGGAATCTATCAAAGAAGTCAATCTGCAAGTTTGTCTAGTGTTTCTGCAACTTCATCTAATTCTAGATTATCTTTTAAAGGTGCTTTAACAACTGGCAGTACTACCGGTTCATCTCAAGTTTTTTTGGAAACAACCACCGGTGATTATCCTTCCACCACCTCTGCTCAATTATTGATTGATGATACGGTAGCTATTGGAAACGGTGATAGTTTGGGAGCATACACAGTTACTAGTATCGATTCAGCCGGAGTATTTAACATTACACCAGTTCTTCTTGCCGGCGATGCAGATGATGATGATGTAGTTATCTCTACACAATCTGCAACTCAAACAATTAGATTTACCACTGCCAACGCTATTGCTAATGGAACATTCAGAATCTTAGTTCCTTCAGAATCAAGTGACACAGATGCAGCAGATGGTATTCCAGACGCTGGTCAATTTGATTTTGGAAATGCTGCGCCAACTGTAACTTGCCCTTCAAATGCAGACGGTACTTATGATTTTGTAGCTGGAGCAGCAACTGCCTCGGCAGTCACAATTGGAAGTCAAGATTATCATTCATATGTTTGTGCTTACTCAGGAACCGGAGCTATTAGCTCACCATTTGATGGCTCAACCAATGATGCTATAACAATTAATTCAATCATTAATCCTGCGCCAAAAACTACTCATTCAACAGGATCTGCTGATACATATAAAATCATTGTTCAACATCTAGATAGTACTTTTACCGTTAGAGATTCAACTTCAGTTTCCGTTGGAGTTATAGAAGCTGTCAGAGTTACCGCCTCGGTTGCTCCTCAAATAACTTTTCAAATAAGTGGTATAGCAAGTGGTATCACTGCTTGTGGCCAACTTACTGACGTTACTACCACTGCAGCAGCTGTTCCGCTTGGAGAGCTCTCTATCTCGGCATTTACAGATGCGGCACAAGCACTCTCTGTTTCAACAAATGCAGCTAATGGATATGTTGTGACTGCGCTGGCAAATGACCAAATGGGTAGAGATGCAAATGCTTGTGCTGGAGATAATATTGGAGGAGATTGTATTCCAGATTCTCGTGGAGATACAGATACAATGACTCACGCGGTTGAAGATGAATGGGTCACTACCGCAATTAAAGGCTTTGGATTCTCTCTAGATAATGTCAACACTACTGGTCTAACAGCTCCATTTGAATATGACTCCACAGCCGGTGGTTGCTCGGGAGTATATTGTGCAAGACAATTTGCAGACAGAGAAGATAGCCAAACGGCTCAGACAGTATTTAGCAATAGCACTGTTGCCGACACACATAACCTTTATGTCTGTTATAGAGCAATAATCTCGGCTACTCAAACTGCCGGTGAGTATGAAAATGATATTACTTATACAGCAACAGCTACATTTTAATAAAAAGAAAAAATAAACCATGAAAACTGCCCAACAAATTTCATTAAAAAGATTAGTTTTTATTTTGGTTATTTCAGCGATTTTATTTTCTGGTCTGGTATTTGAAATGCCTTCGTTAGAAATTCCTTCAGTTTTAGCTCAAGCTACAGATGAAGTGGCTCCTATAGAAATAGTTGAGCAAACTCAAGTAACGCTAACCGCAATTCCTCCAAGACTAGGAGAAGATAATAGTTTAAAGGCATTGCCAGGAGAAAAACTCCAAATTCAATTAAGAGTTAGAAACTTATCAGAAAAAACTGTCAATGTAACCACAAGTGCTCAAGACTTCATTCTAAGTAGTGATGGAGAAACACCTATTGCTATCGATGATACATCCTCAAATAGATGGAGCTTAGCGTCTTGGCTGACTATCGTTCCAACAGAAAATACCATTGAACCGAATCAAACCATTGGTCTTAATGTTCTAATTGAAATACCTGAAGATGCCCTTCCTGGAGGTCACTATGCAATGGTTTTACACCAACCAAGCCAATTAACAAATGATTTCGAACTTCAAGGAAACTCTCAATCAGCTGTCAATCAAAGAGTTGGTACCCTTATTTATGTCATTGTTGATGGTGATATAAATGAAGAAGCATACATCAGAAACTTTACTTTTCCAGAATTTACTGAGTACGGTCCAGTTCCATTTTCGTTCGCAATTGAAAATAATTCGGACGTTCACATCGTTCCCCAAATGAATGTTGAGATTTTTAATATCTTAAATAAAAAAGTAGATGATATTCAAGTTGGATCAAAAAATGTATTTCCACTGACCAGCAGAGAGTTTGATAGTGAATGGGAAAGAATCTGGGGATTTGGGCCTTACACGGCTAAATTAACTATGAGTTATGGAAGCAGTGGATCTATCGTTGTTGCCAGCACTAAATTCTGGTTATTACCAATCAAGCTCGTCATCGTTACCTTGACTGGTCTATTGATCATAGTAGCTTTAATACTTTCAATAAAAAAGCATCTAAATCACAGAAGAGATATGGATAAAAAGAGAATAGCTGAGCTTGAAAATCAAATCCAAAATTCTGGTTCTAAAGAGAGTGATCAAGATGACACTCTACAACTTTGATAAGAAAATTATCAGTTTCTTTTTTCTATTATCTAGCTTGTTTTTATATACATCGCAAGCTTTTGCTCAAGCTGGAGGAGTTGCTTCAGGTGAAATACTTTCAACTAATCCTAAAATCAGAGATGCCATAATTACCGCTACTGTTCCAGATATTGTTCCTCCTTCTGCCCCAATCCTAATATCTCCAGGAAACGGAGCTCTTCTTAACGATGCCACACCAACATTTATCTGGCAAGAATCTACCGACAATGTGGGAATAAGTTATTATCAGCTTTATCTAGACGGAGCCATTCTTTATAACACGTTAGTTTATGATTCGGGTTCAGGGCAATACTCTCTCACCCCAACTGCTACTATCAGTGATGGATCTCACACTTGGAGCGTATTTGTTTTTGATGCTGCCGGAAATAACAATACTTCGGCAACTTGGTCTTTCAACATTGATACTCTCGCGCCTAGCTTCATCATCACTTCAATCGGACCAATTACTGCTACCATCTCTGCTCAAGATATTGGATCTATACCTGTCGACCCAATCGAGTTAGAAGATAACTCTCCTCTATTTATTGGAACTGGTGAGAAGAACTCTACGGTTAAAGTAACTGTCGCAATTCCAGGGGAAACTGACCAAATCATCAACTTTACAGTTGATGGAAGTAGTAACTGGAATTTTCAGCTAGATATTTTGCCAAGAGATGAGGTTATCACTCTAAACTTCGTTATTACTGATTTGGTAGGAAACATCAGTATTCTCACAAATTTAAAGATTTTAATCATCCAGGACTACATTATCTATCCGCCAACACCGACACCAGGCACTTCCCCAATACCGACTCCTCCAACGTCACCTCCCACTCCAATAATTAAAATACCAATTTTACCTCTAAAAGAAATTATCGATAGAATCTATAAAGAAATTAAAAAAATACTCCCTGAATCAATTATTATAATAATTTCTCAAACTCCAGAGCTTATTCAGGCTACTATTCTAAAAATAATTGAAAGTATGGGTCCAACTGGAACTCTAGTAGCTACCTCAGTAATTCCAATTTTCAGCTTTCTTGCTCTTCTACTGCAATTGGGACAACAATTTTCATGGCAACTTATTCTCAAAATCCTCCAAGCACTTGGATTGTTACCCCCCAAAGAACCTCAGGGAATTGTTTATGATTCAGATACAAATGCTCCAATTGCCTTTGCTTTGCTAACCATAACTTCAGCCGAAACAAACCTAAACCAACAAATTATTGCAACCTTAATTACAGATGTGGATGGGATTTATCAAGGAACCCAACTTCCAAAAGGAAAATATATCATTAGTGTAAGTCATCAAGATTATAAATTCCCTACCAACAAACAAAGACCTACCTACTTAACTGTCAAAGAGTTTTATCGAGGAGAAATTTTTGAAGTAGTCTCAAGTGATTCTCAGCAACTTTTCCTGATTCCTGTCGACAAGTTGACAGAAACTCATGAAAGTCGATCGTTTAAAAAAACCTTGAGAAGAATTGTCCAAAAGGTCAAGTTTATAAACCTATTTTGGCCACTTCTCACCATATCAGTGATCATAACCATTTTTTATCCGACCGTCATAAACCTGGTGGTACTAATGTTTTACGCATTCATATTACTTAAAAAAGCACTCAAGTCGTTAAAAAAGCCAAGCATATCTGGATATGTAGTCAATACCAATAAGTCACCAATCGAGAACGCAATCGTCAGAATTAATGATCCTGAAAAAGGTAGGCTGATGGCTTTGCTAACTACAAATAGTAAAGGTTACTTCTCTGCCTACTTACAACCAAGTAGATATCAGATTCAAGTGAGCAAAAACGGCTTTATTTGGATGAGAAAAGGGTCTTCACTTAGTTTAGAAGAAATCGACGTTACACAGGCTAAAGTGAGCCTAAGAATAGAAATGAAGGATGTTAATGAGATCTATAAAGAGATGCTTAAATAGAATACATAAAGGACTCTACTCTACAGTACCTATAAGCAAACTAGATAAGTATGAGCTAGGTTGTGCTGTATCTGGACAGCTAGCTTATGTAAGTGCAGAAACGATTTTACAAAATTCGGGAATAATTGTACAAGATGTAACCTCTATAACTCTTTTTGGCAAAAAGAAAAAGCAGTTTGAAATTAATGGAGTTTCATATCTTTGCAGACATCTCAACCAAAAATATCTTTTAAATAGAGCTTATATTGACGATACTCAACGATTTTCCATTGCTATGCCAGAAAGGGCTGTGGCAGATATACTCAATATTAATCCAAGATATTACTTTGATAATCAACTAGCTATCAATCTTAAAAAGATAAATAATATATCCAGAGAACTGGGCTATATATGATCATACCTAAACTTGAAGACATCAAACATAAAAACCAGATGTATTTCTATCCCATTTATAATAACAACCCATAAAAATTGCCTACTCCCTACTTATACTTTTCAATAACTTTCACTGAAGTTTTAAGTTGTTTGACAAACAATCTATTCTGATGCTAAACTTTATTTTTAAAACCGTATTTTCGGAGATAATTCGCATAATTAGATTACATCCGTATAATTATTGTAGTGGTTTAGACTCAATATTTTATTATTGCATAATTCAAGAATTATTCCCGCATCCTCGAGTTGGATATTACCGCAATGATAATTATTAGATTATAACTATATAAAATTAGATTTTATTCGTTATCATTTTTAAAAAATAAATTACACCCGAAAATAGACTTGTTATTGTTCGGCTAAACGAGAAAAATAGTTGTGGGTAACTAAATTTAACTCAATTCGTCTTTGTGTTGGGTATTTACTTAATAATATTTGGTCAATTTTCAATCCATGCAGGCTTAAGATAAATTTAATAAGAAGAAATAATGAAATTTAACTTGGAAAGCATCTCTTGTACATTCGGAACTTCACTAAAATAGTGTTTACAAAAACCCGGATCCTCCGCTAATATATCAATTAAACGATCATATACCGTATTTAACTCGATTTTATACATGTCTGTCAATCTTTTGTTAGTATCTACTGCTATTAGCAATCTAGATACATCATTGCTAATTCCAGAGTACGATTCTACAATATCTAGCAATCCATATTTTTCGATTATGAAGTTTCGCAAGCTCGCTATCTTCCAACTTCCTACCGAAAACATTAAAATAGACTCGCGATACATTTGTTCACACTCTTGAGTAACTTTTTCTGAAAATGAAAATGGAGAAGCGTAGACACCACGGCTGATTGAAACTGCCCCTTCAGTAACAAGTAATAATCGCAAATACCTAAATTGTTTGTCACTCTTAGGAGCCTTAATAAAGACAAGACAGTCCCAACTACCTTGCCACTTATCCCACTTAGCAGATAAAGCCGGAAATTGATCTTCAAGAGCTTTAATCCCGTGCTGAGTAATGCCTATAGAGGTAGTACCTAGAACTCTTTCAGAGTTAATTAGCCCACTCTTCTTTAAAACATAAAGTAATGAGCGCTTGCCACCTTCAGTGAGGTTAGAAAGAACCGTGTCTAAGTTTGAAAGTTTGATTCTACCACTGCTCTCTATAACATACTCGCGATCGTCTTCTTTAATAACAGACCTATAGTTGCCTTGTTCGCTTTTAGTTCGTATCTT
>JAHIVL010000080.1 GCA_018816485.1 Patescibacteria group bacterium | reverse complement strand
TTGTATTTTTTTATGTCAATTTTTAAAAGTTTTGGAATTTGGGCTGGAGCGTATGATCCTAGAAGCGCAATATATTCACCATCACGTTTGGAACGAGCTTCGTTAACAATTATACGAAAG
Organism: Patescibacteria group bacterium; assembly: GCA_018816485.1. Classification (GTDB taxonomy): domain Bacteria; phylum Patescibacteriota; class Microgenomatia; order UBA1400; family PJMF01; genus VFLK01. Next base: position 4,350 of record JAHIVL010000080.1, on the reverse strand, counting down.
TGAGGTTGATTTTTTTTACCGAATCTTGCTAATTTAATTTTCAACATATTTAATTTGTTCTTTTCAATTTATTTTACTCAAATTTAGGTTTTCTTGCCCAAGAATGAGAATTATACTTCAGATACACATTTTTCTCAAGAGGCATCAAATTTTTTAAGAGCCTCAATCGCAGCTGCTTGTTGAGCTTGCTGTTTACTTTTACCATTTCCTCTGCCGATTACTTTATTTCCTATGGTAACAGTAACTGCAAATTCTTTATCATGGTCTGGTCCAACCTCTGAAATCACCTGATAGGTAGGTGTTTCTAAATTTTTAGCTTGCACAACTTCTTGGAGAAAACTCTTGCCATCTTTATAAAGTTTGTTTTCAATAATGGTATTAATTTCTGGGAAAAGAATTTTTTCTAACAGTTCATCAACAGCTTTAGAACCTTGATCAATATAAAGTGCACCCAAAACTGCTTCAGTAACATCGGCTAAGATGCCGACATTTGTTCTGCCACCAGTAGCCTCTTCACCTTTGCTTATAAAAAGCATTTTATCAAGTCCTAGTTTAATTGCGATTCTTGCCAGAGTTGTCGTTTTGACTAAAGAACTTCTATAGGCAGTCAGAATTCCTTCTGGTTCTTTTGGAAACATTTCGAATAAGAATTTTGTTGTGGAGAGTTCTAAAACAGCATCGCCTAAGAATTCTAATCTTTCGTTGGAAACTCTTGCATTAGATTTTTTTTCGTTCAAAGCACTTCTATGCGTTAATGCTGTTTCTAGTAGTAATTTATTTTTAAATTCAGGTAGCATATTATTATCCAAGTTCCGATTCGTCCTGAACCAAAACTGTTAGCTCTATTACTGTTTCAATCTCCTCAGAAATTTCTTTGTGATTAAGTTCGATGTTGAAGTAGGAATTAATGGTTTTGAGGATTCTTTTGAAATCAATTTCTGTAATTCCCAGATCATCTTCCAGATTATATTGAGGATCGACATCTTCAATTTCATTTCCGGTCATATCGGCGATAATATTTTGGATAATGGTAAGTATTTCATCAAAGCGATCAGATTTAGAGGTCATTGTTTTAATTTATTCAGTTAGTAATATTTTTGCAAGTACACCATTAACAAAACCAGGTGACTTTTCTCCACTATAGTCTTTAGCTAATTCGATTGCCTCATTAAGTAGAACTTTTTTTGGCGTTTTCTTGCTAATTGATTCAAACACAATTAACCTTAATATTGCAAGGTCAACCTTGTTTACATCGCTAAGTGGTCTTTCTGGAGCAACTTTATGAATCTGCTCATCAATTGAATTCAGGTCAGCTAATATTTGGTAGACTATCGAATCTTTTGGTTTATTTTTAAGGCAGTTTTCGACGCTTCCAGAATTAAAGGTGCAAGCAAACAGATCTTGCATCAATTTAATGCGACGATCATGTCTATGGTCTGGCATTGCAATCCTTCTACATTAGACTTGTGTTAATTATTTCGTATTTACACCAAGAGATTTAAGAAATTGCGCAACAAAACCCTGTTTGTGCATTGGAATAGATGTAGTATTAATATCCTTACTTAATTTAGGAGTATTGCCTCTACGTCTTTTACCTCGTTCTGCTCTTGTTATTTTATTTTTTGGTACTGCGCCCATAGCTACCTTTCTCAATATAAAGTATACCACTTAACCAAAAAGTGGTCAGAGGGGAATCTTACTGTATAGATAGACAAATGGCAAGAGTAATTCTTGATTGCTTAATTAGCCAAAGGTTTAGTTTTATCTTTTGCATTTGGTATATCGAAAAATGGTTTCCAGCTTTTTGGTAAAGTTTCATAAGTTTGCTTCGCTTTTGTTATCAGTTCTAGATTAGTCCAAGAGGCAAACTTTAGTTGTGAAAAACCACTTTGTGTTGTCCCAAAAATATCTCCTGATCCTCTGTTTTTTAGATCAAGTTCTGCCAACTTAAGTCCATTATTTTCCTGCGAGAATTGTTTGAGTCTTTTTTTTGCTAAGGATGAATTTGATTCAGAGAATAGTAAACAGTATCCTTGTTGCCCTGCCCTGCCTACACGACCTCTCAGCTGGTGCAAGCTAGCCATGCCAAATCGATCGGCAGATTGGATTACAATTATTGATGCCGTAGGCAAATCAACTCCAACCTCGACTATTGGAGTGGTAACCAAGATATCAATTTTGCCCTGATAAAGTTTGTTGATAATTTTATTTTGCTCTTCTTTTTTCATTCGTCCGTGAAGAAGGCCAATTTTCAGTTTTGATTTGTTAGTGCTGGTTGACATTGTTTTTTTGTTAGAAAAATATTTTTTTGTTTTTTCGTAGGTTTCCTTGGTAGAGGCTATATTTTCGAATGCTTCATGATTCGAGGGGTCAATAAATGGACAAACTATGAGAGCAAGCTTTGAAGGGTTGGATGAATCGACTGGCTCAGATGATTCATCTACCAACTCTTTTTTAATCCACTCGTAACTAGCCTCTCTTTTCTCTTCTGGTACGATCCAAGTTTTAGTAATTTTTCTGCCGGCAGGCATTTCATCTATGAAGCTTACTTTTAAATGAGAAAAAATTGTTAACATTAGACTTCTGGGAATTGGTGTGGCTGACATAGTTAGGGTGTGAGGGGTTAGAGTTTTTGTTGCAGCTATGCCGGAGCTATTGGAATCGTTGCCAATATTTCCCCCTGTAGATCTTTGTTTAACGCCAAAACGATGTTGCTCATCATAAATAATCAGTCCAGGCTTAATTTTATCGAGTTTATTGATGACGGCATGGGTGCCAATGTACAGTTTTGAAGCATCTGGTGGGTTGGTTTTTTTATTTGTCGATTGCCATTTTTCACTTTTTTGCCTCGACCCTGATTTCTTCACAAGCTTAGATTTGCCCGTTAGTAACACAAGCTCTATTTTAGGAAATAATTTTTGTAAAGTTTCGTAGTGTTGTGTTGCCAAAATCTTTGTTGGAGCTACAAATGCAACCGAATGACCGCAATTTATAACTTGTTGGGCGGCAATTCCAGCAACAACTGTTTTTCCAGATCCGACATCTCCGATTAAGACTCTGTTCATTGGTATAAATGATTGTAAATCTGAAAGAATTTCTTTCACCGACCTTTGTTGTGCTGAGGTTAGTTTAAAAGGAATGGTGTTGGGAATTTGTGGTTCAGACAATGAGATTGCCTCTGCAGACTTGAGATGCTTCCAATGTTCTTTGATTTTTTCTGAAGTTTTAATAAGTGATAGTAATTCTTCAAGAGCTAATTGTTCACGAGCGGTGATAATAGATTCTTCACTGTCTGGAAAATGAAGCTGAACTATCGCGTCTATAATTTTTGAGTTATTTTCTAGCTGGGTGGTGATATTACGCAGAATTCTTCTCAGACTTCCTTGTTGGATATCAATTGTGCTTGAATATAGAGGTACTAGCCTTCCAGTGTGGATAGTATCGGCTTTATCTAGTTCTATCGTTGGTTGAGTAATTGTGTCTCGATTATTTAGTTTACCGCTGATCATGTATGTCTTTCCCACGATCAGGGATTTACTGATAAATTTATTATTAAACCACATAAGTTTAACTTTGCCTGTGTCATCTTCCATTACAGCTGTATCCATGCGACGACGGTTTTTATAGAAACCACTGATACTTTTTAATTGCGCTTTGAAAGTAATTAGCTTATCCTGTTCTAGATTTGATATTTTAACAATTTCCGATCGATCGGAATATCTTAGGGGTAGAAAAAGTAATAAATCTTTGAGTTTCAGGAATCCTTGTTTGGAAAGTTTTTCAAATAGTTTAGGTCCAATACCTTTGATAGTTTCGAGTGGAGTGTTTAGGGAGTACATGCTTTTTACTTTAGCATGCGAACGATTTCATTTCTACGTATATTCTTTTTTTAATTTAGATATATTTTATATAGTATGATATACTCTTGAATCATATTATGACAAGAATGACAGCGAGTAGAACTGAAAAGAAAACATGAACCGAAGTTGGAAGGAATCAAATAGAACACACTACGATAAAGCTGAAGATCGTGCTAATGATGTAAGAACTCATGATAACCCAAATCATCCGAGTAAACATGCTAATGATAAAGTAAAAACGACAGCTATGGAAATGGAAATGGAAAGAGAAGACAATTTATAGATAAAAAAATGCAGTTATGAAAGAACTTGCAACCATTCCAACTATAAAGATAATTACAAAAATGTTGATGATTTTTTTCTTGGTTCTTTTTTTCATTTCAATAAATAGTATACACAATAATTTGATAATTTCTGCATCTTTTTGATTCAAGGGTTGCAATTTAATCATATGGATAGTACTATCGTTTTTTAAATTAATCTACTTTAG
>JAHIVL010000079.1 GCA_018816485.1 Patescibacteria group bacterium | reverse complement strand
GAATTTGGTTATGCCAGTATAGAGCATTCCGTCTGAGCATTTGACTATGTATAAGTACCACATGAAATTAGTATACCATGAAAATCAAAATGGAAACAAAACCCCCCACTTGTGATCCTGTCACAAGCAGGGGTTCTGGCCCCTCGACTCGGTCGCTTTGCGACCTCGCTCGGGGTCAATTTTTTGCTTTAGCAAAAAATTGGTGAAGGCCGTTGAGTTGGGACGAACCATAGATGTCATTTTACCAAATACAATACATGGAAGCCGAAAGAAGAACCTATAACGATCAGGATAACAACCCGACCCGGAGGCTCGGCACGGCCGGCAGGCCGGGTGCGGGCGGCCTGCCGGCCGTTCGCGTCCTCATTGCACCACAAGAAAACAAAAAGAGTAGCTCGTTCGCCAGTGGCCTTCACCACTCTGAATCCTTGGGTGGCCACAGTGCCGAGCCCTGCCACCCTCTGCCAACCACAAACTTTGGCATGCTTCCTGCTTTCTTTTACGTCTCAGCTATCGTTTTTCGCATAAATTCTGTTTCCATTTGCTTTTTAATTTATACTAACAATGATCTTATCTCATCGTAAATACAAGGCTTATGTTCCGCCATTCACCGTTAAGTCAAAATAGCTAGCTTTTTTTGTGCTAACTATATGTTGTATCCGCCTTGACAAATACAACAATATATGGTATTTTCGCTGTGGATTATGAGTCTGCTTATTTTTTAGCAGTCTATTATTGCGAGTGCTAACTGCCCAATAAGGTTGCAGTTAATTGTAAAATGAAAAGGCCGCAGTTGCGAGAACAACCGCGGCCAATATTACCCTTCACAGAATGTTCGTCATGTAAAAGGCGTTTTGTATGTACAGATTGTACCACAATCTTCTTTCTCTTGGCAAACTTTTTGCAAGGGAAAGGAGGTCTCCCCGTGATAATGCCAATAGACGGGTTTTTGTAACCCCATTTTTACATTCCAACTGTTAATATTTCATAAAAACTAAAAAATCATGGAGGTAACATGGCAACACGTGCAACTGTAACGAAAGTCATCGATGGAGATACTTTCTGGACAAGCAAAAAAATTCGACTTGCTCGAGTAGAAGCCCCGGAACTTAATGCTCCCAATGGACAGAAAGCAAAACAAAAATTAGAGAGTTTGATCCTGAACAAAAGTATCACTTATGAACAGGTTGGAACTTCATATGACCGGATAGTCGCGGAGATCTGGCTTAACGGAGCCAGCATTAACGACATGATGATCAGATTTCTTGAAACTCTTTAAAATCAAAAACATGCAGTTGCAGGGCATGACTAAACATGCTCTGCAACTCATTCAATTAACGGAGGTAAAAATGTCAGAAAGTAAAGAACACCGACAAGTAGCTCGTAGTTTGGCTAAGAAAGAACAAACCGATTATAATTCTGGTAAAGGACCTGATATTCTGAATTCTAGAAGAATTATTGAGGTAGAAACAATAAATACTGTTTTGGGAGGACTACAGCAGCTGCAGGGTTATCACAAACCTGTGTACATAGCCGGCACTAACAAGGCTGCTGTTGATAAGGCTCTTGAAATAACTAAAAATACTACGGTAGGAGTTATGAATAGAAAAGGAAACATTATTAAACCTTCTACCAGGAAAAGAAAGTAAGAACGCTGGTGTCAAGTCTCGTCATTCGTTCTTTTTCTGTCCGATTGCGCGGCTTGACACCATGTTTTTTTATATCAAAGAAGAAATGCCTTAAAGCACCATTTATCAATCGCAAACTTTGGCATACGTGACTCCCCTTGCATTATATTTTGCATTTTGGGTTAAAATCTGATTTATATTTCTTAAAGTTTGGTGGGGCAGTAATTTTCAATGAAGCTGCTTTTCCATCATTAAATGTCATGGGGAATGTTGATACTAAAAGTTCAGCAAATCGAGAACGCTTGGTGGGATCTCCAGCTATAAGACTGGCTCTATCAATTATCGTTTTATAGAACATTCCCTTATATTGACGCATAATCAAAGGATGTGCTGCATTACTTAACATAATTTTAACTCCCCTACAAGCCAATTTATGAGCTAATGCGGATAATCGAAGTTCATCAGTGGAACTAAAAAGAACAGAATTGTATTTTATAAATCCATTAGTCAGATTTGTAGTAACATACGGGGGATCCAAATAAATGAAATCGCTTCGTCGAGTTGCATGCTTAACTGTTTCTTCAAAATCGCAACATTTAAGCTCTGCATTTTTTAGCACTTGGCTGGCTTTCAAAAGTTGGTCAGTATCAAATATTTTATTCCTTTGAATTACATTCTTTCCTATCGGCACATTGAACTCACCTCTACTATTTACACGATATAACCCATTCCAACACATTTTGTTTAAATATATGAAATATGCGGATTTTTTTACTAAATCTTTCTCACAATTAAATTTTTCTCTTACTCTATAATACACGTTTTTGTCGTTTTTTAATCTTTTGAGAATTTTTATAACCAGCAAGCAATTATTTCTTACTTGACGGTAACAATTGATAAGCTCAAAATTACTATCTGCTAACAATGCTGATTTGGGTTCAAGCTCAAAAAACAAAGTCCCACTTCCCAAAAAAGGTTCATAATAAGTTTTAAATTTGGGTATTTGATTTTTAATTTTAGGAATGAGCCATTTTTTTCCTCCAGCCCATTTGAGGAATGAATTCATATAATCATATCCCTATTGATAATTGTTGCCTCTTTTTATAATCTTCTGCTGATTCCTCAGATTGAATTGATGTAATCATATCGGATAATTGAGCAAATGCTTCTGCTGATATTAATCTCCTAATTCTAGCTCTTTCTATATCACTTTTTTTTGATAATAATATTTTGAAAAAATTGAATAAAGATTGAAAAGCTTTATTAGTTGCACTAGATTGTGGGGGGGGTATGTTTTTATACAATTTAAAATTGTTTTTCGTCGTCAAGGATAAGCACATATTTGAAAAAGATCTGATTTCATCAATTGGTACTTGTTTTTTAAAACGCTCCCTCTCATCGGATTTATTTTCTTTAACCATTTTTAATAATTCACCCTGCAGCTTTTTAAAATCTTTTATAACTTCATCATAATTTTTTAAATATTTTGCCCTATCTAGCTGTTGTCCCAAGCGGCCATGAGAATATTTGTTTTTTAGAAAAGATACATAATTTTTGAAATTTTTCTTGTTATTACTTGAAGCATACTTGTAAAGTTGCTCTAGTTCTTTATGCAATATTTTTTTTCTTACCTCTTGGTTGGGATCAATTAATGGTAACATTTCAGATAAAGAACTAATGCTTTTTAGGCTGCCTATATCCTTTATCATTTCATCTTTTTTTGCCCATATTTGTTTTATTTTGTGTGCTCTAAAAATTGTCGGTCTTTTGATCAACCCTTTTGTTTCTCTTTGTATTTCCCACCCCATTGAATGAGGTTTACTAACTCCTAATTTGAACAAACAATCTCCAATTTCCCATAAGGTTTCTAACTTCGTTTTTACTTGAGCGCCAGCACTCCTATACACATTGTTCAAATATGCTATTTCCTTAATTACTGCATTTAAATTAGTAGTCATTTTGCGCCCTCTATCTAGATATCTCCATTTCATGCCCCAGAACAGTACTGCTTAATTGATGTTCCAGTTTTAATGTTAAATTTACAATATTTTCTCCAACCTCAGAAACAGAAGGAACTTTGCCTTTTTTTTCAAACAACCTATGAACACAATATGGAGCCACTATTTGCGATATATAGTTCAAAATCCTGTTGTCAAATTTTACTCGCCCTGTTTTATTTGGGTTGCGCAAGATGAAATCTGAATGTTGCGTGTTCACTATCAACGAATTCCCAAGGTCAATAATTCTATCTTCTCCAGCATGATTTTGAAATTCTATTCTTGGCCCATGAGAGGTTATAACTTTTTCTCGAGACATTCCATCTTTTGAAGAAACTTTACTTTCACCAACTCCTCCACCGGCACTATCATCTCCAACACCATGATTCCCATCTTCACATATTTCTCCTCCTGAAGACTTCTGATTACCTCCTTCACCTCCACCCCCAGGTTCATCTCCTCCGAAAGGTACGTCCCCATTACTGTCAGACACTTCTTCACTAAAAGATCCTGCTTCACCTGAAGGCGCTAGCTGTTCAAATTCTAATTTAAAGTTTTTGAGTATTTCTGACAAACAATCAGACATAATTTTTCCAATTTTCTTAAATGATTCTTGTGTTTTTTTATCCATTGCATCGTCAATAAGCGCTTTTAATTCTATTTGAACTTGCAGCATTGCTTCATACAAACTTTCGCGTTGTTTCGAGTCCTTAAGATCGTCACGTGTTAAATTTGGAGAACATAAATCATTGATTTCTATCGATCCCACAACAAACGGATTGGACCATACATATGCGATTTCGCCTCGAGAGCGTAAATAATTTTTAAAACTTTTCAATTCATAAATTGTCTGAACTCTGCGGTTTTTATTCGTCAATACTGGTAACTGCCCATCTTGAGCACGATCCAATACTTTTAAATCAACTTTAATGCAATATTTTTTCCCATCATCTTCAACATCTACAGTCTTTTGTAAAATAGGTCCTGCTAATTTTGAATAATCAAAATATTTACATTCGTATGCTTTTTTACCTTCTTCTTTGACATATATTTTTATTTTTTTTGCCCGCAGAACATCATCAAAATGGTGCTCAATTTCTGCTACTATTGCTCCTATGAAGCCCTTTTTTTTGAATCCATGCGCGTCGAATTTAGAAATTGTTACTCGAGTCCCATAATTACTGAGCTGTCTAGTATCCGTTTCGTAACACGGTACATCTTTTTTTTCATCTACTGTCCGATCAATTTTAATAATAGCTTCCTTTTCACTTTTTTTCCTGCTAATAAAAATAGCTTCTTTAGCAAATGCTCTAAAAGCATGTACTCCAAAACCAAATTGACCATTTGCCCAAGGAACTGTCTTTTTTTTCGAGCGTCCCACACTAGACAAAAGCTCACATAATTCTTCAGGTGACATGCCCCCGCAATTATCAGTAAAACAAATGTTCTTTTTAGAAACATCAATTGTTATTTCAATTTTATGGGAAGTATTTACCCCTTGCTCCTCTAATATAGATGCTGCATCAATCGCATTGTCTATATATTCCATTGCCGCTCTATAGAAATCCTTATATGTCCCTGATATTTGATTTATCAACTCATTTTGATCTTTTATTTGAAGGCGTGTTTTCGAAATAGTTTTCATGCTCATCTCCTGTGGTTTGGCATCGCGTACCATGTATTCCTTCCCATGCCATTTTTCATAATTTCTCCAGTAGCCATGAGTGATTTGATTAAATTAGAAGCCCTCACTCTATTTATTCGGCAATAACTAACAATTTCACCCATTTGAAGGGGACCATTTTCCACTAAAGTTTCACAGATTTTGTCTAAATCTTGCATTTTTTTGATACGTGCTAACTTTTTTCTATGTTCTAACCAGGGCCTAGTTGCTTCAACAAATTGTGGCGGTTGGGGGATATCTAATTCTGCCCTAAAATTATGGATTGAGCCCCAAAAATATCCTATACGCGTTGACAGATAATGCCAATGTTTATTCGCCTGAAGCTCGGAAGTTGTCGGGTGATGTCCTAATTGTTTCTTAACACTCAAATACAGATCTATAATTTTCTTTTTTCTGCCTTTAGCTATCAATTCATTAATTTTGTCTGTGCTTATCTTATATTTGGATAACATTCGCTTCAACATACTAACTGACATATTGTTTTCTTTAGCTACTTTGCTTACACTAAGTAATTCGACAATGTCTTTGATTATTTTTTTCTCCCCTATCTCGGGAAGCCTTCTGGGATTATATTCGAATAAATTATACTCTGTTCCTTTCACTAAAATTTGCCGAACTCTTTCTCTTGTTATGCCAGTTTTTTTTGCCGCATACTCCAATGATCCGCCTTTCTTGTAAAGATTGTAACATCGTTTATAAGAATTAACCTTCGCAAGAGGAAGAGCTTCAGTTCTTATTCTTTCGATAACTTTTCCTTCATTAGGATATTTTTTATGAAAAAGACTCACAAGTTCTTCAGGCCCCGAAGAACTGTTTATTCTTACCTTGACTTCTTTTTGCAGTTGAGAAGAAACATCCAAATTGAAACTCAGTTCAAGTTTCGTAATAGCATTGCAAAATTCTCTAAATGTTTTTCTCCCTATGTTCTCAATAGAAAGGATCGTTTTTTGGTCCAAGGAAATTAAATCTATTAATGAGTTAATATGTAATTTTTCCAAAGCATTCATGGCCCTACTTGATAACTTGATACTACACATTGGAAGCGATAATACATATACTAAATATTCGTATCTTTTTTCATCTGCGTAATCTGATTTTTTACCTGGTCTATTGCTCGCCTTTAGTAAACCAATAATCTCACTTACTGTTTTTTTTCCTAAATTAGGAATTCCTAATAATTTATCTACTCCTATGTTATTCAACTCCTCGACTTCCGAATAACCATGCCTTATTAAGGCATTTTTCGCTCTACACGATAAGGATGTTCTCTTGATCTTCATATTGAGTTTATTGTTACAATTTAAATTTTTGAGATTTTGGAAAGTGAAATTTAGCTTTTGTTTCACGGATTTTTTGTTCAATAGCAGAAAATATCTTAGCTACATCAGTTTCCGAATATTCATATACACTTCGATTTGAACAATTTCCCAAAATTTTCATCTTTTGTAGTAGTACATTTGTTCTTTTTTCAGCCAATTTCTTGAACCGGTCTCTTTTTATATCATTTGTCTTCATTTT
>JAHIVL010000102.1 GCA_018816485.1 Patescibacteria group bacterium | reverse complement strand
TCGATCAGGCGGTAGGTGTCAGCGTAGGACTCAGCAGTGGCCGAGCAGTAGCCGCGCTGGAGGTCGCCGCTGACGATGGTCACACCGCCTAGTTCGACGCCGGTGTAGAGGTTGCAAAAGTCGCCGAAGGCGTTCGTGATCTGCGCCGAGGTCAGGTTCGATGAGGTCACGCCGGTCAGCGACTTGAAGGCGCGCTGGTACGTGCCAGGATTCAGCGGCAGGAACCGGCCGCTGGAGGCGGCGTTCGGATACTGCGCCATCGAGTTCGCCGAGTAGATGATGGTCGTCTTGGTCGAGTTTGCCCCTGCGAGAGTCGCTGCGATGCCGGTCCCGGCATTGACCACCGGTGAGTCCTGCGTTGCGAGCGAGCAGTACTTGAGCGTCGCCGAGTTGACCCACGTCGAAATCAGCGCGAGTTCCACCGCGCCGAAAGCATCGGCCGGAATGAGTTCGTACCAGTCGGCATCATAGGCCAGGATGGCGGTCAGCTCGGTGGCCAGCGCCCCGGCGCCGCCGCGCTCGGTGGAGACGTCCACGATGCTCTGGTTCGAGAGCGCCGAGTAGTACCACATCTCGTTGTCATTGGCCGGCGACACTGCGTCGATGGTGATCGGGTTCGCGGCCGAGGCGATGGTGAGTTCCGCCGAGCCAGCAACGCCCCACCCGGAGACGTCAGCATTCATCAGCACCTGGAGTGCCGTGGCGATGGTGTTGAGGCTCTCGCCCGCGCCGTTCGTGTAGGTGTAGGACCGAGCTGTCCCGTCCTTCGTTATCGTGACGGTGTTGACGACTCCCTCCGTCGTAGAAATCGCGGTCAGTTCGACGGCATGAGTGTAGTCTGCCAGGCCGAAAAGCACCTTGAAGGTCTGCGGCCTCGGCGACTGCGAGATGAGAATCTGCGCGGCAAGGTAGATCGGGTGTGTCGTCGCAAACCCGTCCGCTGCGAGGTCCACGAGCGCCGTTGATGTGGCGTACCGCTTCGCCCGGATGGTCGGATCGACGGTGATGGCGGCCGCGTCAGTGTTCCCGTAAATCGCCGGCTCGCCAAAGGCGTACCGGTTGATCGCCGGGTTTTGAAGCGTCGCGGTGACGCTGATGATATTGCCGAGGTCCATTGGTCTACCTCATCATGAGAAGTCGATGTCGCCCTCCCAAATGGGCGGCACCGGGTTGTCGGTGTCCAGTAGCTCGAAGTCCGTCAGGGACTCCACGTATCCTGTCGCCGTGTCTTCGACCTCGGCGGTAGCGTTGAATCGGAGCTGAATCTCGGAGATGTCCACATCGCGCCCGTCGAGCTCGTAGATGCCGGGGCTGACGTCAGCCATGACCCGGGCAAACGCGATGTCCGCTGCGGCGAAGACGGCCTCGGAGCGGGTGGGCAGCGAGGTCGAGTCTCGGAGCAGCGAGGTGTAAGTCTTCGAGTCGGCGTCGTCGGTCGCGCTGAAACAGCGGACCTGCACCGCGAGGGTGAATTGCCGCTGCCCACGCTGGTAGATGCGGATCTCGGAACCAGCAGCCTGGGTCGCGTCGTGCTCGTACTCGATGGAGTCTAGCCCGACCCCGCGACGTCCGATGATGTCGAGGATGATGTAGCCGCGGTCCGGCGAGCCGGTCGTGCCCCAGGCACTACCCCAGCCGCCGGCGTCGGGTTGCCGGCGCCAGTAGGCCGGGAGTCCGGTGATGGACTCGACCCAGGTCTCGAGGGTGGTGCGGATGAGCGGCCAGTCCACTACGCCTCCTCGACTTGGTGAGTGATGGAGGATCGGAGCTGGCCCCAGAGGATGAGCCGGGCGGTCCGGTCGCCGCCGTGGTGCTTGTCGGCATATGCCTGCGAGAGCGGCTGCCAGCCGGCTGGGCCGCGAGACATCCAGTCTTTGTTCTCGTTTGCGACCTTCGAGCCGAATTGGCCAGCGCCGGCGCGCTTCGTGATTTTGCTCTCGGCGACTTGCTTGCTGACGAGCTCGAGCCACTTGAACAGCTCGGCTTCGTTCTCGTCGTTGAACTGGCCGACGAAGGACCGGCGCGGGACGCCGATCCCGAACTCGTGCTGGTTGGCGACGTCGAGCACAGTGTTGCCGGTGGGAGCACCAGCGGTGCCGCCCTTCTTCGGTGCAGAGCCCTTGTCGCTCATGATGCCGACCTTGACCGACATCTGGCCTTCCACGGCCTTGACGACTTTCGCCGCGCCGTGGTCGCGCTCTGTTACCCTCGAGCGCGCCATCAGGTGTAGCCTCCGAAGTCCCCGGACGACCAGACGGTTCTCCAGGCGGAGCCCTTCTGGCGCAGGAGCGCGTCGAGCTGCGCCCGGTACGGGTTCTCGGTGTCGTTGCTGGGTTTGTGAGTGTCGCGGCTGTACGGGTGAGCGTAGAGCCATGAGCACGCGGAGAGCATGACCGCCTCGTCGTATCGGCCTCCCAGCACAGCCTCGTCCACGGAGTCCTCACCGATGGAGATGGCTTCCGTCACCACCGTCGGGAAGTTCGTGTTCACGGTGGTGCACTCGGGATACCGTGCGATGAGGCTGGCGGGAGTTACCGTCACGTTGCTACATGCTCCTCGGCTGGGCCTTCACGCGGCCCCGGCGCTTTGGTCTCGGCAGGGGGGAGCCAACAGGCACGATCTCCCCGGCCTCGTAGAGGATACGGAGCCCGGCATTGACCGGAGCGCCCTCAGAGTCCACGGCGGTCTCGAACTCCTCGCCGAACGCGATGCGCTGCACGCCTTTGATCGCGCCGGCGAGGTTCGAGCCACCGGTGGCCTCCATGATGGCGAGCGAAGCGATCTTGGTGTCGCCGTCCTGGTTGCTCTCGGCTCCGTAGTCGTTGCGAAATGTTGCTTTAGGCATTTCTCGTCTCCTCTTTTGTGGGTCTAGCAGCCGTCCATGTGGCCGAATGCCAGGGGTTGCGGCAGAATCGCGCCGGCCAGGTTCTGGCGTCCGATGCTCTCGAAACCAGCGCCCTTGACCTCGGCGGGCAGCATCTCGAGCGCGCGAGGCTCGCCGAAGCGGCTGGCCATGCGGGTCGAGGCGAAGGCGAGGAGCCGAGGTCCGGTGTCAGCCACGTCGAGCGTGTCGGCTTTCAGGCTCTCGAAGATCCGCAGGCCAGGGTACTCCTGAGCCAGCGCGGCG
>JAHIVL010000078.1 GCA_018816485.1 Patescibacteria group bacterium | reverse complement strand
TGTGAATACGACCTGAATTGAAAAAGTAATGCCACCAACAAGTCCATAAAAAATGGAGATTAAGGAGCTATACTTGGAATTGAATAATTCCATGAACCCCTTTTTCGTTTGTTTTATGTAATTTATTAGGGTAAATTTTTCTGTGTCAATTTTTGGTTCAAATAAAAATAGGACAAATATGCCACTAATAATAAGAGAAATTCCAGCGGCAATTGGAGGTAATCTAAAATGTATTAGTGAAAGAAATCCTCCTGCCAAAATTGCAGCAGACATTCCCGATTGAAAAACAACATTTAATTTGCTTGATACTTTATCAAAAGTATTTTCTTTACCGACTTGTTTGAGAGTGTCAAATAGTAGTGCTTCTCTGGCTCCAGAAGTTAGTGATGCTCCTAAGCCCATTAAAAATGCACTAATTACAAAATCTATATAAGAATCTGATATTCCAAAAACTATGTACGAAATTCCAGAAATAATCATGCCCATAAAGATTGTTGGTTTTTTGCCAAGTAAATCTGCCAAAGCTCCAGTCGGCAACTCTAAAATCAACTGACTTGCATAAATTATTATTTCAATTGTCGCAAGTTGAGAAAAACTTAGATATCGTAATTCAAAGGCAACCCAAATTGGGATCAAAAAATATAGCGAGCTAAAAAACTCAACGAAATAAAAAATTGAAATATTTCTTTTATAGAATGTTTTGTTATTAGGATAATTCACCTACAGATTTTATCATATTTAGCGTTATTGTTGTCTCCAAGACTCAATCGCAAAATACAAATTATCTTTAAGTGTCACTGGCATTTCTATTTCTACCCAATGAGGATACCAAACAATAAAAGCTATAACAAAACTTGCTAAAATAATTCCAGCCAAATTTCTACTTCTATTTTTGCCACTGAATAACTTATTTAACCAAAAGGCTATGTTTATACTTAGCAAAGGAACTGCAGGCAAGTAATGATAGAAGAACATTATTCTTGGTGAAAGTTGCCATGGAAGCCAAACTGCGAAGTACGAAAATAAAAGGCAGGAAAGTCTGCCAAGCTCTTTTTTAAGTTTTTTGTTTTCAGTAATCGCAATTTTATTATCAGCTTTACTCGAAGTTCGAGCTCTAATCAATTTTTTCAATAGATAAATTAGTTGAGCAATACTTATAAATATAAAAATATCTCCAACCCAAAAAATCAATGGATTTCCAACGGCATAAATATCGCCTCTGGTTTTCGTTGGGCTGGTACCATTCCCCCAAGTTACATCTAGCCAAACAGGCTTAGTATTTAAAAACCAATTAATTGGTCTGGATTGAGCCGGGTGGGTGGCATCTAGTGTCGTTTGATACCACCAAATATTTTTGTGCATCTCGATCAAGTAATTAAAATCTTTGCCCAGCAAAAACATATGAGAGTACGAAAGTATATAAATTGAGATTGGTAAAACTAGAAGTACTCCAATCAATAATAGAATTTTTTTGGCAGCATTAATGCTACCGAAAAATATTTTTATCAAGTTGATACCTTCAAAAAATCCAATTATCAAAAGTGCAAAAACTCCAGACCATTTTGTGCCCATGGCTAAACCCGACGACAGTGAAGCTAGCACCAAAAATTTCTTTTTCTCTCTTTTTGAATTTACATATATAGTGTAAAAATTTAGAGCCATTAAAATAAAAACCGTTACGTGAATATCGTTCATGGCAATTCTGGACATAGTTAAAACAAGCCCGTCTAAGGACACAATCAGGGCAGCCAGTAGTGATAATCGCTCATCATGAAATAAATTGAATGCTAGTCGTGCAGTAAAGAAAATTACCAGAACTCCAAAAATTGCCGAACTAAATCTCCATCCGAATGATGTTTCACCAAACAGTTTTATTGAAATAGCTTGTGTGTATTTAGCTAGTGGCGGATGTAACCAATCCACAGCTGTGTTTGGTTCTGGAGGCGGATTTGTCCATTCATACGCTCTTATATCATTTTGTGCAATTAATTTTGCTGTGACAGCATGATAAACCTCATCAAACATATATTTTTCGGGAATATTTAGTCGATACAATCTTGTGAAAAAAGAGAACGCCAAGATTGCTAAAAGAAGTTGTGGATAGTGTTTTGAAACTATATTGCGCATTTATTTTTTTAAATTATCAAGTTAGGAAGTATGTAACAGTCATGACAATTAATCCAAAAAGCACAACTGTGATTAAAAGGGGTTTGTCTTTAAGTAAAATTTTTTCTGGAGATTCTCCTTGATTACTTTCGTAGATTAGTTGTAAATATCTCATCACTCCAAAAATTACAAAAGGGGTAGAAAGCATCAGAAGTTTTTGAGATTGGAGTGCCCTTGGTAAAAAACTATAGAATAAAGCAATTTTTTGTCTTGGGGCACTAATCTCATTTTGAAATGCAAATAAAGCATAAGTTAGCCAAGTTGCATTAGCAAACATGCTAGTGTATTGATCTAATAATCGTTGACTATATCTTTTGAGGGTAATTCTTGTTTCGCCAATATTTTTTTGTCCAATTAATAACGTTCTTTCACTTTGTCTTTTTCCAACTGCTAAAAACAGAGATGCAGAAACTACGGTTAATAAAAACCAGACACTCATGTGTAGATTGACAACAACGGCACCGGCATAAATTCTGATCAAAAATCCAGATGCGATTGAGACAACATCTACAATTGGGATGTGTTTGAGTTTTTTTGAATAGGCAAATTGAAGTATCAAGTAACCTAGTAACAATAATTTAAAAAATGGAGACATCCACATCGACAACATGACAGTAAGCAGTAGGCCAAAAATTGCGATTACCGTTGCGGTTTTAATATCTAGTAATTCAGAAGCTATTGGTCGTTTTTTCTTAAAAGGATGTTGTTTGTCTGATTCAAAATCGATAATATCATTTATGTAATAAATACTGGAAGCTAAAATACAGAAGACAAAAAAAGCGTATGTAACAGTGGCAAAATAACTAGGACCATCGACAGGGACATAAAAGAAAAAACCTGAAAAAACTAGCGCTGCATAAAGCGCCAAGTTTTTTATCCATTGCTGCGGTCTTGCTGTTCTCACAACTTGGTATAGAAAGGTTGTTTTGTATGATTTTTGTGTCACAGTCATTGCGCCTTTCTTTCCGATTTAAGAGTAGTTATTTTTGCCCAAATTAAAAAGCCAAAAACTAAGACAAAAACTATCAACATTGTAACCAATTTTCCACGAGTATTCAAATATAGAGAGAGAAGTCCTAGTAAAAAACTACTTAGCCAATAAAAAATTGCTATTCTGCGTCTTCCCCACTTTAAGACATCTAGCATTTTATGGTGGAGATGTCCTCTGTCCCCCCAAAGAGGTGATTTTCCGGCAATGATTCTTCTCATAATTGTAAAGATTGCGTCTGCAGTTGGAAGTCCTAAAACCATAAAAACTGTTGCAATTTTTGCTCCAGATAGAATTGCTAATATTGACAAAAAATATCCCGCTAGTGAGCCCGCACCATAACCAGGCATAATTTTTTGAGGATACCAGTTCCAAACTAAAAGTCCCGCAAAGGTTCCAGACACAATAAAAGATAAAAATGCTGTATTAAATTGAGTTGGGTCATCTAGAAATCTTGTTGAAAGTAAACCAATAAAAATCAAAGCTATGCTGACAAATCCTGGCATTTGTCCATCAACTCCTTTTGACCAGTTGACAATATTCATGTTCCAAACGATGAATATTAATGCAAGAATATCTGCGAGCACCCAAATGTTCTTCGTGGACCCAAGAAAGTTGAAGCTTATTTGAGGTTGATCTAAGTGTATTACTCCAGCTCCAAAAGGGTTAGTAACGTAAGCAATTCCAATCCCTGAACCGACAACTATTAACGCAGCCACTAATCCAGCTATCAATCTTAAAGCTGGGTGAATATCATAGATATCGTCTAGCGTTCCAACCACTGTTAGCAAAAGTGCGCCAGTAAGTATAGAAATTAAATGATAATCAAATTTTAGAAAAATTGAGGTTGCGACTAATATTCCAAAAAAAATCACTAAACCACCGCCACGCGGAACAGTCCTAGAATGCGTTTTTTTTGCATGCTTGTATTCATCGGGGTTGTCTAACCATTTATTTTTTTTATAAATTTTAATTACCAGTGGGGTAATTATTAAACTAGATAGAAATGCAACCAAAAATTGAATCATAATTGACTTTTTTTAAATAGTTATCATCACTATTCTTAGTAATGATAAAAGGAACATAATTTGTAAGAAAGCAGTAGTGTAAACAAATAACGTTAACATCAATGAGGAATATTTTTTTAAAACTTTAATTATTTGAAAATGTAAAAGATTCATCAGAAGAGAAATTGCTGGAAATAAAAATAAATATTCTTTTTGAACTATTTGCTCGTTTTTTTGTGCTAAAGAATAATAAATTGGTAGTTCGGGTTGGGCAATGAAGTAATAGATAGTGCTAACTAAAATAATTGCAATCATTGCAATCCATGAAATCAGAACAGGTTTTTTTAAATTAATCGGTGAAGCTGTCATTATTTTTCTTCCATAAAGTGAAGTGATCAAATTGAGTTAGGTTCGGATAATAATTTTGATATAAAAATGATTTAAATTCTGAAAAAGGATGATCCTCATTATTCATGACAACAATGAACATTGGCTGTTTTTTTGCAACGTCGTAAGCGGTTTCACCAAACGCATCAAAGTCTTTAATATGAAAGGAAACTGTAAATCTGCCAGTTGGCTGGGTTTCAGTAAGTGCGTAAAGCATTGGATTTGTGCCCCAAATGAACAAGTCTTTTGATCCTGAAGATTTGATTATTTTAGTAGCTTTGTAATTATCTGTCATTAGATAATTAAATGTTAATCGGTATTCATTTTTGCTTATTTGGTTAGTAACTAATTTGTACCAGTTTTTGTAGTACTTCACCGTAGGATATGGAGAGAATCGAAGCAGTAACATAACAGAAACTGCAACTACGATTAGGCCAGTTTGAGACATCACATTTAGAATATTTGTAAAAGATGGTTTAGTAAGTTTTTTTAAGTAAGCATACTTAGTTTTAATAATTAAAGTTAATACAAGTGCCAGTGGAGGTACTAGCTGAATAAAATAATGGGGGTAAGGTCTATTTGATAACAATGAAGCAAACAAGGCTAATCCGAACCAACTCATTATAAGTTGAACATGGGGTTTAAAGAATTTCTTCAAAAAGGTTAGGAAAAGAATTAAGGTAACTAGTAATAGCAATTTGCCTTGGAGGGTAAAAAGAAACTGAAGCAATTGACTTGTAAATGGCAATTGCCAACTTGACGCGTATCTAAAGTTATACAGAAGTCCAAAATCTAGATATGCTCGTCCTGAGCCAATTGAGATGAAATAAATGATTGAGGCCACTATTGGAATTGCCGTTCCAAAAGAAATTAAACTTAATTCAATAATTTTATTACCTAGAGTTTTTAGACTCTTGTCAATTTTTTTAAGAGAAAAGCTATTTGTAAAACTGAAGTAACCAATGCTAAGAAATACTGCTAAATCTAGTATAGCTGGCACTTTGGTGAGAATTCCAAGTCCGAAGAACATTCCTGCAACTATTAAGTAAATAGAATTTAAAAAAGCGATATTTTTAGTGGATTTTATTTTTAGTTTAGGATTAAGAAATTTTTTAAAATAGTCAGAATTAGATAATATCAAAGCTCCCCACGTTACAAATCCTAAAACAAATAGTTCTCCATTGGGAATATTACCTTCTAGCCATGGAAGAGTGGTAAGGATTACAAAAAGAAAAGTTGCCAATGTGGTCTGTTTAACCGATTTTAGGAGTTTCATTGCGAAGTAGTAAAACGCAATTGTGGTAAGTAGCATCCAACCAATGTTTAATAGTCGGAAATTTAGCTGAGTTTGAACTCGTGCCAAGTAGTAAATAAGAGGAGTTTTATGATCAATAATTTCTGAATAAAGTTTTACTCCTTTATTTAAGCTTTGTCCCAGAGTAAGATAAATTCCTTCGTCTCCATACCAATAAGGTTCAAATAAGTTTGGAATTCTAAGTGTGAGCAAAAGCACAGAGAGCAAAAATATGGGGGTCTGTCTATCTAATAGCTTATCAGCTTTGGATATTTTTATTATAAAGTTTTTTAGTTTTATCACTATTTCAGTATACTTTATCTTAAATAAAAATACACTAGATTTTCTCTGTGACCTTATATTCAATATATTTACCAAACATCAACCTTGTATGAGCATCAATTCCTGGTAATGCTGAAAAGAAAAATCCAATTATTGGTAAGAGTAAAAATTCAAATGGTTGCATAATATATGAAAAAACGTTTCTTTTATTTGGTCTTTCTGGTCTATTAATTGCATCAACAATAAAGATTACTAGCATGGAGACTAGCGAAAGGGTTAAAAGTGTTGAAGTAACTTGTGGCAGGGTTTTGCCTAAAACCGTTCTATTGAATGCTGGATTAAGCAATGGAGGTATGAATGCTGAAATGGTCACAGCAAACCAGTTTACAGGCCACAAAAAGTGATCTTGAATGGTTTTAAAGACCCTGATGGTTTTATCCCAAAAAGGAATCTCTGTAGCTTGGATATATTGCTTAATGATGTAGGCATCATCACTAACGCCCCAAGCCCATCTAGTTAGTTGCTGATATAAATTATTGTAGGTTGCCCAGGCACTGTGAGATTCTGCAGCATCAGAAAGAATTGGTAAAAATATTGGTCTGGCTTCAAAATCTCCTTTTTTTGCAAAGTATGATTTAAAAAACAGTCTGTAATCTTCAGGTATGACATTAGTATCCCAGTAATCAATCTCTACAACATGTTTTAGAGATGTAGTATATGTAGAAAAATTAATTAATCTATCTGAGCGCATGAGAATGTACATCTGAGTTACTGAGAACATTGCTGATAACACTCTGACTGGTGCGGGAACTTTCCAAATGTTGTTATAAAAAACAATGGCTCCCTGCCATATTTTGTTGTATGGTTTATCAACAGTCAAGAAATCTTGGGTTATAGCGGCAAAATAACTTGGATGAAAAACTGCGTCAGCATCTTCGCTAGTAATAGTAACCAATCCTAAATCAAAACCTTGTTCATCTATTAAAAACTTTTTTGCTTGTTTGGCACCCCAGCAAGTGTTGGATGATTTTCCTTTTACTTCGCCAATGATATCTGGGTGATAAGTAGTCCATAAATTGCCAAAGACATTTTTAAACTTTTTATGAAGTTCTTTTGATTTAATTTTAGCTTTTTCTCCATCGCGTTCCTCAAACGATAGCATCACATGGAGATTTTTCACTGGATAATTTTGATTTTGAAGCGCTGTGAGTGTTCTTACTAATGTAGTGAGAGGTTCTTTGTAGGTTGGAATAATAATGACGTGATGCATCTTATTCCATTTTTTGGGAAAATCTTTTTTGATGTCAGCAACCCAATCAAATTTACCAGCAGCTTTAATTTTTAAATGCGAGGCAATAGCCAATACTGATAACAAAAGTGATTTATAGAGCCAATAAATTGCAAAAGCAATAATATAGTAGGCAACTATGTCAGGAATGATTAAAGATCCCCAGAAAGGAAACAAAATCATGCTCCACGAAAAAACCCCAGGCAATATTTCTAGAGCTCGTTGTGTTTTGACAGGATGTCTCCTGAAATATGTTCTTATGATATTTCCCATAAATGTATTTACAAAAATTGTTTACTGTAGAAAATACTTAAATAAATTAGCTGACGCTCTTTATTTATATTATCTAAACGAATTTCGCTGGATGCTCATTTATTTAAGTATTTTCTCCATTTAATATTTGTTAATTCATTTATTTTTCAAAAGATTATTTGAAAAATAAATTGTTAGAATTAGATCTTATTATATCAAGATTTAGGCCCATTTTTTGTTGTAAATAATTTGCGGTTGCTTTGATCATGTATGGCTCGCAAAATTGGTTCTGATTTTTGGTCAAGTTCTGCATAGATTTGGGAACTAAGTAAGGTGCATCGGTTTCAAGCAGTAACCTATTGGAGGGGGTTATTTTGATGATTTCCCTCAATTTTTGAGCATTGTCATATGTAACATTACCCGCAATTCCGATGTAAGCTCCAAGAGCTATTGCTTCTTGAATGTAGGTTAATGAGCCGGATGCGCAGTGAAGAACGAATTTTATTTTTTTAGATGTTTTTGTTTCATTAATTACTTTTTTTAGAATATTTAAGACATCATTATAGGCGTTGTTCTCTAGGCGATCGTTTTGGTCCCGAACGTGAATAATAGCTACTAAATCATTTTGAAAAGCTAGTTCTAGCTGACTCACAAATAACTTTTTTTGCATTTCAACAACTAAATCTCTTTTGAGACCCTTATTTTTTAGTCGGTAGTAATCCAAACCTATTTCTCCGATGGCAACTAGCTTACTTTTGGTTTCAACGTTGCCTTCAGTTGTTT
>JAHIVL010000077.1 GCA_018816485.1 Patescibacteria group bacterium | reverse complement strand
GATCCCGTACGTGAAGGCTATTCGAACCTATTTTGTAACTCAGTGATCAGTCCAGTAGGCTAGCTTTGTATCTAATTTAATGAATTACATTGAAAAAGTTTGGTATTTATGTATGATAAATATTATGCGCAAATATGAACAAGGATTAAAAACTTTAGCTGAAGGTATTAAAAAAAATGATAAGCTCGTCGTACTATTAGGAGGTTCTGCTTCTAATGTGGAAGCTGACTTAAATTCTATTGGACTTTTCCCTGATGTTATAAAATCACCTCCTAGACAATGTTTAACTGATTACGTTGATGATATAAAAATGATTGCTGCTGATACAGGCAGACCATTAATTGTCGTAGAGGATCATTCTTTGACTAATGGCAAAATTCACTTTATTAGTGAACATTTTCCCGATATTGAAGTAGTGTCAATTATAGGAAAAAAATACACAAAGATATTTCCAAATTGTAAAGTCTATGAGGTAGACGAGGAAGAAGTAAACAACCTTCACAAAACACGAAGCACTCCTCCAGCTAGTAAACAATAAATTAGTTATTAACTATATTAATAAGATAGATTGATATATAGCTATATTTAACTTTGATCCCGGACTAGGATTCACGACTCGCCAACTATTTATATTTTCTGCATGATGGCTCGCAAGGTGTACCACAAGGGTATACATAAAATAAATTGCGAAGCAAGAGAAGGTGCCCTGGGGTGCATGCACTAGGAGGGTGCTTCGCTTCATTTCATTCAGCTTCATCACTCTCCGTCGCGAACCAGTAGTTTCAATCTACCAACCCGAATAATAATAAAAAAAGATAACTCATGTTATCTTTTTTTATTATGATCCCACTGTTGGACTATGTTAGAACCTTTAACTCTGTAAAAATACACTATATACTGAGATCATTAGGAATAAACTGGTAAACTCATGAGTGAAAAAAGTTTTTGGAAACTAGGAACAGAAATTAAAAATAAGCTTGATATTTTTGGAACATTTCAAGCTCTGTCAAAAAAGATTAAAAACGCACTTGCACCATTTCCAAAAAATAATGAGCAGAAAAGATTGGTTCAAAACCAACAAAATGAAAGACTCATGCAATCTGTAAATAACTGGAATGAACTATATCTTGTTCTCGATAAGATTGGTCTAATAGAAACAAGCTCTAGAGCTCTGCTTTCAGAACTGGAGACAAAACGTCAAATTAATAAAGTTCGTAATGCTATTGATTCAGCATCGGTTCTTAACTATATAACTCGCACCCATGGTTTGAGAGATAAAGTTGCAGAGCTACTCATTAGAGAAGAACAAGAGTATCAAGTAAAGATTGCTACAGAAAAAAGAAATCTGCAATTCCTTGTGAGTAATACACAAAATTGGGATCAACTATACCGTGCAATAGATCAAGTAGCTGCACAAAATAATAATCATATTCCATTAAAACATGGTGAAACTACTCCTAGAGAGTTTAAACAAGCAATCTACACTGCATATTACTCAGAGAATCCCAATGTAATTTTAGAACGTTTTTCCGATGAATTTGGCATTTTGCATAAAGCACAAGTGCTCTTAGATCAAAGGATAACAGAACAAAAACGCTATAATCTTGGAAATGAGTTTGCCGAAAATGACATTGAAAAGGATAATGAAAACATCATTACTAATGCTCAAACATGGATAGAATTATATGCTGCTATCGATCAAATTACTGCAAATAGTGGGTACATCAAATCGAGCTCTGGATCTAAATATTCTGCCAGTTATTTAAAGTCTAGAATTACTGAAATGTATCATTCTGGAGATCCATTTGAAGCACTTAGCTTAGTAACTCGTAGTTATGGTATTAGAAAAAAAGCTGCTAAACTATTACAACAATCACACCAAGCAGAACAACAATTTACTCAACAAAGTTTTGATGCTAATGCAGACAACTTTATCAAATATGT
The DNA here is from genome assembly GCA_018816485.1 of Patescibacteria group bacterium. Lineage (GTDB taxonomy): Bacteria > Patescibacteriota > Microgenomatia > UBA1400 > PJMF01 > VFLK01. The sequence continues at coordinate 15,806 of JAHIVL010000077.1, read as the reverse complement.
TGATGATATTCTCGAAAATCTGTCCGAAAAGCAAAAAGCATTGATTAATTTACTCACGATATATCTATTTTAATTCAACAAGTAGAATCAAAAAGTGGTAGTAAAGTTTCCAAAGAACAAAAAATAAGAATTATTGCTGCTTATGTAAACCATAGGTTCCCATATGATCATTCAGTGTTGAGTAATCCAGGACAAAAAGTTGAAGCTGATAGAGTATCGAGAATTACACAAATGATTGAAATAGGTAAAGGAGTCTGCAGGCATCAAGCCGTGCTTATGGTTACACTTCTTAAAAGATTTGGATTTGATGCTCATCAAGTTTGGCATAACTTTGATGATGGCTCTTCACACACATTGGCATTTGTAAATGATCCAGATATTAAAGCATTCGTTCATCCTGTTAAGCAAGGAAATAGTGCTGCATTTATTCCTTACAATCAATATGAGTTATTTTGGGGTAAAAAGACAACAAAATGGCGTAATTATGTTGGTTCAGGTAATTGGAGTGACCTTAACTGGAACTTTCATATGAAATAAGACTCTATACGCCTGAGCAGAGAACACCGGGCTTTTAAGCCCAGTGGTGAATGCGAGGCTTTGTGTGCCTAGTTTGTTGACTATCTAAGTAGGCTCTAATCACTTCTTCATTCTTTTGACCAATACTTTCTACAAAGTAACCATCAGCCCAAAAAGAATCTCCCCATAAGAAGGCCCTAATTTTAGAGGCAAACTCTTTTCTGAGCACAATAGAACTTCCCCCTTTTAAAAATTGCATAGCTTGAGAAGGAGAGTCTTTAGGATTGAGTTGAATAAGTAGGTGAATGTGCTCAGAAAGAATTTCTAATTTATGAATATGCCAATCATTAACTTCACAGCATTCTTAATTTAAGTTTGCCTCTGATAACTTGTTTACGATATTTAGGTATGAAAGTGATATAATATATATCGAATTATATTAATCATGATTGAAACTCACTTTTATGGATCTAAAGAAAAAGGATATTTTACTGCAAAAGCTTTTTCTTTATTCCCTCACATATTTGGTGATAAAGGACAAAGCGCCATACTTTTGTATAGCTATTTTAGATGGACAGATGATTTTATAGATTCTCCAACTATAGAAGCTGAAAAAAAGATTGATTTCCTTAATCGCCAAAGAGAATTACTGCTTGGAATAAAACAAAATAATATGTCTCAGCAAGAAACTAAAATTCTTGAGAGCGGTTTATTCCAAACTCACACAAATGGATTATTGCTTAAATCTGCCATGCTTTTATTTGAAACTTTTGAAAATGATGTCCTCCATTCCGAATTAAACCCAAGAAACAAAGATGATTTGATAACATATCACCAGGAAACTCTTTTAAGTTGTATTGGGGGACTATCGCTACTTTTAAATGAGGAAGCAATAAATCCATCAGATGATTTCTTAACTTTACTATATTACTGGGGTATTATTGGCTCTCTAAAAGACTTGACTGAAGATCTAGAAGCTGGAAAAATTCAAGTCAATTTATCTAAAGAAGAGATAAGTGATCTTAAACTAATTCCATTAGATGAGCGTAAAAAATATTTTATGAGAATATTTACTGAAGATCGTTTTAATGCAATGAAAAAGAAAGCAATTTCCGAGCTTGTAAAACACAAAAAGTCATTTTTTAAAGTAAATATGCCATTCTGGCAACAACTTGCTTCTTACATATATATGTTTAGAGCAGAATACCAAGCAAAAAAGAAATTAGTATATCCATTTTAAAACACGCGCTGTTAACGCAATTACGTCCTCTTGAATGAGAAACAATTTGTGCTCTTTTTCTGTTAACTTCCTCCTTTATTAACTGACTTAATTTTTCTGCTATTTTTCTTGATCCAAAATATGGATACTTGGTGTAGATCTCATCAGTTTAATTTGAGGTTTCTAAAGTCTTTGGATCTATTAACACTGGTTCGTAATAAACACTAGGGCGCGATATTTCTAAAAACTCTTGATTTTCACAAATCTCAATAAATACAAAAAAGAACTCAATTCACTATTAACCAATAATTTTCAAACCTTTAAACCAACTCATTTGCAAATCTGAGTGGGAAGAATATACTTATATTTCTATCAAGTTCTTTAGCTACATCTCTAAAACTATTTTTCTTTGCTAAAAATATTGCAATTTTATCACGCTCCTGGGCAGTTATCTTTTTTTATTATGATCCCGGACTAGGTCTTCCGCCCATGCTCCAGACACTTCCTCGCTATAAGCTCGGTCGGATTCTCAATATCTTCAATCTCCAATACAACATCAATTAAAAAGACCCACTTATGGGTCTATTTAATTGATCCCGGACTAGGATTTGAACCTAGGATAACAGTTCCAGAAACTGTTGTGATGCCACTTCACTATCCGGGATTGTTGACTAATACAACCAAACTTTATTTTACTACGATTTGTTCAAATCAATAAATGAAAAAATGACGCAATGACTGACAGCGATCTCAGCTATCATGTAGTATATCAAACTATTTCACTTATCTCGAATCTTGTTTATTGTTAAATCTTATGAGATATTTTCAAAAATTATTTATTAAATAAAAAGGCCAAAATGCAAAATATTCTTTTAGTAGAAAACGATAAAACTTTGTCAAAAATGATATCAGATTATTTTATTAATAAAAATTTTGAGTGTAATACATGTAGTTCGGTTGATAGCGCGTGCAATCTCATAGAAGAAAAAGATTTTGATTTAGTAATACTTGATAGAATTCTTGATGATGGTGACGGAATCGAAGTTGCTGAGTTTATCAATGATTTTAATTTTAAAACTAGAATTATTATGCTTTCACAAAAATCAAAAACAGAAGATAAAATTGCTGGATTTGAAGTTGGCGCCGATGATTATTTATCCAAGCCTTTCGCAATTTCGGAACTTTCATTAAGGGTGAACAGCTTGCTCTCAAAACATAAATTAAAAATTTCTAATTCATTTTCACTTGGGCCTATCACAATTTTTCCAAAAACTGGTGAAGTTATTTTTCATGGTGTCACTTCTACAATGAGAAAAAAGGAAATCCAAATTCTAGCTTGTTTATTCAAACACAAAAATCATGTTGTTAACAGAAACATGATTATCAATGATGTTTGGTCCGGTGGTTCTGAAATACCTACTCACACAACTTTAGACGTATACATCAGGAGAATTAGAATATTTTTAGGAGATAACAAAAATATTATTAAGACAGTAAGAGGTTTTGGTTACATGGCTTCTTTAGCGGAATGATTCAAGTTATATGCATTCCTAAACCAAATGCCATTTTTCTTGGTAGTTATTCCTTTATTTAACAAACTTTGCTATTAAGGCAATTACTAACACATAAATTGCAATAGCTTCAGCAAAAGCCATTCCCATAATCATAGGAGTTTGAACTTTATCAGATGCTTCTGGATTTCTACCAATAGCGGTTATTGACCCATGAGCAATAATTCCTATTGCAAGTGCGGAAGCCATAAATGCAAATGGTAATAGTGGTAATATTTTTTCCATTATTTCTTTCCGCTCTCTTGAGAGCTTATACTTTCTATTACTCGATTCCATCGCTTTGCAAGTGGAATTATTGTTAAAACAATTGCCGTCAAAATTGCTGGAATAGCTATGACTATTGTTCCTAGTGTCAAGAATATTTTATACATAATCTCCATTCTTGTTAATTATTTTGTTTCTAACAATATCTGACTTCTTGATCTCTTTACATCTCTTACATATAGGAACACTAGCTTTAATGGTGTCAGTTGTTTGTTTACAATTGTCGCAATAGGTTAATTTATTGAGCATTTATTTTTAGGTTAAGCAATAAATTAATGTAATTTTATGATTTAACAAAGTATTCGTAAATGTATATACCGTATACATTGATTTTTTAACAAAAAAATGAGAACCTTGGTTTTTCATCATAGTTCTGAGAGTTTTCAGCATCAATCCTATAAAAATACTTTTTAGTCCCACCATGGTAACTAAGGTAAAAATAACTAATCCAAAAACAGCGGAATAATCCAAGTTATATGCGTTCCCAAACCCACCGCGCTTCTTATCATCATTTTACCTGAAAAAATATTTTCAACTGTTTTTTTAGCGAAATACAATCCCAACCCAATACCATTTTTCTTGGTAGTTATGCCCTTGAATACAACTAGTTTTTGAAAAAATAAATTCATACCAGAACCATAATCAATCTCGTCTATTCTTAAATGATTGTTTATTTTTCTAACCATAAGACTCACCGGTTTTTGTTCAATATCTTTGTAAGCTTCAATTGAATTATTAAAAATACATGTCAAAGCTTCTTGGAAATATAACTTATTCCCAATTAAAAACAAATCTTTATTTATTAAAAGCTTTGATTCAAAACATTTATAATCAATTTTTCCGCGCATCAAACAAAGAACTTCATTGATCGCCGTAAAAACTCTAAACTTCTCACTGAAATTATTACCTTGATTTACAGATTTAATTATCTTTGTGAGCTTTGTTACTGCCTCAAGCGATGTCTTCGTTCTATTAGCGTTAACTGTATTCTGGCTTTTGCTATTAGATCCACACAAATCAGCTTCTAAATTTGACATCAAAATTGTTAATGGCGTGGAGCAAGCATGTCTAAAAACATTATTCTGAGAAAAAGCAAGCTCAGGAGTTTTGAACATGAAAAACCAAGCAATATTTTTTAGCATTTATTTTCAAGTAAAGTAATAAATTGATGCGATTTTACGATTTGATAAAGCATTCGTAAATGTGTATGCAATATACATTTACTTCTTTGATAGGAAATGAGAACCTTAATTTTTTATATAATCCTGAAAGTTTTCAGTTATATTCCAAACCTGCAAGCATGACGCATTGAATGGCCGACAATATTCTGCAACCAGATATTTTCTATCTACCATTAAATTCATTCTGTGAGAATTAACAACTAATAATTTTTTATCAAATTTATTTGCCCTATCCGCAAATGATTGTGGTATTCCATTAATTGGGTAACCAACTCCTTCCAAATATAGGTTATCAACATTGGTTCTATAAAAATACATCAATAATCCATCGGGAAGGGTTCCAAAAGAGCCTTCAGTCGCCACAGCGACTGTGCCAATCTCTGCTTGTCTCTTAATTAGCTCAACAGTTTCTTTAACACCGTGTCCCGATGACCATTCTGTCAAATACTGAGTCACATCGGAAGAAACAAAAGGGGTATTGTTGGAATCTAGAACTGATAATTGAATATAATTTAAAGAATAAACTATGGTATTTGAGATCAACAACGAAACAAAAACACCAACTAATAAAGTTTTCCAAAGTTTATCAGACTTACCTTGAAGCTTTGAACTTTTAAATACCCCTAAAACAATACTTTCTAGTCCCATCATGGCAGCTAAGGTAAAAAATAATGAAGCCGGAAAAAGATATCTAGGATAAACTGATTTACCCATTAAAGCTATTGGAAATATAAAAAATACCCCAGACCAAAATAACACGTGGGATGTTACTTTGTGTTTTTTTAAAAATAATCCCGTAATTAAAAAAATTATTATTCCCGGAGTCAAATATACAAAGAAATAATTAATATAATTTGCAACACTAGGAATTGTTTGCTTCCAAGATCCATTAATAATTTCTGAAACTGGAAAAAGAAAATCTCCACCTCTGCTAAATAATTGGCCAAAAACTGGATTTATTTTCAACATAGCAAACATTGAGAGTCCAATTAAAATACTAAATGAAACCTTAACGAAGGCTGTTTTAAAATTCTTCAAATCTTTTTTTGCGCCAAGAAAGATCGAAAAATAAAATGCTGGAATAAATAGAACTGCAGGGATTTTTGTTAACATAGCTAGGCCAAAGAAAACTCCTGCCAAAATTATTGATCTCAAGTTACTTTTATCAAAGATTTGTTTTGTCTGATTTTTTGAAACTTTAATTAAAAATAAAAACACTACTGAAATTAGTAATGTTAGCAAACCATCCATCAAAGCCATTCGATGATGAAAGTACCAAAATGGCAACACAATTGTAAAAATACCAGTTAAAATTTGAGTTTTACTTCTACCCCCTAATTCTTTAATGATTTTCATATTCATTAGTACTTGAACCAAACCAACTAACATTGCTAAAAATCTTCCAGCAAATAATTGATCTTTAAATATAAATTGGAACGGTACTAGTAACCAAATAAATAGAGGTGTCTTGCCGTCATTCATTGGAAAGAATAGATATCTTTGCCAGTCGTCAATAATTAATTGGGCCCATCTGATATAAATAGATTCATCTGCAAAAACTGGCAGACTAACTAAGCCTGGCAAATGAGTAGCTAAGTAAAAAATGACTAATCCAAAAATAATTAACGTTTGCAATTTTTGTGTTTTAAATTTATCAAAATAATTTTTCAACATATCATCATTATTAACTTCTATTTATTTTTTGTCCAATTTTATCCAACCTTGTAAAAAGATATATTCCAGGAATAATCCAAGTAATTAGTTTTTGATTTTTAAGCACTAAGTCAGTATATTCTAAATTATTAAACAGCCAAGGCAAATATCTCAAACATGAACTAAAAGTAAATACAATTATTAGATTTCTGAATAATTTTGACTTCATGAAAGGAATCCAAACTATTACCCAAATCATATACCATGGTAAAAAATAATTTGATCTTGGTGTAAAAAGTAATATCATCATTAATCCCGCAACTAAATCTGGAACATATCCTACAAATTTCTCAAAAAAACTTAGAATAAGTTTTTCATAGATACTCTTATCAATCTTAATTTTAAACTTCGTTGCCATGCTACTCATAAACTTGAAAGAAAAATAGCTAGCTCCAATAACTAACAACCAAATTGGAGATAATGCCACCGTCGCCATCTTAATTGAAATAGAGATTGCCAGTGCTAATAAAGAAAAAACAATATATTTTGCTCTTAACCAATCATTGGTAATTTTTGACGTAATTGGTTTAATTAATAAACTCACAGCTAAAACAGCAAATGGCATCATCAAGATATCATTATGATAATTTGATATAACTTCAATTAATAAAAGTGGATTTAAAAATACCAATGAAGTTTCATATAAATTCATGTTTCTATTAATTAATGTTCTAGAAAAATAATGCATTGACAAATACAATAGAATCAAACTGAAAAAGCTCCAAGCTCTGAACATTACAAGTGTTAGTGAAAATTTTCCAAGACCAAGTATATATGGAATTATTGACGAATAAGTCCATCCCCGTCCATACACATCTGTCACATGAGTATTGTGCATGAATCTGATCCATAAGTCGTTGGGAAAATCCAATGGTACGTGCATTCGTGAATCAACCCCATATTTAACGATCATTCTGGCATCAAAAATATAATTAAAAACATCGTGCGACAATGCGTTATATGAAAGAAATATTGGAAAAATTAATGCTAGAAATAACAACACATATTTATTCTTAAATATTTTTTTTAAAGTAACTTGCTTTGATTTTAACTTTTCCAAAATATGAAAATATAATACAAAAAGAGAAATTATTATTCCAAAATAAACATAAGCCATTAAATGTCCATTGTGAAAAAATGTTGACCACATCCAATTCTGAAAACTCCAATAACAAGCATTCGATGTAAGAACTAAATTAGGATCAACAAGCGAGTATGAAAAAATAGCATAAATTAGTAGAGTTAGGAAAAATAAAATAAAAACTATCATTGAAATCTCACTTATATTTACCAATTAAATCCATAACTCTAATAATTATTATGTCTCTAAGCATTCTAAGAGAATCCTTAACTGGACTAACTCTATTCGATTCGCTATGATGCCAAATAATTGGGACTTCTTTAATTTTAAGGTTTTTCTTTTTGGCGATAAATAACAGTTCAACATCAAATGCTCCAGTGAAAGCATCTTTTCTTTCTTTTGAGCCACCATAAACACGAAGCATATTAAAAAGATTCTCCGTAATATCACCAGAAAATAATTTAAAACCACATTGCGTGTCTAAAATTCCTGGAATCGCCAGTATCTGTACCAAAATGTTGAATCCCCGCCCCATCAAATGCCTATGAAACGGTTCTTTATCTCTTGAAGCACCAATCATTTCCCTAGAGCCAATTACAATTTGAGCACCTCTCTCTGCATACTTTAATAGCTTTTTTATTTCTTCTAGCGGTGTTGATTGATCGAAGTCGGTAAATAAACGCCATTTTCCAGTTGCTGCAAACATCCCAGCTTTTACTGTTGGAGCCTTACCTGAATGATTGTTGTGTAAAACTTGAATTCTAGAATCTTTTTTTGAAAAATTATCTAAAAGATCAATTGTTCCATCTGTGGAACCATCGTCGCTTAAAATTAACTCCCACTCGTATTTTTGCTCAATTAAATATTTTAAAATATCGTCCAAAACACCTCTGGATATGTTACTTTTTTCATTATATGAAGGAATAACTACCGATAGATATGGTTTCATCTCTCAATCATACACTTTTATTAATTTCTTCTCAAGACTGTGATTTCTGGACCATCATTAATTTGATAAACTTCGCTTGCAATTTTGTTTGGAAAAACAACGATTTCATATATTGGCGAATCTACAACATTTTTTAAAACCTTATCATCATTAATTATAAAAAGTGTGTCTATTTGACCTCTATCTTCCATTTCAACCGGAGGCTTATTAGTAGTACTCAAGAAATATCTATAATTTTGTCCATCAATATCGCCAGTCCCAGTTAACAAAACAATGTTGTATTTTTCTCCATCAGCAACTCTGTCTGAAATAGTTTTTGAACTAGACCAAATTTTATTCATCGTACTCCCAGTTGAAGAAAGAACTTTTGTCATTTTGATAACATTATAATTTACGAAAAGTATCAAAAATAATGAGATTGCTAGCTTACCTGATACTCCTTTTTTATAAAGGTACTCACCTATAATTCCTAGAGCAAAAAATGATACTGGAAATAAATAAGCTACATAATGGTCAAAAATGGTGTGTTTGTAAAGAGCCGTTCCAAAAATTCCAGTTATTAAAAAAGTCACAATAATAATTTTCCCCAAACGATGAGAATCTCTCAAACTTAAACTCAAAATTAAAATTCCAATAAAAAATATAAATAAATAATTGTTCAGATTTTTCTGATCACCAATTGATAATTCGACCAGTATCTGGCTTCCTCTATCTAAAAAAGCAAAAGATTCTTCTTCAAAGCTATTTTCACCAATAATAATCTTTTTAAAAGCTTGAAAATTTAAACCATCATGCTTTAAGTCAAATAAAACTAGCGGTGTTAAAAAAGACACAAAAATGAAAACGCCAATAATAGTCGAAATCATCATTTTTCTGATTGATTTTTTATTTTTGTGTTTTTGGTAAAGTTGCCAAACCCATAAGCTTCCAAAGCCTAAACCAGCCAACAAAGTCAAATAATGTAATTGAATCAAAACACTAAAACACAGAACAACTAGAATCCAGTATTTAGTATCCTTTCTTAGAGCTTTAAAAACAAAATAAATCAACAGCAATGATATTAAAGGAGCTGGATTAGGATTCCAACTGAACCTTGTTCCCGCAACAACAGTCGCAGACAATGTCATCAAAGTCGCTGCCACCAATGCAACTTTTTGACCAACTAACTCTTTTCCCAAAGCATACATTAAGTAGATTGTAAGAACTCCTAAAAAAGCTACTGCGTATACAGGCCCCAACGGATTTGGATATGAAATCATCAAAAAAGGAACCATAAAATAATAATAAAGTGGACCCAGATACATGTTACCTACGCTAGTGACAGGACCAATAAACACAAAATTATTTTCTTTAAAAATTTTGGATACAATCAGTGAATCGCGTCCCTGATCACCTAAAAATTGAACCGTATTTGGAATATTCCAGAATCTTACAAAAGCTGCCAATATTAAAACGATAATAAAAAAATAATGTTTTTTTTTGAACAAACTCCTGATCATACTTTGTTATTTTTTCTTCCAAATATATTTATTGTAAGCAAAGAAATTCCAAAATAAACCGATCAATATTCCTGATATTGCAAAAATCAACCCAGTATCAACATTGAAATTTATTATTGGTAAAACAAAAAGATCTTTAAGTCCGATAAAATTTTCACCAGAAGAGTTGATAATTAACTGAATTAAAATAGATCCCATTGAAGCCAAGTTAAATTGAATAAACTTTCCCGGAATTTGAGACGTCATTAATTTTCTATCGGCAAAAGTCCATAGATTGTTAAGCACAAAATTTGAAATAATAGCCAGCTCAATGCTCATCAATGTCGCAACCAAAAAACTAGTAAAAACTAGAAATTGAAAGTCAGGTATTAACAATCTTATAATTGTCAATGACATTAACTGAACTAAAGTTCCAATTCCACCTACAAAAGCAAACTTAAAAATTCTGTTTTTGAATAGATCGTCTAGGCGTAATTTAAAAATATAAAGCAACGTATTTTTCATATATTCAGCTCCTAATTTCGATTTTCCAATAGTTCTATCAACAAAAATAAATGGTACTTCTTTTACTTTGAAACCCTGTCTTAAAGCGCTATTGAGAAATCCTATTTGATAAGTATAGCCCATAAATCTAGCATCACTAACAAATGGACGCACCTTCTCAAATACTTTTCTTCTAACTGCTCTAAACCCTGTAGTCCAATCTCGAATACTAAAATTTGTTAAAACTGTAGCGATTGTAATATTTCCCACCACACTCAAAAACTTTCTGTACAAACCCCAGTTTGCAGGAATTCCACCTCCTTTTACATATCTTGAGCCTAAAACCAAATCTTCACCTCCATCGATTTCCTTCATAAATTGAGGAATTTTTCGATGATCATGTGAAAGGTCGGCATCAAATTGAAGAACAACTTCAGCTCCCTGCTCTCCAAAAGCGTAATCCATTCCCTTCAAATAAGCTCCACCTAATCCTTCTTTTTTTGCATTAAGAAGAAGTTTAACCTTTTTATTTTCTTTGGTTATTTTTTTTACAACCTCATATGTTTTGTCTGGAGAGGTATCGTCAACAACAAGAATGCTCATGTCCCAATTCTTGACCTTCTTGAAAACTTCCAAGAGTAACGGAATTAATTTTTGGATATTTTCTCTTTCGTTATAAGTTGGAACTATAACAACAGCTTTTTGCATTTATTTACTTTCCAATTCCAATTCTGCATCAACCATTAACTTTACTAAGCTCTCAAAATTAATTGTTGGCTTCCACCCAAATTTTTCTCTTGCTTTAGTTGAATCGCCAATTAACAATTCAACCTCTGCAGGACGATCGTATTCTGGATTATGTTTCCAAACCGATTTCCAATCTTCAATTCCTGCAAACTTACAGCTTAGTTGTAAAAACTCCTTGACAGAGTGAGCTTCTCCAGTTGCAATAACATAATCATCTGGCTCATCTTGTTGAAGCATCAACCACATTGCCTCAACGTAATCTTTGGCATAACCCCAATCTCTTTTTGAATCTAAGTTTCCTAATTCTACATAATCTTGTTTACCAAGTTTTATCCTCACAGCTGCATTGGCAATTTTCCTTGTAACAAATTCTAGTCCTCTTCTAGGTGATTCGTGATTAAAAAGAATTCCAGAAGTAGCAAACATATTAAATGATTCTCGATAATTAACAGTTATCCAATGACCATAAACTTTAGCAACACCATAAGGAGATCTTGGATAAAAAGGTGTTGTTTCTTTTTGAGGTACTTCTTGAACTTTTCCGAACATCTCACTCGAACTAGCCTGATAAAATTTTGCTGTTGGACATGCCAATCGCATTGCTTCTAAAACCCTAATCACTCCAAGAGCTGTAAATTCGCCTGTTAAAACTGGCTGATCCCAACTAGCTTTTACAAACGATTGAGCAGCTAAATTATATACTTCATCAGGTTGAATATCTTTAAGAGCATATGTTAATGAGTGTTGATCTATTAAGTCACCAGAAATTAATTTTAGATTTTCATTGTGAATTACGCCTTGAATTCTAGCAAAATTCTGAGTACTAGTTCTTCTGGTTAAACCATAAACTTTATAGCCCTTTTCCAAAAGAAATTCAGCTAGATAAGATCCATCTTGTCCAGTTATGCCAGTTATAAATGCTTTTTTCATAAAATACATCCTTAGTTTATTCCATTTAACTATTATTAATTTTTCCTTCAGTGGTTCTTCCAGATGAGCGAGCAAATTCAATAATTCTTAATAAGGAATCATCCAGAAAAATCTTAGGACTCCATCCTAATGATTTAATCTTATCATTATTTACAACCATTTTTGGAATATCTTGTGGTCTAAATCTTGATTTATCTACTTCAATTACGATATGTTTTGTTGAAAGTAAAACTAATTTTTGAACAATCTCAGACATTCGAACACCAACTCCACTTCCAATATTGTAAACTTCGCCTTTTTTACCATTGTTCATAACGATAATATAAGCTTTAACCATATCCTTAACATCAGTAAAATCTCTAATTGCGTCAAGGTTGCCAACCATCAATTTTTCTTGTTCACCTCTTTCAATTGCTACCACCTGGTTTATAAAAGCAGGAATGGCAAAGTCGGAAGATTGTCTCTCCCCGATATGATTAAACGGTCTGACAGTAACTATGTCTAAATTAAAAGAAATAAAATATACATAAGCTAGCATATCTTGGGTAATTTTTGAAACTGCATAAGGATTAATTGGTCTGAATTTATGGTCCTCATCGCATGGAATTTCATCATCACTTAGACTTACTCCATACTCTTCAGCAGATCCAATCACTAACAATCTTGTCTTTGGAGAAAATTCTTTAACTGCTTTTAATAAATTCAACTGTAAAGAAATATTATTACTTAACAATTCTTCTGCTTTCTCAAAACTTTTTCCCACATAAGCAAATGAGGCTAAATGATAAATCTGAGTTGGTTGCAACTGCTTGATAAGTGACTCTGTGTCTTCTCTTTTAGTTAAATCTAATTGATGAATATTCTCTATTCCAATTAACTTTTCCATAAAACTAGAATCACCACTAAATGAAGTAACATGAATATTTTTATATCCTTGAACTACTAATGCCTCTACTAAATGAGATCCAGCAAAACCTGTTCCGCCTGTTATTAAAATTTTTGGCTGATCCATATTTATTCCTATTTATTTTCCTACACCTATATATTTATATCCCCATTCTTTAACTTTTTTAGGAATAAATTGATTTCTCGCATCAATAAACCATTGATCCCTTGATACATCCTTTACACTTGAAAAATCAAAATTAATAATTTCCGACCATTCAATTAATGAAATAATCACATCTACACCAGAGACAGCTTCATTAATTGAATCATAGTATGTAACTTTTTCATCATCTTCTATGAAGTGTTTAACTACTGATAAAGCTTTTGGGTCATACCCTCTGACACTTGCTCCCACACTAGATAGATAAGGAATAACCCTTACACTTGGTGCTTCTCTCATATCATTCGTATTTGGCTTAAATGATAAACCTAATACGGCTACAGTTTTGCCTTCAAAGCCACCAATTTTTTTCGAATAATTATCTAGTAATTTTGATATTCTATTTTCATTAATTTCAGTAATTTTGTTGAATAAATTACCATCTTCTCCAACTTGTCTTGAATAGTGTGCTAATTCTTTAACATCTTTTGGGAAACAAGAACCTCCATATCCAAATCCAGGGTACCAGTAATGTTTGCCAATTCTTTTATCTATGCCAATCGCTTGAATAACTTCATCAATATTAGCGCCATTTTTTTCGCATAAATCAGCAATTTGATTAATAAAAGTAATACGCGTTGCTAAATATGCATTCGAACTGTATTTAGCCATCTGAGCAGATTCTGGAGATACTTTTATCACCGAAGTATTAAAAGGTTGATGCAAAGCCTCTAAAATTTGAAATGGATAATCGTCTCTTGCTCCAATTACAATCCTGTCGGGGTTGAGAGTGTCATAAACAGCAGTTCCTTCTTTTAAAAATTCAGGTACTGATGCGGTGAAATACTTCACCTTTGCTATCTTATTAATAATTTCCTCAACTTGATTTAATGTCCCCGGTGGAACTGTTGATTTGACAACCACAATTGCATTTTCCTTCAAATAAGGAGCCAAAGATTCACAAGATTTAAAAACATATTTCAGATCTGCGTTACCATCGGCTGATGATGGAGTTCCAACTACTATAAAAATAACATCCGAGTTAGTAATTGCTTCTTCATAGGAAGTGGTAAAAGTAAGTTTTCTGTCTTGTTGAGTACTCGTCAAAAGTTCTTCAAGTCCAGGTTCAAAAAAAGGAACTTTGCTGGTTTTGAGGAAATTAATTTTTTCTTGATCAACGTCCAAACCTACAACTTCATTTCCAAAAGATGCATAAACTGCAGCTGAAACTACTCCTACAAAACCAGTACCTATAATAGTAATTTTCATATCCTAACTATATCAGCTTTCTTCAATAATTTGTTCAGGAGTTAACCATATGAATTCATCGAAAACCCAATCAATTAGTTGAGAAGTTTCTTCATATCTATCGTCACTTCCCATCACGATAATTAATATGTTTCTGTCCTCTCTATTGAACTGAGTGATTAAAACCTGATGAGCCCCCTCGGTCGTTCCTGTTTTTATACCTACAACAGATTCATCAACTCCCAAAAATTCATTCGTACTATATAAATAATGTTTATAAACACCACTCTCATCTGAAATTATGTCCTCTTTGGCCCCAACAACTTCCCTTAAAAAATCATCTTTCATAAACTCTTTACTTATAATAGCCAAATCGTGTGCGGAGCTTCTTTGAGAATCATTGTCAAAACCTGCTGGGTTTTCAAAATAAGTACTTTTTAAATTAAAATCTGCCACTTTTTGATTCATTAATTTTACAAATCCATCTAATCCATTAGGATGATTCAAAGCTAATGTATATGCTGCATCATTACTTGACTGAATTAAAGCTGCTTTTAACAATTGATCTACTCTCATTTTCTCACCTTTAAACAATCCAATGCTATAACCATCAATCTGAAAGATGTCTGGGATAGTAAAAACATCATCAAGTTTATATTCTTGTCTTGCTACGAGAGCGGTCATAATTTTTGTAGTTGATGCCGGAAGAAGCACTCTTTCTCCATTCTTTTCAAAAAGCTGAGTAGCGGTATCGATATCCTCAATATAAACAGATTTTGAGGTTAAACTATTAATATCAAATGAAGTAGACTTAGTATCATCTTCTTCTTGTAAATTTAAGTTAGATCTAAGTACGGGAATTTCTAGAACTTCTCTAGTGTAAACATCATATTTTTTTTCAGCTGAGTTTTTTGCAAAAGTGATTAGGCTCACAGATTTATAAAGAAAAATCGCAATAACTAGAATGAAGACACTAACCAACTTGTATTTATTTTCTTTAAAAAGATTCTTCATGAATGAAATACTAGCGTTAGGCTATTCTTTCTTTCCAATAACTTTTATTCCTAATTCATCGAGTTGAAGTTGCTCAACTTCTGCTGGAGCATCCATAATTGCAGTTTTGCCAGATGAGTTCATAGGAAAAGCAATTACTTCTTTAATTGAAGTTTCTTGAGCCAAAATCATAGCCAGACGATCCAATCCCAAAGCAATACCGCCATGCGGAGGAGTTCCAACTTCAAATGCTTCGAGCATATGCCCTATACTGGCCTTAATTTGTTCATCACTGTACCCCATATTCTTGAAAGTCGCTCTTAAAACTTCGGGCTTATGTGCTCTTATGGAACCACCACCGGCT